>CAZUXS010000083.1:0-9468 GCA_964624605.1 uncultured Lachnospiraceae bacterium | reverse complement strand
TTTCCAAAGAGGAACAGCCCGAGAAAGATATAACAACCGAAGAAAGCACGGAACAAACAACCGAGGATGAAACCAATGTTGATTTGGACCACTGGTGGATTGAATATGAAACCGAGGACGAAACGGAAGATGCGAAAGATGTCAATTTGGATTATTGGCACGTTGAGTATGAAACGGAAGACGTTGAAGAAGAAAAAACGGATGCCGATGAAGAGGAAATAACCGAGAACGGTGATGTTGAAATTGCCACCGTAAATGAAGAGACCGAAGAAACACAGACGGAAGCCGAAGCTACACAGGAGATAATTGAGGAATATACCGAAGAGGTTTCCGAGGAAAATGTTGAAGATGATTTAAGTGGAGGAGAAGTATGATAATTGAACAGTCCACACACATAATTAATGAGGTCAAAAAAGTTATTATCGGCAAGGACGATATTATTGAAAAGGTTTTGATGACTATATATGCAGGCGGTCATATTCTGCTTGAGGATTGCCCCGGTGTTGGTAAAACAACAATAGCACTGGCTTTTTCAAAGGCATTGGGATTGGATTGCAAACGTATACAGTTCACACCCGATACTATGCCGTCCGATATTACGGGCTTCACGATATACAGCAGAAAAAATGACAGCTTTGAATTTCACAAGGGCGTAGCCTTTTGTAATTTGCTTTTGGGTGATGAAATAAACAGAACATCACCCAGAACGCAATCTGCGCTTTTGGAGGTTATGGAAGAAAAAAGTGTTACGGTGGATGGTGAAACGTACATACTTGAAAATCCATTTATATGTATTGCAACGCAAAATCCACTCGGCAGTGCGGGCACAAATCCATTGCCCGAATCTCAGCTTGACAGATTTATGGTGAGGTTATCAATGGGTTATCCCTCAACGCAGGCACAAATAGATATTTTGAAGATGCACAAATATCAAAATAAGATGGATAATGTAAATAAAGTTGTTACAAGGAATCATATAACGGAGGTTCAAAACTATCTTTCAACCGTTAAAATGACGGATGATATTTTGCTTTATATAACCACGCTTTGTGAAAAAACAAGGACAATGCCGCTTGTAAATCTCGGGGTTAGCCCCAGAGGGGTGCTCGCACTTGCAAAAATGGCAAGGGCGTGCGCCGTGCTGGGTGAAAGAAATTATGTTATACCAGAGGATGTACAGGCTGTTTATAAGGATGTTTGCGCACATAGGATTGTGCTTAAACCTCAATCTAAAATTGAGGGTGTGACGGGTGCGGATGTTTTGGATGAAATTTTAAGGTCAACCCCTTATAACGGAAGATTGGTAGGGTGACACGTTTTGAAAGAATATCGCATAGGTTATGCTTTTGTTTGGACCGTGTGCCTTGTTGCCTTTCTGATACTCGGCAGTTATACCGTGCTTTACGGCTTGATTTTGCTCACGGCAATACCGTTTGCAATGAGAATTTTTCTGGGAGTTGCAATGAAAAAACTAAGGGTTACCTTTGGTGTGAAGAATCGAGTTTTTGCCACAAAGGATGCAGGGCTTTATATGAAAGCCGATGGCAAAGGAATTTCAAAGGGCTATCTTTCACACGGAATATTGCTGATAACCGTAGAGATATATAATTCACTTTTTGATAAAAAAGAAATTATTCAATATAAGGTTTCGGGTGTGCGTGACACAAATAAAATAAATTTGCCCTATAGCTGCAACAGGTGCGGTTTGATTATATTTAAAATTAAAAATGTGAAGCTTTGCGACCTTTTGGGACTTTTCGGTGTTGAACTTAAGTCCGAAAATAAGGTGCAAAGAGTGATTGTCTATGCCGAAAAGGTAAATCTTAAGGTTGCCTGCCAAAGTAATTCACATTGCTATGCGGAGGGAGATTGCTTTGATAACAGCACAAAAGGCGATGAATCGGGAGAGGTTTCGGATTTGAGAGCGTATATTCCGGGTGACAGCCTACGCCGCATACACTGGAAACTTTCCTCAAAGTCATACGACAATTTGATTACAAAGGAGCATAACAGACCAACAAAGGTTGATACGCTTTTGTATATTGATTTCGGAACAATGCAACAGGGTGAAACTTTGTCGGATGAAAACAAATTGGCTGTTATAAGGATGGGTTTATCCTTAAGTGTTGAGCTTTTGCAATCATGTGTGCCACATTGTCTTGCCATGCCCACAAGTGACAGGATTGAAAAATTTCATATTATGAATGTATCGGACGGAATGGAGGCTATTGACAGTTTGATGTGCATAAAACCTGCTGTGAATTGCGGAGAATGGCTTGAATATCAGGTTTTGAAAAATCAAAATTTGGGTTATTCAAGGATTATTTGCGTAGTGTGGGAAAATTATCCCGCCGAGCTTGCAAGGATATATAAAAATATGGGTGTAAGCATTGTTATGCTGCACGGCAAGGGTAAAAAAATGCAGTCTGTCAGCAACGGTAGGGTTAATGTTTCGGCGATATCCGCAGATATGCTTGATGAAAAAGAGTATACACTTGTTTTGTGATGTGGTTGGTGAATGTGATATGGAAAAAAATAAAATAAAAAAAGTTTTGATATGTGACAGCAGACATTACAAGGCGGAATATATATGGGAAGCTTTGCTTTGCGTTATGTTTATACTCGGTACCGGTGCTTCGTTTTATCCCGTTTTGCCACAGCATAACAGATTGCTTTTCTCCGTTGCGGCGGCCGTGATACCCACAGTGGCTGCGGAAGCTGTGAATAAGGCTGCGGAAAAATTCAAGTATGCGCACTTGGTTTATATTTTTTTGACAACCATAGTTGCATTGGTGCTGTTTTCGGATACGGTCAATGGATTTCACACTTTAATAAACGGAGTTATAACGCTCTATAATTCAGCCTTTTCGGATGGTGTGGAACTTTTGGCTGTGAGGAACGATAGGATTTCACTTGGATTTTTTATTTCTGTTTGCACCGTTTTGCTTGCGGAATTTATATGTTATTGTGTAAAAAGAAAAAAGGCTGTTATTCTTTTTACATATATTGCACTTGTGATAATTGCAAACGTTGTTTTAAAGGTCGACTCCAAGATTGGTATGGCTATGCTTTGCTGTGCTTGGGGCGGCGTATGGTTTTTGAGGGTTGCAGGCAGACTTTACATGGCACATATTGTGTGGTCAACTTGCACTCTTGTGTTTGTGTTGCTTGCCGTAAGTTTCACAAGCAAGGATGAAATAGGGATAATAAAGGAAACACAGGATGATGTTAAAGCTGCTTGGGAAGAAATGCGTTACGGAAGTGACGGTTTACCAAAGGGCGATTTGCGAAAAGCCTATAAAATGTTTGCCGAAGATAAGGAAAGGCTTACTCTTGACACAAAGTTTATAACAACGATGTATCTTAAAGGCTTTGTCGGAGGATACTATGAGGACGGCAAGTGGTCGGAACTGCATAAATCGGCATACAGAGGCAAAAATGACGGCATTATGCAATGGCTTTTGAGCAGAAAATTTGACCCCGATATGCAGTACAGCGAGTATCAACAGCTTTGCTTAAAGGAGGGAACATATCCCAAAGAGGCTGTGCAAATCGAGAACAAGAATGCATACAGAAAATATGTATATATACCGTATTCCGCAAACAGTGTCAGCGGAAAAGTAAGGCTTAACAAGGATTATCAATATGTTTCAAGTGCCTTCAAGGGCTGCAAAAGTTATGAATTTGAACATGTGCCCAAGGATTTGCCATCGGAGTTGATATATAATGATGATTGGCTTCAAAATCCGTTGAATGACAAACAAGAGGAGTATATGGCTTCGGAGTCCATTTACAGAGCCTTTGTTTACGAAAATTATTTGGACGAGGATGAAGATTATTCGGATATATTTTCACAGCTTTTCACGGGTGAAAATGAAATCGGTGTTGAAACAATATATTCGGCAACCGATAAGATAAGGTCGGTTTTGTCTCAGAATATAAAATATACCGAAAATCCGTCAGAAGTGCCTCAGGATGAAGACCCCATAAGATACAGCTTGGAAAAAAGCAAGGAGGGCAACGCACCGATTTTTGTTTCTGCCGCTGTTTTTGCTTACAGAAAAATGGGTATACCTGCAAGATATGCCGAGGGATATTTGGTAACGGATGAAAATTTGGTTGCTTGCAACGGACACGTAAAAATTACCGACGACAATGCACATGCTTGGGTTGAAGTTTACATGGATGGTGTGGGCTGGTTGCCTGTTGATGTCACAACGGGTTGCTATTCCGATATGTCAATGTTTGAAGATACATATAAATATACGGACAATGACGATGACGAAATAGATGATTCTGTATACTATAATTCAATTGACAACACAGAGGGTGGCACAGACCACGAAAGTGTAATAAAAAAATTATTCACATTTGTGGCAGGCAGATTCTACGGGGTGCTCACTTTGATGGTTATGCTGTTAATACTTGCGTTTTTTATACTGGAAGTTCAAAGATTTGTAAGGCGAAAATATTCGTATAAGGTTTTTGCTTCACTGGATGAGAAAAGAAAAATGCTTTATGCTTTCAAAAAAATATGCACAGCATTGAAATATATGGGTATAGACACGGATTTGAACCAAAATCCGAATTATATAGATGACCAACTTTGCGAGAAGTTTAAGACTTTTCGCAAAAGCGAATACAATAGGGTATACAGCCTTATAGAAAAGGTTGTGTACGGAGAACAGACACTTGAACCATACGAAGAAAGGGTAGTGTTGGGATTTGCGGATAAGCTTGCGGGTCAAATAAAGATTTTGGATTTTAAGAGTAAATTCAAATACAGGTACTATATTTAAAATGAATGCAGCCGAGGATTGATAAATCATCCTCGGCTGTAATTTATTGATTAATAGTTAAATCACAAACAGAAAAAAGCTCGGTGACAGCGGAATTCATGTCATTGATATTTTTTGCTTTTTTCACTTTTTTCATTATTTTTTCACTGTCTTTAAAAATTACGGACATATATAAAAGCAGTTCTTTCATTTTGTACATAAGAGGTGTGTTTCCGCTGAGCATATCCTTATATCCCTCATATACGTCATAATAAAATGCTTTTATTTGCTCTTTTGTAATCTTTTCACCGTTTTTAATGATTGCAGGCAGGGCAGGATTGGCTATTACTCCTCTGCCAATCATAACGGTATCGGTGTTTTTAAGCTTGCCTACGATTTTTTTGTAGTCGCTTGCATCAAATATATCTCCGTTGTAGCAAAGCTTGTTTTTGCTGTTTTCCTCCGCATAAGCATACATATCAAAGTCAGGAAAGTTTTTATACATATCCTTTCTTGTTCTGGGATGTATAATAAGCTCGCTGATGGGGTATTTGTTGTATATTTCAAGCAGTTTGTAAAATTCATCGGGGTTTTCTATACCTATACGTGTTTTCACGGATATTTTAAAGTCGCTTTTAAATATATCGTTCAAAAAAGCATCAAGTTCATCCGTGTGCGCAAGAAATCCCGAACCTCTGCCTTTTGAAACCACAGTGCCCGACGGACAGCCGAGGTTGAGATTGAATTCACTGTAGCCATATTGTTCAAATGCCTTGCACATGGTTACAAAGCCGCTTGCCGAGTTTGTTAAAATTTGAGGCACAAGATTTTGCCCCTTGTTGTTTTCGGGCAGAATATCACGTAAGTATTTTGTGCCCAAAACACCTTTTTCACTCGGTGTGATGAAAGGTGTGAAATATTTGTCTACGCCGCCGAAGTGCTTAAGCTGGCAAGATCTGAAAATGTGTCCGGTTATTCCCTCAAGGGGTGCTAAATATAAGTTCATTTATTTCTCCGATAAAATATATAGATATTGATTAGAAGTAAGGAAGAATCCATTTTATAATTCCGCAAGGAAATCTTCTAAATCTATATGAGCAAGTGTTAAGATACTTTTTAAAGTGCCTTTTGCAACTTCGCTATGATTTGGTATTATTGTTGTGTACTTTCCATCCGAATACTTTAAGTGACTACCTTTTTGTGAAACAAATTTAAAACCGAATTTTTTTAGGGTTTTGATTACTTCATTGGGTGTAAGTACGGGATATTTTGAACCCATTACACAGCAACCTCCAATGTAGTTATAAATACGGGATTATTCATTTCATCCGGGGTGTTATCTTCAAAGTAAAGTTCAAGAGCTTCCTTAAGGTTATCGAGTGCTTCGTCTATTGTTTTACCTTGGGAAGCAACATTTGTTTCAATGCTCGTTGCAACATACCAATTTTCTTCTTTTTGAATGATGATTGTGGATTTAATTGACATATAAATTACACTCCTTTACTACGCAAGTTGATTTTGTTTCTTAGTATTGATTATACTAAATTTGAGCGGACTTTTCAATGGTAAAAAGTAAAAATAAAAAAATTAAAAAAGTTAGGTAATAAAATTGCATAACCTATTGACAAAATGGAAAATTTATACTAAACTGTAATAAAGATACTGAGTTGGAGGTGTTTTTTTGTATTACATAGGTATAGATTTGGGTACTTCGGCTGTCAAGCTTTTGCTTATGGATGAGAAGGGTGGTATTAAGGCTACCGTATCCGAGAGTTATGATGTCAGCTACCCAAAAGAGGGTTGGTCGGAACAAAACCCTTATGATTGGTACACGGCTGTGACTACGGGGCTTAAAGCTCTTACCAAAGATATAGAAAGGTCTGATATTGCGGGCATAAGCTTCGGCGGACAGATGCACGGGCTTGTTATACTTGATGAAAATGATAACGTAATTCGCCCCGCTATATTGTGGAATGACGGCAGAACTGCGGAGGAGAGTGATTATCTCAATAACGTGATAGGAACGGAAAAGCTTGTGAAATATACGGGCAATATTTCATTTGCAGGCTTTACCGCACCAAAGATTCTGTGGCTTAAAAAGAATGAACCCGAAAATTTCGAAAAAATAAGAAAAATTATGTTGCCCAAAGACTATATAGCATATCGACTTACCGGTGTTTTCTCCACCGACTATTCCGATGCGTCCGGTATGCTTTTGCTTGATGTGGAAAACAAAAAGTGGTCCGAGGAAATGCTTGAAATTTGCGGCATAAGTGAAAATCAATTGCCGACTTTATATGAAAGCAGTGACAAAATAGGCACACTTTTGCCTAATATAGCAGAAGAACTGGATTTTCCCAAAACCGTAATTGTTGCGGCAGGTGCAGGTGACAATGCGGCGGCTGCCGTAGGCACGGGCACTGTGGGCGAGGGCGGTTGCAACATATCTCTTGGCACAAGCGGTACATTTTTTGTAAGCGGAAAAAATATAGACAGCGAAAGAAATCCCGCCATACATTATTTTGCCCACGCCGACGGAGGTTTTCACCTTATGGGCTGTATATTGAGTGCGGCAAGCTGTAACCGCTGGTGGATGGAAGATATAATAGGCACGGATGACTACAACTCGGAGCAAGAAAAAATAACGGAGCTTGGCAACAATAATGTGTATTTTTTGCCCTACCTTATGGGAGAGAGGTCACCTCACAACGACACAAGCGTGAGAGGTTCATTCATAGGTCTGTCCGCAGAAACAACAAGAGCGGATATGACACAGGCTGTGTTGGAGGGTGTTGCCTTTGCCATAAGGGATTGCTTTGAAGCGGCTGTGAAAAGCGGCATAAAAATAGAAAATGCCAAAATTTGCGGCGGCGGTGCAAAAAGTGAGCTTTGGAAGAAAATATTTGCAAATGTGATCGGAATAAGAATTGACAGTGCCGAAACCGAGGAAGGACCGTCTTACGGTGCGGCTATATTGGCGGCTGTGGCAAACGGCGAATATAAAGATGTTGAAGAAGCCGCAAAAAGTATTTCGGGCATAAAAGCTTCTATATACCCCGATTCTGAAATTGTGCAAAGATATAATAAAAAGTATGAGAAATTTGTAAAGATATATCCCGCAGTTAGGGATTTATACAGATAAGGAGGACAACAATGAAAACATATTTCCCAATGATTGAAAAGGTAGTTTACGAGGGTGCGGACTCAAAAAATCCGTTTGCATTTAAGTATTATGATGCAGAGAGAGTGATTGACGGCAAAAAGATGAAAGACCATCTTAAATTTGCTATGAGCTGGTGGCATACACTTTGTGCAGGCGGCGGTGATCAGTTCGGCTCACCCACAATGGATAGAAGCTACGGCGGTTTGACAGACGGTATGGAAATTGCAAGAGCAAAAGTAGATGCGGGTTTTGAATTTATGACAAAACTCGGTATTGAATATTTTTGTTTCCATGATGCCGATATTGCACCTGCGGGCAAGGATTTTGCCGAAACAAAGAAAAATCTTAAAGAGATTGTTGCATACATAAAAACTAAGATGGAACAGACGGGTATAAAGCTTCTTTGGGGCACATCAAACTGTTTCAATCATCCACGTTTTATGCATGGTGCAGGCACATCTTGCAATGCGGACAGCTTTGCCTATGCGGCAGCACAGATTAAAAATGCAATTGATGCAACAATTGAACTCGGCGGCAACGGCTATGTTTTCTGGGGCGGCAGAGAGGGTTATGAAACTCTGCTCAACACTGATATGGCACTTGAACTTGATAACATGGCAAGACTTATGAAAATGGCTGTGGACTATGCAAGAAAGCAGGGCTTTAAGGGTGATTTTTATGTAGAGCCAAAGCCAAAGGAGCCTACAAAGCACCAGTATGATTTTGACAGTGCAACGGTAATAGGATTTTTGAGAAAATACGGACTTGACAAGGATTTCAAGCTTAACATTGAAGCCAACCACGCAACACTTGCAAGCCATACATTCCAGCATGAGCTTGCGGTTGCAAGAACAAACGGATTTTTCGGTAGCATAGATGCAAACCAAGGTGACCCCGATTTGGGTTGGGATACTGACCGGTTCCCTACGGATTTATATTCAGCTACACTTGCCACACTTGAAATTGTAAGAGCAGGCGGTTTCACAAACGGCGGACTTAACTTTGATGCAAAGGTGAGAAGAGGTTCATTTGAATATGAGGATATAGTTCATGCTTACATTGCGGGTATGGATACCTTTGCGCTTGCACTTATAAAGGCTTATCAGATAATTGAGGACGGCAGAATTGACGAATTTGTTAAGCAGAGATATTCAAGTTATGAAAGCGGCATAGGTAAGGCTATAAAAGAGGGCAACACAAGCCTTGAAGAACTTGAAAAATACACTCTTGAAAACGGTGAACCTAAGATGACAAGCGGCAGACAGGAATATCTTGAGTCAATACTCAACAATGTGCTTTTTAACGGTAAGTTATAAATAAAATGTAATAATGCACGACCGAAGTATAGCTTTTATTTCGGTCGTTTTTTAACTTTTACACTTTTGATAAGCTCATAGTTTTGAGTGTATTTATCAAACTCTCGGTATTTATTATTTGACTTTAAGTGATTGGTGTAGTATAATTATTAACATAAAATAAATGAATAATGTATCTTGGAGGAAAAGTTATGCTGAAAAAAGATATTCT
>CAZUXS010000082.1:0-9472 GCA_964624605.1 uncultured Lachnospiraceae bacterium | reverse complement strand
TCTTACCACACCCCGGCATACCTATAAGTGTTATATTTTTCATTCTTTGTTCCTCATTAAATCTTTCATAGCAATCTTATTGCTTTACCATATTTCCTATTGCTTCTTCTACCACCGAATTAAGACTTTTACCGTGTTGCATAGCGTAATTTGCAA
Organism: uncultured Lachnospiraceae bacterium; assembly: GCA_964624605.1. GTDB lineage: Bacteria > Bacillota > Clostridia > Lachnospirales > CAG-274 > CAZUXS01. Next base: position 9,316 of record CAZUXS010000082.1, on the reverse strand, counting down.
CAGTTCTGTGCAAATCGGGGCTGATTACCACACTGAATATTCCCTCAAAAGGCTTTTCGGGTTCTACCCCTCTCTCCTTGCAATCCGATAAATATTCGTCAACAGCAGCTTCAAAGTCACGTTTCAATTCTTTGACGGAATCTCCCTCGTATGATATAAGCGACTTTATACCTATCACCTTTCCGAAAAGACACTCGTCCTCCTCGGAGTATTCCACACTTCCGTTGTAATTTTTATATGTTAATAAATTACTCATATCAACCCCTCCTTTTTCAATTTTTCAATCACCTGTTGCAACACATACTTTTTCAATTCCCCATTTGGATGTGGTTTGTGAAAATTTATTACTTCATTACTTCCATTTTTGATAAATTTAACTCCCGAACCTGTTCCGCCCTGTTTCAACTCATAACCGAAATAAGACAGCAAAGAAACCATTTCGTTAAAAGTGAAATCTTTAGGCATCTTCAATAGCTTTTCCAACAATTTATCCTTTTTACCCAATATTCTTCCCCCTATATCAATTGTATATCAACACTACTTCTTTTGCAACAACTTCACATCATTTTTTTAATATTTTATCCCAACAACGGTTTCAAATATTTACCCGTATAAGATTTCTCGCACCTACAAACCTCTTCCGGTGTACCTGTCGCAACCACGGTGCCGCCACCGTCGCCGCCCTCCGGACCTAAATCTACTATATAATCTGCTGTTTTTATCACATCAAGGTTATGTTCTATCACAACCACGGTGTTTCCGCTGTCTGTGAGTTTTTGGAGTATATCAACCAGTTTTCTCACATCGTAGCTATGCAGACCCGTTGTCGGTTCATCGAGAACATATATTGTTTTGCCCGTGCTTCTTCTGCTGAGCTCCGTTGCAAGCTTTACTCTCTGCGCCTCACCACCGGAGAGTGTTGTGGAACTCTGCCCAAGTTTTATATAACCAAGTCCGACATCCTTAAGTGTTTGCAACTTAGGTTGCAGCTTAGGCAGATTTCTGAAAAAGTCAAGTGCTTCGTCAATTGTCATATCAAGCACATCGGCTATTGTTTTGCCCTTGTATTTTGCTTCCAGAGTTTCCCTGTTATATCGCTTGCCGCCGCAAACCTCACAGGGCACATATATATCGGGTAAAAAGTGCATTTCTATTTTGAGTATACCGTCACCGGAGCAAGCCTCACATCTTCCGCCCTTTACGTTAAAGCTGAAACGTCCCTTGCTGTAACCACGCACCTTTGCTTCGGGAGTCTGTGCAAAAACATCCCTTATCAAATCGAAAAGTCCCGTGTATGTTGCAGGGTTGGAACGTGGCGTTCTGCCAATCGGACTTTGGTCTATATTTATAATCTTGTCCAATTTTTCCATACCCTCTATTTTTTCGCACTTACCCGGCTTTATCTTTGCTCTGTTCAAATCCCTTGCAAGCGTTTTATACAATATCTCATTCACAAGTGAACTCTTTCCGCTGCCGCTCACACCCGTTACGCAAACAAAAGTGCCCAAAGGTATTTCAACATCTACATTTTTCAAATTGTTCTGTGCCGCACCCTTAATCAAAAGCTTGTCACCGTTGCCGCTGCGTCTTTGTGCAGGCACGGCTATTTTCTCTCTGCCGCTCAAAAAAGCACCGGTTATTGAACGCTCATCGGTGAGTATATCTTTGTATTCACCCGCAAAAACAACCTCACCGCCCTTTGCGCCTGCATAAGGACCTATATCCACGATGTAATCTGCGGCTTTCATTGTATCCTCATCGTGCTCAACCACAATGAGTGTGTTGCCTATATCACGCAAATGTTTAAGCGTGCCGAGCAATTTGTCATTATCTCTTTGGTGCAAACCTATGCTTGGCTCATCGAGAATATAAAGCACGCCCACAAGCCCCGAACCTATCTGCGTTGCAAGCCTTATTCTCTGTGCCTCACCGCCCGAAAGCGTGCCTGCCGTTCTTGCAAGTGTGAGATAGTCAAGTCCCACATCCACCAAAAATCCTATTCTGGCGTTTATCTCCTTGAGTATCAAATCACCTATGGCAAGCTGTGTTTTTGTAAGCTCCAAACCATCAAAGAATTTCTTAATATCCTTTATTGACATAGCCGTAACATCGCTTATGCTCTTATCCGCTATCGTAACGGCAAGGATTTCGGGTTTAAGTCTTTTACCCTTACAAACGGGGCAATCCACATTTGTCATATATTCCTCATATTCTTCCTTTGAAGCATCCGAGGTTGTTTCTGCATATCGCCTTGAAACGCTGTTTATAATACCCTCAAAATCATAAGAATAATATCTTCTTACTCCACCCGTAATATAAGGAATATCCAGTTTTTCGCCGTCTGTGCCGTACATAATGACTTTCTTTGCCTTTTCGGGCAAATCCTCATAAGGCGTATTCATATCAAAGCCGTATTTTTCGCTCATTGCCTCAAAAAGCATTGAAGATGCAGAATTGCTTGTGCCTATGTTTCCCCAACCGCTCACATTTATAGCACCCTGTGCAAGCGTGAGTTTTTTATTCGGCACAATCAAATCTTCGTCCACAACCATTTTAACACCTATACCCGTACATTCGGGGCAAGCACCTGCGGGATTATTGAATGAAAACATTCTCGGCTCTATCTCCTCAATGCTTATACCGCAATCGGGGCAGGCAAAATTTTGACTGAAAGTCATTTCTTCGCCATCTATAATCTGCACCACAAGTATACCACCCGTGAGTGCCGTAACCGTTTCTATTGAATCGGCAAGACGCTGTTCAATACCCTCTTTGACTATAATTCTGTCCACAACAATTTCTATTGTATGCTTCTTGTTTTTTTCAAGTTTTATGTCCTCTGAAAGGTCGTAATCTATACCGTCCACTCTCACACGCACATAGCCGCTTTTTCTGGCATCTTCCAATATCTTAGTGTGCTCGCCCTTTCTTCCACGCACAACAGGTGCAAGAAGTTGAAGTCTTGTTCTTTCGGGCAATTCCATGATTCTGTCCACAATCTGGTCTACGGTCTGTTTTTTAATTTCCTTGCCACACTTCGGACAATGCGGAATACCTATCCTCGCAAACAAAAGACGAAGATAGTCATATATTTCCGTAACCGTACCCACGGTTGAACGTGGATTATTGTTGGTTGTTTTTTGGTCTATTGAAATGGCAGGTGAAAGTCCGTCTATGCTGTCAACATCCGGCTTATCCATCTGACCGAGAAACTGCCTTGCGTAGGAACTCAAACTTTCAACATATCTCCTCTGCCCCTCCGCATAAATTGTGTCAAAGGCAAGGCTTGATTTTCCACTTCCGCTCAAACCCGTAAACACAACAAGTTTATCACGAGGTATTTCCAAATCAAAATTTTTGAGATTATTCTCCCTTGCTCCCTTTATTACTATTTTATTTTCCATATTACATAAGTCACTCCCAAATCATTTTACATCCGTCATTTACGATATTCTATCATAAAACGAAAAAATAATCAAGATTTTTAGAAAATTTGTTCTAAAACACAGCTACATAAAATATTTTAGTATTATTTTATTTTTGGTACTTGACATTGCAAGGTAGTTGGTGTAATATAATAGCAAGAGGTGATGACAATGAACGCACAATTCAAAAAAGGTGTGCTGGAACTTATTGTGTTGCTTTCTGTTGTAAAAAAGGATATGTACGGCTACGAAATGGTTGCCGAGGTTTCCAAAATTGTAAACGTAAACGAGGGAACTATATACCCTCTTTTGAAAAGGCTCACCAACGAGCATTATTTTGAAACATATCTGAAGGAATCAACGGAGGGACCGCCCCGTAAATACTATCACTTGACGGATAGTGGCAGAGCATACACAATTAAGCTTAAAAACGAATGGAACGAGTTTTTCGGTAAAGTATCTGATTTCATAAAGGAGAGTGATTTGAATGACTGAAAACGAGTTTAAAGCTTATATGGAGAAAAAACTGGGTATTCTCAATTCGGATGAGAGAAACGATATAATAGGAGAATATATTCAGCATATCGAAAACAAAATTGCCGAGGGCAAGAGTGAAAAAGAAGCTGTGCAATCTCTCGGGAACATAGACGATATAATAAGGGAAATACTTTCCGCTTATAACGTAGATCCCGATTACGACAAAATTGAGCAAGGTGAAAACGTGAGCCTACTCTATATTACGGTAAGCAAAATAAAATCGGCTTTCGGCAAACTCGGGGATTTTGCACTGAACACAAAGCCCTCATCGATAGTAGGCTTTCTTTTCAAAACAATATTGCTTGTTTGCATACTGCTTATTTGCTTTGTTGTGGGACAAGGTTTATGGAATTTATTTTTGAACATAGTGGGACTTGCCAATGTCGGAATTGTAGGCGGCTTATTACGCAGACTTTACGTGATTTTGGGAGTTGTGACAATAATTTACATACTTTTCAGATTTATTGCCGAATGTTTAAGCAAAAACAGCGTAAGTACAGGCAATAAAAGCCCCGCAACAAGGCTCACCGAAAACAGAGGCAAACAGGCAATACAAACCGATGCTTTCGCTAAATTTATAATCAAAATAATTAAGTTTGCAATCATGGCTATTGCCCTCTTTGTGCTTTTCTTCGGTGCAATAGGACTTCTTTTAGGCTTAGTCGCTTTCGGTGCTTTGCTTGTGATGAGCATAGTCGGCTATCCATTTGCGGGATTTACAATAGCCTGCTTTGGTGCCGATATTTTCGGCATTTCCGTACTGCTTGCAATTTTCAATTTTGTATTTTCAAAAAATGCAAAGGAGGTTTGACCAATGAAAAAATTCAGCAAAAAAACAAATACCATACTTCTCACAGCTGCAATAATCGGCGTGATACTGACTGGCGTGGGCGGTGCAATTGCCTTTTTTGAAATGCAGTCCTTGGAAGTTATTGCAAAGAATACAGAGTACAAACTTGTTGAAGAAACAAAAACCATATCCCTGCCGCAGACAAGCAAGGCAAAAACTGTTGTATACAGTGACGGTGCACTCAGGAACGTGACAATCGACACCGACGAAAGTGTACCCGAAAATCAGCTTGAAGTGAATATGCAGTTTTACGAGTATACGGACACCACCCCAAATATTTACTTGGCTATGGATATGGGAAATTATCTTTACAACAGAGAAACAGATAACTTTTCCACCTATCCGGTAACGGAACTGAAATACAGTGTAGGCTTCGACAGCACGCACAACGATTGGGACGATTTCAAAACGGCACTCAATAATCTTAAGCAAAGAAAGGTGTATGTTGATAAAGGAAGTGACCGTTTCGATTCAACAATAAATGTAAACATAAAGGTCAATCCCAGGGATGCGGATAAAATTTCCGTTGTAGGTGCGGAATATGAAATTATCACCGAAAGCGAAAAAGAGGAACGTCTTAGGGAGCGTGAGGAAGAAGGCGAAAACGATAATTCCAACGATGATACTTTTACCGTTACCGAAAGCGATGATTCCGTAATCATATCACAAGAAGCAACTTCCGATGATGATACTTTCACCGTTACAGAAAGCGATGATTCCGTAATCATATCACAAGAAGCAACTTCCGATGATGATACTTTCACCGTTACAGAAAGCGATGATTCCGTAATCATATCACAAGAAGCAACTTCCGATGATGATACTTTCACCGTTACAGAAAGCGATGATTCCGTAATTGTGTCACAATAAAGTGAATAATAACAAAAAAGTATATTTTAAATTACAAAAACCGTAGAAAATATGCCGATAATTTTTCATAAAAATCTTGACATTTAAAAACCAACGTGATAAAATACATCGTATACAATGTATTTTGACGGAGGTGTATTATGCATTTAATTGATTTCAAGATACTCAACACGGCGATTGAGCGTCTGCTGAACAAGGAACTTTCCGAGTTCGGAATAACCTACACGCAGGCAACGGTTATCGGCTATCTGAAAAGAAATATCGACAAGGAAATCTGCCAAAGGGATATTGAATACAATCTGGGGCTTACTACGCCTACAGTTTGCAGTATTCTCTCCCGAATGGAAGAAAAGCAAATGATTTTGACTCATCCATCCAAGGCTGACCGCCGTTACAAGAGCATTTCTCTTACACCGCAGGCTGTGGAAATGGCGGAGGATATTTCCGTAAAGATAGACAACATTACCGCAAAGCTGTTTTTCGGAATTTCGGAAGATGACAAGAATATAACAGGTGCAACAATCCAAAAAATAATAAAAAATATCGATTAGTTTATAAAGTGCTTGTTCTGCAAATTCGGACAGGCACTTAAAAATAAAATAATAGGTCGCTTGCGATTTATTGAAAAGGAGTATGATTGTACATGGAAAACACTCAAAAAATCTGGAATAAGAGATTTGTTCTTTTGTTCATCACCAACCTGCTTATGATGGCAACCTTTTACGCCGCCGTACCGATTATCCCTGTGTACTGTGCACAAAATGGCATTTCGGGCTCACAGATAGGCATTATTTTGACAGCAATGTCAATCACGACGGTTCTTTTCCGTCCGTTTGCAGGCTACATTCTGGATAATTTTAACCGCTACAAAGTTTATCTGCTTTTCTTGGCGTTATTCTCACTGTCATTTTTGGGATTTGCATTTTTTGCAACTTTCGCACTTCTTGTGATTGTCCGCCTATATATGGGCGTTGTCTATTCCGTGTGCGGTTCGGCAACTATGACACTTGCAGGTGACGTTCTTCCCCGAAAAAAAGTGGGGCTTGGAATCAACCGTTTTGCACTTACAAACTCACTTGGCATGGCAGCAGGCCCATTCATAGGCATACAGGTTCAGAATCTTATGAGTAGCAAGTCTGCATTTATTACGCTTTTTGTGCTGACCTTGGTTGCACTGTTGTGTGTGTCATGTTGTAAAATCCGATATCCGAAAGCAAACAGAAAAAATTTCGGACTTTCCGACGCTTTCCACAAACCTGCCGTACCCTTTATGCTCAACATGATTTTTATTATGATACCGTTCGGTGCGGTAATTGCCTACTCATCAATTTTGGCACAGGTTAAAGGCTTTTCGGCAGTAACACCTTACTTCTATATCTGCCTTGTATCGGGAATTCTGCTTTCAAAATTTTCAACACAAAAGTTCATTGATGCAGGCAGACACGCAATTTTCGTGGCAATCAGCCTTATTGTTCTGATAATTACAATGGCAAGCTATTACTTTATGGAAACGGCATTTCATTTTCTGTTTGCAGGTTTTCTGTTCGGTCTTGGCTACGGAATTTTACAACCGCTGTTCCAGTCATTCGTTACGGGAACAGCTCCGGCACCCAAAAGAGGTGCGGCAAATGCAACATATCTGCTGTCCTACGACATCGGAATCGGTATCGGTTCCCTTGTAATGGGTATTTTTCAGGACAGTCTCGGAATTAATACGGGCATGGCGGTGACGGCTGTATGCTATATCATCGGCGGATTGATTTATGCTCTTTATGTTGATAAGTATTACACAAAGCTTGTAATGCATTTGAAAACAGAAGACAAAATTTAAGTAGGTTCAGCCTATGAATAAAAAAACGGATATGCACAAAATTCCCATGCATATCCGTTTTATTTGTGTTTATCAATATAAAAACCGATTCGGAACAGTGTCCGTTTTAATTTTTATAATCTTTCTGCCATCTTAAGCAACAAACTTCTTGTATCGTTGAAGCCGAGGCAAGGATCTGTTATGGACTTACCATATATATGCTCGCCCGTTGTACTCTGGTTGCCCTCTTCGATGTAGCTTTCAACCATAACGCCCTTCACAATTCTCTTGATATCTTCGTTATATCTTCTTGAACTCAAAACATCCTTTATTATTCTAGGCTGTTCTGCAAACTTCTTGCCTGAATTTGAGTGGTTTGCATCAACAATGATTGCAGGATTTTCATAACTGCCCTTTGCATATAAAGCCGCAGCTCTCATCAAATCCTCATAGTGATAATTCTGAATGTTGTTGCCGTGCTTGTTTACTGAACCTCTCATTATTGCGTGTGCAAGTGGGTTGCCGCTTGTCTGCACCTCGTGTCCGTTATAGAGGAAATCGTGGCTTGACTGTGCGGCAAGAATTGAGTTGAACATAACGGTAAGGTCGCCGCTTGTAGGATTTTTCATACCAACGGGCACATCAATACCGGATGCTGTAAGTCTGTGCTGCTGATTTTCAACACTTCTTGCACCGACAGCAATATAAGAAAGAGAGTCGGTAACAAAAGGCAGGTTTGATGGATAAAGCATCTCATCCGCAATAGGGAAACCTGTTTCCGCAATTACTCTGTGATACATTCTTCTTATTGCAAGAATACCCTCAACCATGTTAGGCACACCCTCGGGATCGGGCTGGTGCATCATACCCTTGTAGCCCTGACCTGTAGTTCTCGGCTTACCCGTATAAACACGAGGAATAAGGAAAAGCTTATCCTTAACAACCTCATTCACCTCTGCAAGGCGGCGCATATAATCACAAACAGCCTCTTCCTCATCGGCTGAACAAGGGCCGACAATTACAATAAATCTGTCGTCCTTACCCTCAAAAATATTCTTAATTATTTCATCATTCTTCTTTTTTGTTTCAGCCATTTCCGCTGTCATTGGAGTCTGTGCTATAATCTCCTCGGGAGTAGGCATTACTCGTACATTTTTAAAGCTCATTTATTCTTCCTCCAAGTTTGTATTTATATAGTGCAATTTACATACACAGAACTATATATATGATACACCCTTTTGTTTAAATAGTCAATAGATTACTCAAACAAATCGGCTTTTTTAAATATTCGCAGTGAAATTGCAATTGCCTGTTCCCTTGTGGCGGAAGCATAACCCTCCGCTGTTTGCTTATCTGTTACATTCTTAGGTGCAAAATGTGAACTGTCAACACCCTTTACAATACCCATTTCGGACATAAAGTAAACGGAATCCCTTGCAAAATCGGAGATATCCTCATCATCCTCAAATTTCTTTGATATATTACCTGCAAGAAGTATATAATCGCTGTCATTGACAATTGACCAATTTTCAAATTTATGTTTCTTAATAGCTCTGCAAAGCATAGTCACAAGCTGTTCTCTGTTTATCTGCGTATTCGGTTCAAACTTATCGGGTGATGTTCCGACAGTTATTCCGACGGCATAAGCATTTTTGATATCATTGTAATTGGATACATTGCTCACATCCGTGAAAGGCGTGGACACATTGCAGTCTGTTTCAGAATCCTCCAAAGCCTCATAAAGCTTAAGTGCAACAGATGCAAATTCGGCTCTTGTTATCGGCTGTGTCAAATCCTCATCAATCAAAACATCGGGAATAAGAT
>CAZUXS010000081.1:0-9530 GCA_964624605.1 uncultured Lachnospiraceae bacterium | reverse complement strand
TATAGCTTTCCTTACAATTTTCAAGGTAGTTATTTTCAAGGAAGTAAGATGTTGTGCCTCTAAGGTCGATTGTTGTACCCGTTGAGTTGTCAAAATATGTATTGTAAATATGTGCATTACCGCTTGCACCGAGTGGCTGTCTTGCGGCAACCTGCTCGTACCAGTTGTGATGCAAACTCATATTATACTGGAAGTTACTTGCACTGGCACCCAAGAGGTTCGTTTTGTGGCACTTTATATAGTGATTGTAACTCATTGTGTAGTATTGACCTCTCTTGAAGTCACATGAACCGTCACCATCTGCCTTATCGCTTTCAGCAGGGTTTGCACAGTAGCCAGGATAGAATACATTGTTATGTACCCAAACTCTCTTTATAGGGCAAGTGATACCGTCATCACCCTGAAAACCGAGAGCATCCTCCGTATAGTTTTTGAAAGTAAGGTTTCTTACTTCAAAGTTTTCACCGGTGTCACTCGGACAAGTTGAAGTCTGTGAGAAAGTGAAGCCCCAACCGTTAATTGTGGCATTGTCACCGATACCTTCGATTGTTATATTCTTTGCATATTTTGTGATTGCAAGATTACCGTTATCACCCTTTGAACCACCGAGTTCATTTGTCTTTGTGTCGTAAGGTGTAAGATTTTCCGGAGGTGTTACCTCACCTATAAATCTGAAAATAAGCGGGTGGTTATCAGTACCCGTTACTTCACGAATAAACTTGTGGTTGTTGTTGAGTATGTTACCTACACCTGCAGTACCCCTTGTCCATGTTGCGCCGGAGGTTGATGACATATAGGCAACGGGATCGTGTCCCTCATAGCCCGGAATTTCAACAGTATCCTTGTTTTCTTCCGTTACATAGATAATGATTGCATTATCCTTTGGTGTACCGTCATCATTGTATGCACCTACGCCGCTTGTGTTGTTGAAGTGTGCATAACCGGAACGGTCATAGGCATAAACCTTAATACCCTTTCTTGTGTGCACCGTACCGTCAGATGCTGTAATTTCTATGTCGTATCTGCCTGCCTTTATACCCGGGATATCGACTCTGCCGTATCCGCTTGTGGATGCGGGTCTGATAAGAAATTCGTGGTCATTGCCGCTGAGATAGGTATATTCACTATCCGTGCTGAGCTTGTAACCAACCTTTACGGCATCACTGTCGGGATTTGAATCTTTCCATTCCGCATACAGCGTTTCATTCCAGCCTGCACTTATTGAAGGTGCAGCCGAAACAATAGTTGTGTCATAGACCACAAAGCTTGAAAAAATCATTGATGTCGCAATTGTGGCTGACAACATTTTTTTGAAAAACTTCATTTTGTTGCCCCCTATTATAATATATTTTTATAGAAATACAATAATTTCTATGCCTTAGATTATAGCACAACTTTCACTAAAATGTCACTATATTTCACCATTTTTTACACTTTGTTCATCAATTTTGTTAATAGTGTTGATTTGTTAAGTTGCATTTTGTGCAATTTTCACAATCACCCACCATATACCATATTTCTACCGTTTAAATAGGTATTTGGCACATCTCCGTTAAATACCGAATTCACAAGCATAAGTCTCCTTGTGATTTTGAGTTGCTTTGAAAACAGCGGATTTACGATTTCCTCATCGGTTTGAACAACAAGCCAAACTTGATAATTTATTTGGTTTATGCCCACCGCTTCAAACTTTGTTTCATAGTCCACAAGGGCATCACCCATTGATGTTATCCTTATGTGGCACATAGGTCCTAGGTTTGTTATGAGGTTCACACCCGTGAATGTGCCAAGCGGCAGCTGTATGTTCTTATCCTCCATCTCATTTAAACTTGCGGAAATTTTATAAGCCGCCTCCGCACATATAGAATTGATTAATACAGAATCGATATCTATTGCCGATATTTTGCCGTCACTGCCCGTCCTGCTGCTTATGAAATCTCCGCTTTTTATGTTTCTGCCCTCTATAACGTCATCAATGGCATCACATATTCTCTTGTTCACCTCCGTTGTGGTATATTTTTGACTTACATCAACGGCAGCGGGCAACACAATTCTGTTATATTGCACACAAGCAAACACAAAAATCACTATGATAAGCCACATATATAATTTAATTTTGGAATTTTTTTTCTTATTTTTTACAAAAATCATAAATTTTTACTTTATATATCTTAATATTTATGTTACAATAAATTGAATGTGTTTTTATAAGTTCAGTTTTTTAATTATATGACAAGAGAGGTAATATAATGAATTATTCAGCACAACCAAGCGGTGGATATCAAAGTCCACCCCGAAATAAAAGACGTACCAAAAAGAAGAAAGAACGTTCAAAACCGTTTTCAATTTTTCTTTCCGTTATACTGGTGATACTTATAATCGGCGGTTTTGCCCTCTGCGGCACATTGATGGGCGGTTATGTTGCCATAATAAGGAGTATACCCGATATGGGACTTGTCGGCATTGAGCCACGTACCTATACCTCCGTGATACTGGACAGCAAGGGCGGAGAAATTTCAAAACTCCATGGTGAAGAAAACAGAGAATATGCAACTCTGGATACTATACCCGAGGATTTGCAGCACGCCATCATAGCCATAGAGGATGAGCGTTTTTACGATCACGACGGCGTTGATATAAGGGGTTTTGCCCGTGCCGTATATTCAACACTCACGCACACACAGTTGCAGGGTGGTTCAACAATAACACAGCAGCTTATAAAGAACAACGTCACAAATGTAGCCAGAAACACGGTAAGAACAAAGCTCAAGGAGCAATATCTTGCGGTAAAATACGAAAAGGAACTTCGTGAAAAACTGGGTTCAAAAAAGGCGGCAAAGGATTATATACTGGAGCTTTACCTCAACACAATAGGTTTGGGTCACGGCTACAACGGTGTAAAGGTTGCCGCACAGAGCTACTTCAATAAGGATATAAAAGACCTTGATCTTGCGGAATGTGCCTCAATAGCTGGCATAACAAACAATCCAAGCTTGTATTCCCCACGTACACAGCCGCAGAATAACAAAAACCGTCAGGAAATAATTTTGCAATATATGCTCAATCAAGGCTATATAAGTCAAGATGAATATGCAAGTGCAATAGACGAGGATATCTATACAGAGGTTTCAGCAAACACAAACTCACTCAAAGAGGACGATACCACAAACGTGCACAGCTATTTTGAAGATGCACTTATCGAGCAAATCATAGAGGATCTTCAGGATAAATACAATATGACATCACAGCAGGCAAGCAACGTTGTTTACAACGGCGGTGTCACAATAAAATCCACAATGGATCCCGATATACAAAAAATCGTTGATGACACATACCTCAACGATGCACTCTTCCCGAATGTAACCTACAGCATTGAAGCAACCTACACCGTTTCAATACAGGATAAAACAACGGGCGATGTGGAAAACAAGGATTTCAGGACAATAGCAAAATCAAAGGCAAATGCCGAAAGTTGGGTTGCCGAGCAAAAAGCAAGCGTTGAAAGCGGACTTACCGAAAATCAAACCATACTTGCCGATAAATCAGTATACACGGTGCAGCCGCAATCCGCAATGGTAATTGAAGATTACAGAACAGGCGAAGTGAAGGCACTTACCGGCGGCAGAGGTGAAAAACTTGTAAACAGAGCATTCAACAGAGCCACAGATGCAACAAGACAGCCGGGTTCCGTATTTAAAATACTTGCCGCTTACGCACCCGCACTTGATACAGGCAAAATAACAGCGGCAACAACTCTCACCGATGAGCCTTATAAAACAGAAGACGGCTATTCACCAAAAAACTGGTATTCCGGCTACAGAGGTAACGTAACACTGAGAACCGCAATACGAGATTCCATGAACATCATAGCTGTTAAGACTATGGTTGATACAGGTATCGATACCTGTTATGACTACCTGCTCAATTTCGGCTTCACAACACTTGAGGATGATAACCACGCCGCAACGGCACTCGGTGGTATCACAAACGGTGTAAAGCAGCTTGAACTTGCAGGTGCATACAGCACTATAGCAAACGGCGGTGAATATTTGAGACCTATGCTTTACAGCGAGGTTATTGACCATCAGGGCAATGTACTCATTAAAAATGATAAGGATGTAAGACAGGTTATAAAGGCATCTACGGCATATACCCTCACTCAGCTTATGACAAGCGTTGTAAGCGATGACAAGGGTACAGGTAAGGCTGCCCGCCTTTCAAGCGGTATGCCCGTTGCAGGTAAAACGGGTACAACAACCGATTCTCGTGACCTTATGTTTGCGGCATATACACCTTATTACACCTGCACAATTTGGCTGGGATATGACAACTACAATTCCACCGTGCAGAATATGCAAAACTTGAACCAGTCATCACATCTTTTGGTGTGGAAGTATGTTATGGAAAAGGTTCATGAAAATTTGGAGGTCAAGGACTTCACTCCTCCGGATGGTGTGGAAAAAGTAAGCGTATGTAAAATTTCGGGTAAAAAGGCAAATAACTACTGCCCTGTTGTTGAAGAATACTTTGAAACCTCTTCCGTGCCGAGTGAATGGTGTTCAGGCCACAGCGGATATTACGGAGCGAGTGAATATTCATATTCACAGAGTTCAAACACAACAAGCGGCTCAAGCAGCAGACGTTCTTCAAACAGTTCCTATTCATATAACGGCAGGAGCAGTCAAAGCGACGACAGCAACAACTACTCAAGTGATGATTCAAGCACCGGTGGCAGCGACTACAGCAGCACGGGAAGCACAGGTGCAGACGGAACAAGCAGTGTGTTTGATACCCCATCCTCATCCGGCGGTGATTCCTCATCCGGTTCGGATGCAAGTGAGGGCATAGAATAACAAAAAACACTTGACTAACCGGCAAAAATTCTATATACTACTTTAGTAACACTTTTACGGTAACAATTTACAAATATTTTTAGGAGATGTATATGATGACAAATTCAATCTTTTTATTGGATAACGACAATCTCTCTGTTGTAATCGGCGGCAACGACGGTACGGCACAGAGTGAAGCAAACGACACACAGGCTGTAACAAGCGTGCAGGCTGATGCACAGTCAACACAGACTTCAAGCAGTTCAGGCTTAGGCGGAAGACTTGGCGGTATGGGATTTTTCCTTTATATCGTATTCCTTGTTGCCGCATTCTATTTCCTTGCAATCAGACCACAGAAGAAGAGAGAAAAGGAAATCAAGGAGCAGCAGGCAGGTCTTCAAGTTGGTGACGATATAAGAACATCAAGCGGTTTCTACGGCAAGATTGTGGAGCTTGAAGAAACAAAGGCAGTTGTTGAGTTTGGTACAAACAGAGGTGTCAGAATCCCTGTTGCAAAGAGTGAGCTTTTTGCTGTTCCAAAGGCAACCGATACAGAGGAAAAATAATAAAAATAAGTTTTGTTTGAGGGGATGCCTATGGGTATCCCCATTTTGATAGGGAGGTAATAAATACCTATGTTAGATGTTGCACTACTGGGCACAGGCGGTATGATGCCGCTTGCCGACAGATTTTTAACCGGTATGCTCTTAAGGCTCAACGGCAGAATGTTGCTGCTTGATTGCGGTGAGGGTATGCAGGTGACTATGCGCCAACTCGGTTGGGGCTTTAAAAATATAGATGTAATTTGCTTTACGCATTACCACGCCGACCATATTTCGGGCTTACCCGGCTTGCTCCTCACACTGGGCAATTCGGACAGAACAGAACCAATCACACTGGTAGGACCTAAAGGGCTTAACGAGGTTTACAAGGGACTTAGCACCATTTGCCCCGAACTGCCATTTGAAGTGAAAATACATGAATTTGAAAACAATCGCATAAATGAATTTAAGCTTAGCGAGTTTAATATAAAAACTCTGCCCGTAAGCCACAAAATCACCTGTGCCGCCTACAGCTTTGATGTGAAGCGTATAGGTAAGTTTAACGTGGAAAAGGCAAAGGCGCTCGGACTTCCCGTACAGCTTTGGTCCGTACTCCAAAAGCAGGGCACAGCACAATACGAGGGCAAGACCTACACAAGTGATATGGTGCTCGGGGATGAAAGAACGGGACTTAAGGTTTCATATTGCACGGACACACGCCCCGTACCCGCCCTGCCCGATTTTGTGCGTAACTCCGATTTATTTATATGTGAGGGTATGTACGGCGAGGAGGACAAGCTTGAAAAGGCAAAAGGCTACAAGCACATGATATTTTCCGAAGCGGCGAAAATAGCTAAAAACGGAAATGTAAAGGAAATGTGGCTGACACATTTCAGTCCGTCAATGCCGTTCCCGAACGAGTTTATAAACAATGCGAGAAGTATATTCAAAAACACATATATAGGCAAAGACAGAAAGCAGAAAACCTTTAACTTTGAGGAGGAATAAGAACATGGATAAGGATATTACCATCTTGGCTATAGAAAGCTCCTGTGACGAAACTTCCGCCGCTGTTGTAAAAAACGGCAGAGAGGTACTCTCAAATGTAATTTCATCACAGATTGCAACACACAAGCTTTACGGCGGTGTTGTGCCGGAGATAGCCTCCAGAGAACATATAAAAGCAATAGACGGTGTTATAGATGCCGCCCTTGAAGAAGCAAACACCGATAAGCACGACGTGGATGCCATAGCCGTTACCTACGGACCCGGGCTTGTGGGTGCGCTGTTGGTAGGTCTTTCCGAGGCAAAAGCACTTGCATTTGCACTTAACAAACCACTTGTGCCCGTGCACCACATAGAGGGGCACATAGCGGCTAACTACATTGAAAACATAAACTGGAAACCGCCTTTTATATGCGAGGTGGTGAGCGGTGGACATACGCACCTTGTGCATATAAAGGATTACAACAGTTTTGATATACTCGGCAGAACAAGGGATGATGCGGCAGGCGAAGCCTTTGACAAGGTGGCAAGGGTGCTCGGGCTTACCTACCCCGGCGGCCCACAGATAGACAAGCTTTCAAACGAGGGCAATCCCGATGCCATATCATTCCCGAGGGTAGTGCTTGAAGCGGATACCTACGATTTCAGTTTCAGCGGACTTAAATCAGCTGTGCTCAACTATATAAACAAGGCTAAGATGACAGGCACGCCTATTAACAATGCGGATGTTGCAGCTTCATTCCAGAAAGCGGTTACGGATGTGCTTGTGGAAAAGGCTATGCGTGCGTGCAAGGAGTTTAAGCTTACCAAGCTTGCACTTGCGGGCGGTGTATCGGCTAACAAGCATTTACGTGCGCAGATGCAGGAGGCGTGTAACAAGAACGGTATTGAGCTTTGTGTGCCGAAGCCTGTTTTATGCACGGATAATGCGGCTATGATAGGTGCGGCGGGGTATTACGAGTTTATAAACGGTGTGACGGCAGGCATGGACGTAAACGCACACCCAAGCATGAAACTCGGCGAAAAAGCATACTAAGACCGTGTGGCGTTGCCCCACACCCCACTCGCTTTTTAAAAAAGACTATGTCACAACAAACAACTGATAAATAGTCCTTTTTATAGGGGGTCAAAACTCACCTATAAACCGAAAGTTGTAATTATTTTTAGTAAAAAGATTGTTCTTTTTTATGAAAAAAGAACAATCTTTTCCTAGGGGGTTAGAAAAACATATATGTCAATATTAAATCTCACATTTGTGAATATTTATTAAAAACATCAAAATATATTGAATTTTTCTCATCAAAGCGTTAAAATGATAACAGATATTTAGCAGATATAATTCGATACATTTTAAGGAGGTTATGAATATGAGGAGAAAACTTGCTTTAGTGCTTGCCTTTACAATGCTTTTCACGGGTAACGTATTTGCAGGCTCATACAACAGACTTAACAAAATTACGACCATAAGGAAAGATGCTGCTTTAAGCGGACAGTATCTCAAAATAATACCTTATGATGAAGTGGAAACCGGTTCATCAATCATAATCACCGTTAAAAACGCAAAGGTTATGGATCAGGAGCGGATTGATGATTTTTACCAGTACAGTAAATACAACTGGACATCACAGCCGTTTTGGAGCGTAATGCCGACAATTAGCACAAACGAGTTGCCATACAGAATTTACAGACGTGGTTCTCACGAGATGGAAATAAAGCTCATTAACGTGCCCGAGGAGTTTACCGATGCCAGCCTTTACAGAGTGAACAGAACCGTGCAAAAAGCTATGTACAACATACCTATGCCACTGATAGGCGAAACCGGCGGCACTATTGAAATAACCATAAACAACAACAGTTCATCAATATCATCCTGCACACTTAGCGGCAGCTATGTTTACGACAAAAAGACATATCTCGCGGAGAAGTACGGCACATCAACCTACAACCCCGATACGCAGTACAGTGATTCCGTAAATGTTGACGAGGTTACGGAAAGCACAACGGAAGAAACAACCGAAACAACAACCGTGCTCACTTCAACATCAAGCGGCAGCAACGCCGAAAATTCCGCAGCTGCTGTTGAAAAGGAAAACATAGTTGATGTAAGTGACAATCAGCTCATATCCGTGAGAGGTATAAGCAAGATACTCAAAAAAGACGATGAATACAGCAACCTTATTTGGGATGGCGATACAAAAACAGTTTCCATAATATATAAGGGTAAGCTTGTGAAGTTTACAAGCGGTGCAAACGTTATGAGTATAGACGGCGAGGAATATGAACTCGACGAGGAGCAGACAGCCGAAATAGTGAACGACAGAATGTACGTACCACTCGGCGTGCTTTGCAGAAGCCTTGGTATCACGCTCACAACAAGTTTCTTCTCATCCGATGCAATACCGCAGACAGAGGAAGATGCAAACGTAACCGACGACGAGAAATCTTCAACAAAGGAAGTTTCGGCTGAAGAAGAAACCGAGCAGACAACCGAAGTGATTGAAGAATCAACGGAAGAAACAACCGAGACAACAACTGACGAGGCAACAGTCGACACCGATGAAGAAACATCCGAAGACACAACCGAAGTGACAACAGAGGATGACTTGGTTAATTCCGATGATATAATTTACAGAGGTAAGCACTCAAAGTTACCGAGTAATGTGGATGCGACAAGTAATACAACGAGTAACAACAGTTGAAACTTAATACAGTAACCCAACTTGCTAATAAACTTTTGGAGTTATTAATTAAATGCGGCAAAGCCGCTCCATAAATTTTCCCTACGTGGAACTATTACAGCCCCTAGCAAAATTTACAATTAAATTTTACTAGGGGCTGTTCTTTTTGCCACGGCTAAAATCAACAAGGGCGGCTATTCCGCAAAAAACATAAAAATTATTGTATTTCTTACAATGGTGGTTAAATAATTTGCTCCAATCACCCCAATGAAGCGAAAAGATAAATTCGCCAAGTTTAAAGCGGAAAGATTAATCCGCCAAGCCGTAAGGCTTGCTTTTGGGTAGCAAAAGTTCTAATTAAAACGGGTGGGTGCAGGGGCAACCCGCCACCGTGCTACAATAAGTTACCGTGCTTATTGCCCCTGCCCGTTAGGGGTTCGGGGCGAATTCGGAACGCCCCGAGGTTTTTGGTT
>CAZUXS010000080.1:0-9549 GCA_964624605.1 uncultured Lachnospiraceae bacterium | reverse complement strand
TATATTGCAAAAATAAGGAAAAGCTTGATTCCCTTATGATTTACATTGCAGATTTAAAGGTAAGCAAGGTATTCCTTTTCAGAGAGCAGACCTACTACGGCAGATGCGTTGTTGCATACAAGGACCACGGCAAGGAGCTTATTGACCTCACAGATGCCGAGCTTGCAGAATTTATGGCTGATGTAAAGAAAGTCGGTGCCGCAATCACTAAGGCAGTTAACCCTGCAAAAGTAAATTACGGTATGTTCAGCGACACACTTCCACATCTTCACGTACATATTGCACCAAAGCAGGTTGGCGGTCACACATACGGCGGCACATTCGAAATGAATGTAAACCCACCTAAGTATCTCACAGATGCGGAATATGATGAAATAATCAACCTTATCAAAACAAATCTTTAAAATAATAAGCCAATATTGCCTGCCTTTCGGCTTGAGCAATATTGGCTGAATTTTTATTTTACGATAATGCGTTTCACTCGCCTTAAACCGCCTATACAAAGATGTCTTACGGGCATAATTGCAACCCACAGCCTCACATAAATTTTATATAAGGTACTTTCCGCACTTATGATTTTTCCCTTTCTTTGCAATGATGTGACCACGCCGACAATTTGGTCATGCCTTACACCCTTTTCAAGCACCCATTGATTGTCACCACACATAGTGTATGTACCGTTTTCGGGCCTTCTCACTATCCTGTGAAGCACAAAACTGCCATCATCCCTTATATACAAAGGTAGGTCGTATTTTTTGAGCATTTCCTTGGGCTTGACAATAACAACCCTGTCACCGTCACTCATAAGAGTCGGTAACATACTTGTTCCCCTCGGATTAAAGTTTACACTTCCGCCGCTTTCAAGCATTTCCCTCATAACTTCATACATTTGGGAAAGACTTACCTGCTTACTGTTCAAGCAAACCTGCTCCTTTCAGCTTATCCACAAAATCGGCTATATCAGCCTTTGCAACAGCCTCATCAACCTCGTATTCTCCGAGCAAAGCAGTCAAAAGACCGTCCTGTGTGTTGTCGCTTTCAAGACCTTTCCAAAGGAAAGCACCCACTTCGTTAAGTGTGATAACACCACTGAAATCCATACTACCCTCACCTACCGGCACAACAATGTTGCTGCCTGCAACAGTTCTCAATAAATAGCCTTCTTTAATTTTCATAATAATTTCCTCCCATATATATCACTTATCTGCACGTATTGCCTCATAGCTCACACGCACAGCTTCTTCACTAATATTGCAACCCAGCCTGTAAAGTTTTGTATTACTTAACACCTTATCGAGCAAATCCAAAAGCTTACCCATTCTTTCGGGATTTCTTGGACGTATAGTCTGCATCATAATAAGCGGAATTGCCTCCTTCGGTGTAATCTCTTTTACCCAGTTATCTTCACTGCGTTCCAGAAAAACTATAGCACCGAGTTTGTTACGCATATTTATGTTTTGGTCGGTTTTTCCGCTCCACGGTGTGCCGTAAACATAAATTTCGTCATCCTCAAGCCTTATTGCAGGCTTGTCGTCATTTATTATTTTCACATCGTCATCTCCGAAATACTTTCTCCAAAGTGACGTATGTGTTGACTTTCCCGTGCCCGGGTCGGCTGAAAAAAGATAAGCGTAACCATCCTTACATATACCCGAGCTATGTAACAAGAAACCGTTAAAATACAAAAATGCTTCATAAAAAGCCGCACCCGTATATATATATTCCAAATCATTTAGAGTAAGATGCGGTGCATCCTTTTGATAATTCAAAAGCTCCTCATCCGATATGTCGATTTTTATATTCGTCTTATCAAAATCAGCCTTATATGCCTCGCACTGCTTAATCATTGTTTCATATCTGTAATTTATATCAATATTTACATCCGCAACCTTTAATTTTTCCATACCTTCTCCTCACTGTATCTCATCGACAAGTCTCAAAAGTTCCTTAGCTGTACTCAACCTGTTAAATGGAATTGTAAAATAATATCCGTCAAAATCTTTTGTTTTTTTCATTATTTCGGCTGAAATCTCAATTCCCTTTGCTCTGCCCTCTTCCTTTGACATATCCTTGGAATATTGCTTAATCACATCATTCGGTACGCTTATGCCTGCAATTTCATTTTTAATGAATATGGCATTGTTGTAGCTGACAAGCGGCATTATACCGACAAGCACTTTAGCCTTGAGTTTTGACTTTATATATCTGAGTTTTTCAATATCTTCATCGCTGTAAACAGGCTGTGTCAGGAAAAATTTTGCACCTGCCGCCTCTTTTTTGATTGCCCTGTTCACTTCAACTTCAATATTCTTGCGTGCGTAATTTATTGCACCGCCATAGCATATCTTATCATTTGGGAAGTTCTCTTCATTTATCTTTGATATGTATTCCATAAGCTTCACGGAATCAAAGTTGAAAACTCCCTTTATATCTCCTCGGCTTGTGCTTGGAACGGGGTCACCCGTTATAACAAGCATATTCCTAATTCCGTTTATATATGCTCCCAGCATAAGTGAACTCATACCGATAGCATTTTTATCACGGCAACATATATGCGGCATAACCTCAATGCCCACTTCCTGCCTTACCTTTGTGCTCATAAGCACCGAATCCGCCCTTGTTCTTCCACTCGGAGAATCCGCAAAGGTTATTACATCCACATTGTGTTGCTTAAGAAAATTCGCCGTTTCCATCAAAGCCGTGCAATCACCGTTTCTGGGTGGGTCAAGCTCCACTGCGATAATTTTTTCACCGTCTTTTTTACTGCTGAAAAATATACCGCTATCGCCCTCTCCCGAGGCTTGTACGTTAAGTGCAACCGCATCCGTACTCTTCCTGCCTGCTTCAAGTGACAAGCTTTCACAAAGCTTTTTGATATAGCTCGGCGTTGTACCGCAGCAGCCGCCTATTATATCGACATATTCCGTCACGGACTGCATAACATCGCAGAAATAATCGGCATTTTCGGCATAGACCATTCTGTTTTTTATAACAGTCGGATAACTGGAATTCGGCAAAGCAGTTATATACTTATCAGTGTTAAGGTTCAATGACCTTATTATATTTTTCAAATGCTCCGGACCAATACCGCAGTTAAAACCGAAAGCCGAAATTTCATCTATCTCGTTGCATCTTTGCACCAAGCTTTTTGCACTTATTCCCCTTTGAGTAAAACCGTGCTGATTAAGACAAAATTGCACTATTATGAAAGTATCGGGCTTTTTTTCGGCTATGTGCTTTATTGCGGGCACAAGCACCTCAATATCGGCAAAAGTTTCAAACAATATTATATCCGCATTGTTTTCAAGCATAATATCCGCAATAAGAATATAATCGCTTTCACTTTCGTTTTGCATAGGACCTATATCACCGGCAATGAAGCAATTACCCTCGCCCACACTTTGATTTACCGCAAGCCTTGCAACCTTAAAAGCACCCGCAATATTTTCTCTAAGCTCATCATCGTTACATTCAAGTGCCTGCTTATTTGATGCAAATGTGTTTGTACGTATAAGTCTTGCACCCGATTGTATGTACTCACTATGTATTTTGCTTACAACTTCGGGGTTAAGCACATTTGCCTTTTCCGGCATAAGCTCCTCATCGGATATTGAAAAATAAGTGCCGAAAGCTCCGTCACAAACCAATTTTTTAGTTTTTAAATATTCCCTTATATCCATATTTCAACCATTATCAGTATGCATATAGCTGAACACTGACAACCCTTTCATTACTGATCAAAAATCTTATCATATAATCGGCATTTTCAATACTCATATCGTCAAGATTTCCACCCTTTTCGGTTATAACTCTGTCATAGGTCACAATCGTATTGTCAACAGCCTCATCTTCGTCATAATCTTCTTTTTCTTCCTGTTGCTTTGCTTCCTGTTCCTTTATGGCATTTTGCTTTTCCTCTTCATCAAAATGAGCCTTAAAGTAAAGCTGTATGCAATATTCACTGCCATCCTCGGAAACATTATCCATATACTCCTCTTTTTCGGTATCTATGCCGTAAAGAGAAATGACTTCATCCGCTGTGCTGCAACCCTCTCCGTCGGAAAGTATAAGACCGGTTGTCTTTATGCCTTTTGCTGTCATAACCGGAGTTCTTGAACCCTTATATGATATATAGCTGACTCTTTCCACACCGTGCTGATTTCCGTTTGCATCAACGGTTCTATCCATGGTTTCAAAATCTTCCTTATATTCTATTTCCATATCGGATATATATCTGTTTAAAGGCTCGGTATCAGCATCAACATCCGATTCACGCATATCAAGCCCCACAAGCAAATCACCGTTGCCGCTCTCGTCTGCCGCCGTATAAAGTGCAAAATCATTCTGTGTAAAAGTTATATCCTGTGACTGTGCGTCACTGCTCTCACTCGTCACATCCGTAAGCAAAAAATCCTTAACCTTCTTGCCGTCACAACCCGTAAATACAACAGCCGCCACAATAACGGCAAAAATCATTTTTTTCATTAAACTTCCTCCTATAAGGTCTTGTATCATTATACCACAATATAAATAAAATAACAAGCATTTACAAAAAATATTCTAATTTACATAAAACATTGTAATTTACAATTTTTCAACTTTGTGTTATAATTGCAATTCTGTGAAGAAATACTTAATACGGAGTGATATAATGTTTGAAACAAAACCAATAGAAGAAATGATAAAAAAATTTTCAGCGTGTGAAGTTGATGCAAAAAGCTACAAAAGCTTTTCGGGCAGTTACGGCACCTATGCTCAAAAAGGCGGCAAAAACCACATGCTCAGACTCAGAACAACGGGTGGAGAAGTAAGCCCTAAGCAAATGGCTTTTATAGCCGAAACGGTGAAAAAGCACAATATTGACCTCATACACAGCACAACCTGCCAAACAATACAGCTTCACAACCTCTCCCCCGAAAGCGTAATTGATATTATGGACAATGCTCAAAAGGTCGGCATAATCACAAAAGGCGGTGGCGGTGATAACCCACGAAACGTAATGTGTTCACCTCTTACCGGTGTCGGCAAAGACGATTGTTTCGATGTTATGCCTTATGCAAAAGCTGCGGCGGATTACCTCATTTCAATTACGGATGATATCAAAATGCCGAGAAAGCTTAAGGTATGTTTTTCTTCATCACCTAAAAACGAGGTGCACGCAACATTCCGTGACCTTGGCTTTGTTGCCCGTGAGGACGGATTTTTTGATGTGTACACGGCAGGTGGTTTGGGCAACGGACCAAAACTCGGGCTTTTAACGGCAACCAAAGTTGAACCTACTGAAATTCTTTATTATATACGTGCAATGATACTCACATTTATTGAACACGGAAATTACGAAATAAGAATGAAGGCAAGAACAAGATTTATGCGTGAAGCCTTGGGCGATGAAGAATATATCAACCAATTTAATAAAAATCTTGAAATTGCCAAAAAAGAAAATTTACCTAAAGTAAAGGTGGAAAAAGCACCCGAAAAACAGGGTATACAAGGTAATATAAATTCACCGAGGGTAACGGAGCAAAAAACGGACGGGCTTTACACCGTGCACTATCACCCCATGGGTTCAAACATACCCGTTGATACACTTTTTGCACTTTCGGCGGCTATGACGGAGTTTAATACACCTCTTCGAATAATCCCGAGCGGTGGATTTTATATCATAAACTGTACCGCACCCGAGGCTGAAAAAATACTTGAAATAACAAGTGACGGTGGCATAACACCTATAGAGTTTTCGACAGCCTGCATAGGCAATGCAATATGTCAGCAGGGACTTCAAAATTCACAGGCACTTCTTTCCGATATAATAAGCGCCGTAAAAGAAGCAAAACTTTCAGCCACTGCACTTCCGTCTGTGCATATTTCGGGCTGTACATCCTCCTGCGGCTCACATCAAACAAATGTGATAGGCTTTCAAGGCAGGCTTAAAAAGGATGACGAAGGTAAAATGCAAAGTGCCTTTTCAATATTTTTCGGTGGCAATGATAAATTTGCCAATGAAAATTTAGGCGAACAGCTTGGCATTATATTTTCAAAAGATATACCCAAAATGCTTGTTGAAATAGGCAAAGCTGTGGATAATACCGATTGTGATTTTACCACTTGGGTTGAAAACAACTGTGATACATTCAAAAATATTATCAAAAAATTCAACTAAAGCATTGACTTTTTTGTAAATATTTAATATACTAAAGACATAGGAGGCGGTTGAATGGAAACCAATGAGAACGTGATTGAAAAACCAAAGTGTAAAAAACGCAATTTTAAAGATGCGCTCAAGAACGTGAGCAAATTTATAAATGTATGCAGATGGATATTTATGATTGTATCTGTGATTGAAATGGTATTTGCCTGTTCATACTGGGTACTTATGTACTTATCAATGGATATGAATTCTCTTAGCAATGTTGTGATTATTTTGGTGACGTTATCACATTATTTGATACCTTTTGCAACACTTATTCAAATTGTGCTTTTGATTGTGCTTGGCATTGATGCCGCCGAAACAAAAACCGAAATAAAGGTGCGTATTATATTTGTGTTTATGAGCATTGCGCCCGTACTGATGATGTGGTCACTTATTTACGGCTACTGGTGCAAAATAATTTCTGCGGCATTTGCTTAACATACAAACAAACTATATTTTTAACATTTTATACGGCTGTGTGTTAACTCAGCCGTTTTTCAGCATATGGTAAAGGAGTGATTATATGCAAAATTATTCGGGAGATATCAACCTACAGTATCATTTACAGATAAGAGCGGGAGATGTGGGAAAATATGTTATCCTACCCGGTGACCCAAAGCGTTGCGAGAAGATTGCACGCCATTTTGAAAACCCTGTGCTTGTTGCCGACAGCAGAGAGTTTACCACATACACAGGCACTTTGGACGGAACAAAGGTCAGCGTAACATCAACGGGCATAGGCGGTGCATCGGCATCGATTGCCATGGAAGAACTTGTTCGTTGCGGTGCGAACACATTCATTCGTGTTGGCACTTGCGGCGGTATTGACATTGACGTAAAAGGCGGTGATATAGTCATTGCCACAGGTGCGATACGTATGGAGGGCACAAGCAAGGAATATGCACCCATAGAATACCCTGCCGTTGCCGATATCGATATCACAACTTCACTAATGGCGGCGGCTAAAAAACTGGGTTGCACCTATCACACGGGTGTTGTGCAGTGCAAGGATGCTTTTTACGGACAGCATGAACCCGAGAAAATGCCCGTAAGCTACGAGCTGTTAAACAAATGGGAGGCTTGGAAAAGACTTGGTTGCAAGGCTTCCGAGATGGAGTCTGCCGCCCTGTTCATAGTTGCAAGCCATTTGAAAGTAAGGTGCGGCACTTGTCTTTTAACCGTTGGCAATCAAGAAAGAAACGCACAGGGGCTTGATAACCCCATTGCACACGATACCGAAACGGCAATAAAGGTTGCAATTGAAGCATTGAGAAAATTGATTAAAGAGGATATAGCTTAATTCGGAGGTGTTTTTATGTATAACCGAATTTTTACGATAGTTTTGGATTCACTGGGTGTGGGTGCTATGCCCGACAGTGAAAAATACGGTGATGTGGGTGTTGACACACTCGGACACATAGCCGAAAACACAAAAGATTTCAACATACCCAATCTCCGCAAACTGGGTATTGCCAATTTACACAACTTAAAAGGTGTTGCACCCGTTGAAAAGCCTATGGCTAAATTTACAAAACTCAATGAAAAAAGTCTTGGCAAGGATACAATGACGGGGCACTGGGAAATGATGGGTATATACACCACAAAGCCTTTCATCACATTTACCGAAAACGGTTTTCCGAAAGAACTTATCGACGAACTTTCAAAGCGTACGGGACGAAAAATAATAGGAAACAAAAGTGCCAGCGGCACACAGATACTTGACGAACTCGGCGAAGAAGAAATTAAAAACGGCAGCCTTATAGTCTATACCTCTGCCGACTCGGTTTTGCAAATTTGCGGCAATGAAGAAACAATGGGACTTGAAAACCTCTATCACTATTGCGAGATAGCAAGGGAGTTGACTATGCGTGATGAGTGGCGAGTCGGCAGAGTGATTGCAAGACCATATATAGGAAAGAAAAAAGGCGAGTTTGTGCGTACCTCAAACAGACACGATTACGCACTCAAACCCACCGGCACAACGGTTCTCAATGCACTCAAAGATTTCGGACTTGACGTGATATCCGTAGGCAAAATATATGATATATTCGCAGGCGAGGGATTGACGGCATCAAACAAATCAAAATCCTCCGTTCACGGTATGGAGCAAACAATCGATATAGCAAAAACCGATTTCAAGGGGCTGTGTTTTACAAACCTTGTAGACTTTGATGCACTCTGGGGGCACCGCAGAAACGTGAAAGGCTACGCCGAGGAAATAATGCGCTTTGATGTTAAACTCGGTGAACTTATGTCGGTACTACGTGATGATGATTTGCTCATACTCACAGCCGACCACGGAAATGACCCAACATACAAGGGCACGGACCACACAAGGGAAAAAGTACCTTTTATGGCTTGGAGTCCGTCAATGAAAAACGGCGGTGCTATTCCCGAACAAGACACATTTGCAATAATAGGTGCAACAATAGCTGATAACTTCGGCATAAAGCTGCCCGAAAACTGTATAGGACACTCAATTTTAAATTTAATTTGAAAGGGAAATATTATGAACACATCTGAAATTTTAAGCAAGGTAGACCACACATTATTAAAGCAAACTGCCACTTGGGAGCAGATACAAAAAATCTGTGACGATGGTATGGAATATAAAACAGCCTCCGTATGTATACCCCCCTGCTTTGTGAAAAAAGCAAGCGAATACGTAAACGGAAAACTCAAAATATGCACAGTGATAGGCTTTCCAAACGGCAACCACACGACCGCAACAAAGATATTTGAAACAGAAGATGCCGTAAAAAACGGTGCCGATGAAATAGATATGGTTATAAATATAGGCGATGTGAAGGCAAAAAACTATGATGCCGTACTTGCCGAAATAAACGAAGTGAAAAAAGCCTGCAACGGCAAACTACTCAAGGTGATAATAGAAACCTGCCTTTTGACGGAGGATGAAAAAATAAAAATGTGCGAAGTTGTGACGGAATCCGGTGCAGACTTCATAAAAACCTCCACAGGCTTCTCAACAGGCGGTGCAACATTTGAGGATATCGCACTGATGAAAAAATATGTAGGCAAAGATGTGAAAATAAAGGCGGCAGGTGGCGTGACTTCATTCGAAGATGCACAAAAATTTATAGATTTGGGCGCAGATAGATTGGGAACAAGCCGTTTGGTGGGTATAATGAAAAAATAAAGCCGATTTTTAATCTATTTCAATAATTCAAAAAAACGAGAGTGTTCCCCACGGGTTCACTCTCGTTTTGTATTTATTTATTAATCAAGCTCCAACGCACCCGTATACAACTGATAGTAAGTGCCCTTTTGCTTAAGAAGCTCATCATGTTCGCCACGTTCTATAATTCTGCCGTGTTCGAGAACCATAATTGCATCGCTGT
>CAZUXS010000079.1:0-10105 GCA_964624605.1 uncultured Lachnospiraceae bacterium | reverse complement strand
CCATTTGAAAACACAGAGTAGTACAAGGGCACATAAGAACGCCTCGTCCCAAATGCTTGCAAGTGATGGCACAGCGGTTCTCAGGGCATAGTCCACAATGGCATAGGCTGTGAGTATATACACAGATACCTCGTAATTACTCATTACAATGGCTATACCTGCAATAAGAGCTAATACCGCAAGTGCAAGCAGTATATTAACAGCCGATGCAAGTGCACCTATGACGATGCCGACTACCGCCAGAGCTATTATTTTCTTTTTATCCTTTTTAATAATATTATCCAACCGTATTCACCACCATCATTCAAGTATCCATTTAATCAGCCTATAGATAAGACTTTCCGTTATCTTCTGCCAGAAAACACTGCAAAGCACAAGCACTGCACCAAGAGCGAATACCGCCCAACACAGTACTAAATTAAGTGAGTCCTTATTCCCGAATATAATTGCACCGAGTACACCGCCAACCGCAACGGACATCACAAGTATACCGGCATAAAACAGCCAACCACGTACCGTGAGTTTCTTACAGTTATTGACCTCTTTCCAAAGCACACTGCCGCTTAACAGCCAAAATATAAGCTTATTAAGAATGCCGAACAGCTTATCACACAGTGCAAAAATACACATGAAGAGCCTATAGAACAATGACGTTTCAAAGTACGGTTCTTTATTGACATAGTTATGCAGCACCTTATGTGTGACACTGTTTCGCCACATCAGGACTAAGTTATCCGCAACCATACTCTTAAACTTACTGTTTGAATAAGCGTTTACGGACACCGTGCATACCTTGTATATTAACTTGTAAATTAAGCTTTCTTTGATAAATAAAGGCATACCTTTACACCTGTCCTTTTTTTAGTCCTCTTTAAACTCGATATCACGTATTCTGCTGTTTGTTTCAACAACCTGTGTCTTTAAAATAAAGTTATAACCGACTCTTACTTCCTGATCGCCGACCTTTAAAATAACACTATTTGGGTTAATCTTTTCCTTAACCACACAAGTTACGTCCTTCCACATAGGGTGCTTTGACTGCACAGCCTCACCATCCGAATTAACACCTACATAGTCCGCATCCTCGCACTTAACTGATACTATCTCCGCATCTGTAAATGCATTATTGGCAACCAATTTATCACCCTCGTGCAACTGCTCGGCTATCTCGGGCACTACCTGACTTGCAACCACCGTTACATAACAGTATTGGTCATCCTCGGTTAATGTAGTACCGTTTTGTGCGTTTAACTTACTTGAAAACAGCTTATACCCGATAGCGGCAACCACAGCTATAATAAGCAGTACCACTATAAGGTCCACTATATTCACCAAACCGAATAACTTACCTTTTTTGTCAATCATCTCTTCTTATTTCTCCTTTATGATTTTAGTATAAATTTCCTTATGCGTAAGCGCCATTTTCTCAACCGAG
Organism: uncultured Lachnospiraceae bacterium; assembly: GCA_964624605.1. Taxonomy (GTDB): domain Bacteria; phylum Bacillota; class Clostridia; order Lachnospirales; family CAG-274; genus CAZUXS01. The sequence goes on along the minus strand of CAZUXS010000079.1, from coordinate 8,670 downwards.
AAGTCCGCTTTTGCCTTTGAATAGAAGTTCTCAGCCAACTGTTGCCTTAGCTCAGAGTCATTACACAGACGTAATATACAATCGGCTAATGCCGCACTGTCACCGGACGGTGCCAAAAGCCCCGTTTTCCCGTCCTCTATCATCTCCGGTATACCGCCGACAGCCGTTGCTATAGTGGCTTTGTGCATACGTGCACCCTCTAAAAGTGCATAAGGGAAACTCTCCGAGTACGATGTGAGCATATTAATATCAACTGCGTTATAAAAACTGTTCATCATCTTCTCAGCCGTTATCTGACCCGCGAGGAACACCCTCTCGCTAAGCCCGTTATCAGTAACAAACCTGCGATACTCAGCCATCAACTCACCGTCACCGACTACCAAAAAGCTTATATTCCGCTGTTTAGCCGCCGCTATCTTCGCCGCTTCAAGGAACACATTAACCCCTTTAACAGCGAATAACCTAGCCGCTATACCGACATATATATCATCAGCATTATACGGCACTTTAAGCCGTGAGAAGAACTCGGGTTTATCATAAAACTCCGGCTTCGGCGCAAAATCTATACCGTTGTATATTATATGCAGCCTATTCGCCTTAAACCCACGCCCGATCAGCATATCCTTAAACGCACCGGTTACAGTCAATATATGTCTAAACCTACGCAACGCAAAAGCATTAATCGGCGTATAAATAAGGTTCTTCCTAAAGTTGCCCGCAAAGTCCAGTTTATAATCACTATGCAACGTAGTTATCATAGGCACAGCCACACTATGCATTATAAACATAGCTATATAGTTCGCCCTCGCACCATGACAATGCACCAGATCACAACCACTTTGATTAATAAAGTCACGTATCTTGGAAATAACGGATATATCATACCTCTTCTCCTGACGTATGATATTAACCTTAATACCCAACTGCCGTGCCTCCTCGGTAAATATACCCTCCATAATACAAAGCAGCTCCACATCCACATTATTCTTTTTTAGGTTGGATAATAGTGCCAAAACGTGTGTCTTAGCGCCACCCGTATCACCACCGCTTATCAGATGAATAATCTTCATTTCTCAAACCCTTTCTTTTGGAGGCTCCGCCTCCAAACCTCCGGTCGCTTTTTGAAAAAAGCGACGCAAAAACTTTTCAATCCGAAAAGCTAACGCTTTTCGGAGGGCTAAACCACCTTACTCGGTTCAATGCCCGGCGAAACCGACATAAAAGTTTTCGCCGCTCCTTTTTCAAAAGGAGCGTGGGGTATGGGCAACACCCCATGCTTCGTGCAAGAGCATTTTTTGAAAGTTTGAAAACTACGCACCGACAAAATAGTCGGCAAGCCGCAAGGCTTGCTTTTGCCGTAAGGCAAAAGTGCTTTTCCATTTGCGATAGAAAAAAGTTTTCAAGACCTAAAATCTAACCACCGACTAATTTACTTAGTGCACTCAATACACCCCATCAAACACCTCAGCCAGTTTTTCGGTCAATGCCTTTCTCTCAAACCCATCAATCACCGTTCTATCGGGTTCAAAGTCCAGCTTACCCTCGCACCATTTATCGTAGTAATCCTTAATACTATTCTTTATCTTCTCAACATCATCGGTATGGCTGACCACACCTATCTTACTCTCTCGTACCAAATCGGCGGCTGCGCCGTTTTCCGGCAACACGGCAAGCACAGGTCTGCCTGTGTTCATATACTCGAATATCTTACCCGTGTAAAAGGCATCCGAGCCCCTGCCTGTGCCCTCTATAAGCACCAGCACATCGGCACCAAGCTGTTCCTTTATGCAGACATTATGCGGCACATACCCAACTATCTCAAACTGCTTTGTGAGTGAATAGCTGTCTATCTGGGCTTGTAACTTGTCCTTGTGGTAGTTGCCTATCAGCTTAACAAGTATCTTATCGCCGTCTATTTTATTCTCCGCTTTAAGCTGTTTTAAAGCCTCAAAAAACGTATCGGGCTTACGTCTGCCGTATAATGCACCCGTGTATACAAGTGTCATTTTGCTGTTTTTCGGCTTAGTCAAGTCAAACTCGGCAAAGTCCTCCACATCAAAACCGTTTGGTATACAATGGAAATTATCACCCTTAAGGCCGTTGTTTTGCACGAAGTTACGCACCATAACGGGTGTGTTGGATATAAGTGCATCGGCTGTTGTCAAAACGCTGTACTCCATTTTTTTCTCTATATTGGTTCTTATCGGGTTATACGGGTTATCCAGTGTGTAGGGATTGTTAGTCCACTCGTCACGGAAGTCCGCTACCCACTTTATATTCGGCTTTTTCTTTTTTATGTACAGGCCTAAAAGATGGTCGCTGTACGGTGCGGAGGTGGTATATATAAGGTGTATACCCTCTTTCTCTATTACGGAAAGCACCTCTTTTTTCGCATTTTCCATCCACAGCCTTGCCGTGTCGGGTATCATAAACTTACCCACCACTTTACCGGGTATGCGTAATATACCTTTCAGCTCGGGCACTTCAAGCGCCTTTGTGCGGTATATCTTCACACCCTGCGGCACGTCCTTTAAAAGGGTTTCGTCCTTAAGCGGCATATTATCTATTGTTCTGGTGAACACAACAGGCTCGTAACCGAAACTGCGTAAATGCTTAACAAATTTGACACTTCTCTGCACACCACTGCCACCCATAGGCGGGAACTGGTTTGCTATTATAAGTACCTTTCTATTCACACTCATTTTTTATTATCCTCGTCTTTGTTCATGGTTTAACCTCGGTGAAAATATACTACCGGCATATCCGTGATTTCAAAAATTGTGCAATTGAATTTTTGAAGTTACGGATAAAATGGGGTAAAACACTAAGTAATCCACCGAAAGATAAAATACTATGCAGTTAGTATTATACTATATATTTTGTGAACTGTAAACAAAAAATGTAAATTGAAACAAAAATTTAATATAAGAGTGATATTGAGGGATGGGGTTAGGGGTAATGTCATCAACTTAAAAAAATATATGAGTTATAACAAAACAAAGGTGACTATACCGCCAATGATGGTTAAGTCGTTTGTTCCAACCACACCGTAAAACGGGTGGGTGCAGGGGCAACCCGCCACAAACTACTATGAGCCACCACAATATATCGCCCCTGCCCGTTAGGGGTTCGGGGCGAATCGGAACGCCCCGACGTTTTTTGGTTCTTTTTTCGTAAAAAAGAACAATCTTTTTCTAGGGATTGAGGAAAAGTAAATTTTTATTTTATAATATTTATAACCTAGTTAAGTTTACGACACTAGATTAGGGGGATATGGATATAGCGGGCGGTAGGTAATTATATAAATTTGACTTTTTGATTTTGGTCATTAAAGACCTTGGAACCTTTTTTCTATCGTAAAAAAGGTTCCAAACCTCCAAAAAATACTCTTGCACGAAACAGTGGGACGCTGTCCCACACCCTGTCCGCTTTTTGAAAAAAGCGGCGCAAAAACTTTTATCTCGGCTTCGCCGCTGTTGGATTGAGGGTGGTTATTTGTTATAAAATTAACATTGATTTTAAATAATACGTTAAAATTTTAACAAATCACTTTCTTTCTACAACACCGTTTTTCACGTAAAAAACCGCGGATTTATCCGCTACTTGTCCTATAACCTCATCAATACCGGTACAGGTAATGAACGTCTGGATATTATCCAGATTAGATATTATATACATCTGTCTATTTCTATCCAGCTCGGACAGTACGTCGTCAAGCAACAATATCGGGTTCTCGCCTATTGCCTGGCGTATCATCTCCACCTCAGCCAATTTAAGTGACAGGCAAACGGTACGTTGCTGGCCTTGGGAGCCATAGTTCCTTGCGTTAATATCATTCACATAAAACAGTATATCGTCTTTATGTATACCGCTATGTGTCGTGCCATAGAGTATATCTCTATTATGGTTATTCCGTATCTTAGCCGCAAACCCCGCTTCATCAACCGATGGCTTATACTCAACCATTAATTTCTCCTTACCGGAGGTTATACTGCTGTGTATCTCGCCCGCAATCTCACTTAGCCGTGTGATAAACTCACGTCTGGCAGCTACCAGTTTAACACCGTAGTCCACCAGTTGCTCATCCCATACCTCAAGCATTGTCATGTCAACCGTCTTGCCATACCCGCCATGCTTTTTGAGGAACTCGTTCCTCTGGCGTAGTGTCTTATAATACTGCTGGAGGTTATAGTAATACACACCACTTGTCTGGCACATTTCCATATCCATGAACTTGCGCCGCAGGTTCGGACCCTCCTTAACAAGCATTAAGTCCTCCGGCCCGAAGAACACCACATTTACACTGCCGAACAGCTCGCCCAGTTTCTTAATCGGTATCCCACCGACAGCTACACCCTTTTTCTCGTCCTTCTTCAGGTGAATATCTATCCTCTCACCAAAGCTCTCTCTCTGTGAATACAGCTGTATATGCGCACTCTGCTCGCCAAAGCGTATCAACTCCCGCTCAATATGCGTACGTTGGCTGCGCCCCGCCGCACACATATAGATTGCCTCCATGATATTAGTCTTGCCCTGTGCATTATCCCCGTAGAATATATTAGTCCCCTTATCGGGTGTAATAGTCAAGTTCTCTATATTCCTAAAGTTCTTAAGTGATAATTCCCGTATATACACCCGTCCGTCACTCGCCTTTTATCCTAAACTCACCATAGCCCGTCACACCAAACACATCCCCATCACGTAACTTCTTGCCACGCATTAAACAAACCTCACCGTTTACGGTAGCCTGACCGTCTAATATAAGCATCTTAGCATCAGAACCCTCACCGACAATATGCGCTAACTTTATAGCCTGCTGTAACTTTATAAATTCCGTAGTTATAGTTATCTCCTGCATCTAAAATCTCCTTAAAAAAATAAACATAAATATATTAATCGCCCTAACAAAATTCGCCCCAATCCCCGCGGCGAAAGCCGCACATAAAAGTTTTTGCCAAGCTTTTTTCAAATTGTTTCAAAGTTGCACGCAACTTTGAAATCCCGTAGGGATTCCGTCTTTTTTGCAAAGCAAAAAAACGGAACTGCGTGGGGTATGGGGCAACGCCCCATGTTACTCCAAGAGCATTTTTTTGGAAGTTTGAAACCTTTTTTTGCGATAGAAAAAAAGGTTTCAAGTATCTCATTCCTTAAAACTGCAACAACGGCAGTACCAAATACTTATATTCCTTTCCCGTCACACTCTTAACAATACACGGACTCTTCTCCGTCATAAAATTAAAGCTGACCAAGTCCTCATCAACCGCACCCAATATATCCAGCAAATACCTTGAATTAAAGGATATATTAAGCTCATCACCGTTAGTCTCAGCCACTATCTCCTCGTGCACATTACCCCTGTCATCATTGGCATCTATAACAAGCACATTATTCCCTATTTTCATATTAACCCTTGGGTTCTTTGTATCGTTGGAAATAATGGTAGTCCTTGAAAGTGCACTTGTCAAAGAATACTTATTAACTATAAGCTCTGTTTTGTTATCGCAATTAAAAAGATTTTCATAATTAAGGAACTCACCCTCCAACAGCCTTGAAACTATCTTACAGCCCTTGAACATAAACATAGCATGCTTTTCGGTGAAGTATATATTTGTTTTACTCTCCTCATCATCGGGCAACAGTCTTGAAACCTCGGTGAGTGCCTTTGCCGGCACAACCATAGATAAGTTATCGTTATAGTCAATAGGCTCTCTCTGCCAGCTGACTCTGAAACCGTCAATTGCAACCACATTAAGCACATTACTCTCTATCTTTATAAGCTCGCCCGTGAGTACCGGTCTGGAATCATCCACAGCAACAGAGAATATAGTCTTTTTAATCATATTCTTGAATACGTGTGACGGCACTTCAAGGCAATTATCCTCGGCATCAAGCACAGGTGGCATAGGAAACTCAATACCGGGTTGACCCTTTATCTTAAACTTGGCACTGCCGTCCGTAATCTCCACATTATTCTTATCATCGGCTTTTATTGAAATAACATCACCTGTGAAGCTCTTTACCGTGTTATCGAATATCTTAGCCTCAAGTGCAACCGTACCCAGTTCATAAACCTCGGACTCTATATTCTCGCTTTCTATACTTATCTCCATATCATTGGCAAGAAGTCGGAACCCCGCTTTATCCGCAATAAGCAGTATACAGCCGGTTATAGGCAGAGTTGACCTTGTGGAAACCGCTCTCGCAACCACATTTATATTTTCGGTAAGCAAGCTTTTTTTGCATTTAATCTCGAACATAGGATAAACCTCCATGAATTTATTAATTAATATATTTTTTATTAATTTCAATTAATTTCTCGTAGTAATAGTAATAGGGGGTGTTAATTTGTTGAAAAGTCGTACAACCCCTTTGTTTATAATACTTTTGCCGTGTTTATAAAATGTTTATATCACAAATGTTAATAAACAGTATAAACATCCGTAAACATCAACATAAAATCGCCCCGAAGTTATCAACACTTATCAACAGCAATTAGTAACATATCAACATCGAAATGTTGATAACTTGCGTTTTTTGTTAAAAAACGGTGTATGTTGATAACATATTAATAGGTAGAAACTCTAAAAAAAACTGCGGCTGTTATGCCGCAAAGTTTTTATTCTTCACCTAATATCTTCTTTTCAATAGCATTGAGCTGTGCCGCAACATCGGCATCTTTCTCAATAAGGTTCTCTATAGTACGGCAGGCGTGTATAACCGTTGAATAATCTCTGCCGCCAAACTTGGAGCCTACGTCCTTAAGGCTCTCGTCAAGGAGCTTACGGCAAAGATACATAGCCATCATTCTGTAGGTGGCTATAGGCTGTGACCTTTTCTTTGATATAAGGTCCTCGGGCTTTATCTTCATTTCGTTTGATAAAACCTCCTGTATATATGAAACCGTTATTTCGTGCTTGTCCGTTTTTATTATTTCCTTTATAGCCTCGTTTACCAGCTCAATTGTAACATCATGGTTTACTATTTTGGAATAGGCAACAACTCTGTTGAGCACGCCCTCCATCTCTCTTATATTGGATTTTACCGTATAGGCTATGTGTTGCAATACGCTGTTATCTATCTGTATACCCAATCTTTCCGCTTTTTTACTGAGGATAGCTGTCCTTGTTTCAAAATCCGGAAATTTTACATCATATATAAGGCCGGATGAAAGTCTGGATACAAGTCTGTCCGTAAGTGACTTTATCTCGGATGGTTGACGGTCGGAGCAGATAACAAGCTGCTTCTTTGCATCTATAAGTGTGTTAAATGTATGGAAGAACTCGGTCTGTGTTGCATCCTTGTCACTTATGAACTGTATATCATCAAGTAAAAGCACATCAAGCTCTCTGTATTTATCACGGAATTGCTGTGTCTTTTGTTCTCTGATTGCCGTAATAAGCTCGTTTGTGAACGTTTCACAGGATACGTACAGCACCTTTGCATTTTCCTTTGTTTCAAGCACATAGTTGCCTATTGCGTGCATGAGATGGGTTTTACCAAGTCCCACACCGCCGTAAAGGAAGAGTGGGTTATACATTTTCTCCTGTCCCGGATTTTCGGCAACGGCAACAGCCGCCGCATGTGCTATATTGTTTGATGCACCTACAATGAAGTTATCAAACCTGTATTCCGGCACAAGACCGTTAAGCCTGCTGTAGCTCCTCTCGGATTTGGAGCTTTCCTGCGGCTCGCTTTCACTTTCAACATCTTCGCCGGGCAGCAAAATTTGGAGCTGCATGGGCTTTTTAAATACTGTAAACAATGCCTTTTCTATGTTATCTCTGTGTTTATTAAGTATAAGATCCTTGTAAAAGGCTATGTGAACTCTTACGTAAAATGTATTTTGAGTAAATTTTACAGCTGTTAAGGGTGAAATCCATGTGTTAAAGGCAAGATCCGATAAGTCCTCCTTAAGTATGGATAGAACCTCTTGCCAATAGCTGTCAATTTCTTTCATAAACTAACCTCCGTATATTGATAGTATTGGTAAGTTATTAACACCTATGTTAATAACTATGTGGAATAAGTATATTTTTAATGCTTATCAACAATGTTAATAACTTATACATGTACTATAAATCAAGCAAAACAGAGAATAATTAACAGTTTATCAACATATTTATCAACATGGTGTTAATAACTGTGATTAAATACGGTATTTATCAACATTGATGCGAAAATAATTATAACATAGATTGCAAAAAAATAATAGTGGTAATTTGAAAATAAGCGAAAAAAAATAAACAAAAATACAGAATGAAAATTGAAAAAGTCGACTAAAAATTGTGAAAATACAAGGAGTGTAATTTTTTTTGAAAAAAATTGAAAAAAGTGCTTGACAAAAATAAAAACATAGTGTATACTTAATTTCGTTGTGAGGACACAACACAAATTTTAAAATGGCCTGGTAGCTCAGCTGGTTAGAGCGCCGGCCTGTCACGCCGGAGGTCGAGGGTTCAAGTCCCTTCCAGGTCGCCATTTTAATTTATAATATATGGGAGCATAGCTCAGCTGGGAGAGCATCTGCCTTACAAGCAGGAGGTCATAGGTTCGAGCCCTATTGTTCCCATTTATTTTTTATTTGCCCGAATGGCGGAATTGGTAGACGCAAGGGACTTAAAATCCCTCGGGGGCAACTTCGTGCCGGTTCGAGTCCGGCTTCGGGCATAT
>CAZUXS010000078.1:0-10136 GCA_964624605.1 uncultured Lachnospiraceae bacterium | reverse complement strand
AAACTATAATGGCACTAAGAAAGAGTTTTGGACGCAGTTTAAGTTTATGTACGGCAGCTATGGCATTGATAAGCTCAATGGGAGTGAGCGTATCTGCTATGGATATGGCGGATGTGAGGGTAGTAATAAACGGAGAAAGCAATTGTTACCGCACATCGGATAAAACGGTTGGTGATTTTTTCAGGAATTACGATATAAGCTACGACGATAATTCCAAGATGAATGTTTCACCAAGCGACGAAATCACAGCAGGCATGAGAATAGTAATCGAGTCTCCCGAGAGTGTTGATATATATGTCAACGGGGAGTATGCACAGAGCCTCGAAACGGTGGAGGAAACCGTTGGCAAGGTGGTTGCACAGTACAGAAAGAGTACACCAGATGTGGATTACAAGATTGAAAATCTTTCAAGTTCCTCAAAGATTGAGGCGGGTATGAAAATAGAGCTTTCATCTATAGAGGACAGAATAGAAACGGAAAACGTGGAGATACCTTTTGAAAGTGTAAAGACGGAAACGGATGAGCTTGAAATCGGCACGGAGAAAGTCGAGGTAAAGGGCATCAAGGGTATGAAAAAGGTAACGAAAAAGGTTCACTATGTTGGTGGAGTTCAGGTTGGAGAGCCTGAGGTGAGCGAAAAAGTTACCGTAGAGCCTGTTACGGAGAAGATACTTGTCGGCACACACGATACAAAGGCAGAGGAAGAGGCAAAAAGAAAAGCCGAAGAGGAAGAAAAGGCAAAAAGCGGTGTGAATACCTACAGAGGAAAGAATTCATCTTTCAACTACAGTGCGGTATACACAATGAACGCATCAGCTTATGCACCGGTTGTTGCTTGTTGCGGAAAGAGCGACGGAATAACGGCAAGCGGTATGAAAGCGGGCTACGGTGTTGTTGCTGTTGACCCAAGATATATAAAGCTTGGCACAAAGCTTTATGTGGAGGGTTACGGCTATGCTATAGCGGCTGATACGGGCGGCGCTATAAAGGGTTACAAAATTGACCTTTGCTACAACACATACAGAGAAGCAGTAAACTACGGCAGAAAGAATGTCAAGGTTTACGTGCTCAGCTAAATAAATGAGAGTTGTATAAATTATAATAGTTAAAGCGTAGAGGAGAATAGATATGTCGTTAAGAATTACGGTGAAAAAATTTGCAGCTGTTTTAACAATGGCAACGGTTATTTCACCACTGAACATTGCCGCTAAGGAAGCGGAAACAAGTAAGTCGGTAAACATATATGTGAACGGTACTCTTGAAGAAACAATCAAGACAAATGAAAAGTCAACAAAGGAACTTGTTGCAAGCTACAGAAATGAAACAGGCGAGGATTACTTCTTAAAAAGAGGTGATTTCAAAGCCGAGGTAGAGGATGACATGAATCTTTACCTTATTTCCGAGGAAGTTGAAACATCTGTGGAGAATGTTGAAATTCCTTTTGAAACAATCAGAATTGAAACGGACGAGCTTGAAGTCGGTACGGAAAAGGTCAAAACACAGGGCGTTACGGGTATGAAAAAGGTAACAACAAAAACATACTACGTTGGCGGTGTTGAGGAAAAAACAGAGACCGAAGAAAAGGTTATAATAGAGCCTCTTAACTGCGAAGTGCTTGTCGGCACAAAGGATACGGCAGCAGAAGAAGCAGCAAGATTAGAGGAAGAAAAGAAAGCCGAGGAAGCAAAAAAGGCTGCCGAGGCCGAGAAGGCTGCTCAGGCAGCACAGCAGCAGACACAGTCTGCAAGTGCTGCAGCACCAACAAGCTATTCAAAGGTGCTTACACTTGATGCAACGGCTTATTGCCCTTGCTCAAAGTGCTGCGGTAAGTATGCAAACGGCTACACAGCAAACGGCATGAAGGCAGGCTACGGCGTTGTTGCAGTTGACAAGAGCGTTATTCCGCTTGGCACAAAGCTTTATGTTGAGGGCTACGGCTACTGTATTGCAGCCGATACGGGTAGTGCAATAAAGAAAAACAGAATTGACCTTTGCTATGATTCACATAGTGCGGCACTTAAGTCCGGCTTCGGTCATAAGAGCGTAAAGGTTTATGTGCTTGACTGATAATAAGAGTTTTACGGGATGGATTTGATATCTGTCCCGTTTTTGTTTGTACCGGTTTTAACATATAATATGCAGTTGTTGGAGTTTTTTGTTACGTTTTTTATTGACATAATGATTATTTGGTGCTACAATAAAATATGGATAGTGTTTATTTTGCGAAAATACCGTCATAAAGTATACTTTGTGACGGTATTTTTTTTGCGATTTTTTTCGGTGAATTGTACTATAATACACCGTTTTTCCTAAAGGATGTTTTGTTGAATTACTGCAAAAAATCCCCCGAAAAATTAAAAAAATATTTCCCGTCACAAAGTATACTTTGAGATGGTTTCCCGTGGTTTGGCGATTTGGTTCGGGCTATCTGATTTTGATTAAGGAGGGGAGAGGTTTTTTAAGTGAAAAAAATTGCCGATATGGCGTGATATTGAGTATAGTGTACAAATATTCAATGTCACAAATAAAATATTTAAAGGGGGACTTTAAAATGAACAGAAAGTTCAAAAAAGTGATTAGCTCCGTCCTCGCCGCTGTTATGACATTGGGCGTTGTGAGCGTGGCTAATGTGAGTAGTGTGTTTGCGAATGAAATCACAAAAATCAATATGGCTGATGTTTTGACATCTTACATAGCAAGTACGACGGCTGCAGGTAATGCTTATGTAGAGAATACGTATATTTCTACTACTGGTGGTGGAACAGAATTATATAATGATGGTACGTATACAATAAAAACAGCCTATAAGAATCATAAATTAAGAACATATGATGCTGATTCAAATTTCTTCCAAGATGCTCCAACTACTGGTACACTTTCAGGAAAAGTTTTAAATACCGGAATATATATGTATAATGGCACAAAATCTTTAATAACACTTTCAGGTGTTAAGACCGGTGATGAGATAGAAATTTATTATTATGGTTGTAATTCTGCTGGTGCCCCGGGTACTGCTGCAACGATTAAGGCAACACAAGGAAGTGACTCTTTGTTTAGTGATTTAACTACAAGTACAACAACTACAACACCGGATTACAAGAAGTTTGTTTCTAGCTCAGATTCCGATATTACATTTACTGCAACAAGCGGTCGTTTTGGTATAAATGCAATAGTAATTACAAGAGGAAACGAATTACCTGATAGTGAAGTTACAATTACTAATGGGGAGAACGGTTCGGTTTTAGTTACCAAGGAAAATGGTGATACTGTATCAAATAACGAAACCGTTGCAGGTGGTTCAACATTAACAATTACAGCAACACCTGAATCAGGCTATAAAGCTAAAGTTTATGCAAATAATACTGCTGTTACATTGACTGGTAATTCAGGCAAATATAAAACTACTACATCTACTACGGAAATAGTTGTAAATTATATAAAAATAATTAATCGTAGCGATATTACAGATTCTGTATTATGGAGTAAGGATGATACATCTACAGATAGCAATGTTCTTGCTTATGGTGCAGATGCTACATCAGATTTTTATTTTGAATGTTTAAGTGACAACGTTACACTTACAAGTGGTAGTTATATAAATGTAAGTGGAGGAAAAGAGAATGCTCTTTATTTCAAAACAGGCAATTTTGATGACAAGAAGGCAACTTTAGATCTTAGTTATTCTACGGGTGGCACTGGCGATAATGCTGCCAGAAAATTGAATATTTACAAGGGTAGCGAATTAGTTTTTGAAAATGAGTCATCTAATAGAGATACAAAATTAACAAAGTCTTTAGAATTGGATTCTGATACGGAATACTATATTTGTTCAGCAAATAGCAATATGTGGCTTTATAGTGTTGCAATATCAGTTGAAGAAAAGGATTCTCTTACAAATGCTTCATTTGTGGAAAATGATGGTAAATACTATGCAATTTCTGTTGTAACAGCTGACGAGGCTACTAATAATAATTATTTATTACAGAAGTATGGTAGTTCCGAGTTGACAAGAACATCTACTGTATATGAAAAGATACAGATTGGTACTCAGACATATACAGCAGCGGATTTTGGTGGTACAGGTTTCTTATATGCAAGTGAATTGACAGAAGTTCCGGATGACAAGACAGCAACAGATGTCAAGGCTAAGGTAGAAGAAATTACTAAGGCTTTTGAGTAATTGGGGAGGATTTGAATGATGAAAAAATTATATGACAGACCTGAAATGACAATCACTTCCATGAGCACCGAGGGAAACATAATGCTTAGCGGTGTGACAGCAACTATTCAGGATGGTACTAATGCTAAGTTTGGTTCAATAAAGGCATCAGGTTTATGGAATTCTTAATTTCAGCAAAAGGCTAAATATTAAAAAGTTTAGGATGGTTTAATGTCGATTGACAAAGAACCATCCTTTCTTTTTATGGAGAATTTGGGTGGGACATAGTCTTTAGTTTTACGCCTCATCCGTCATTTTTGCGAGTAAAAATGATACCCGAAGTAAATTTGCTTGTGAAGTTTGGGTGGGTCATAGTCTTTAGTTTACGCCTCATCCGTCATTTTTGCAAGCAAAAATGCCACCCGTAGCAAATTTGCTTGCAAACTTTGCGTGGCTGTTCACAGTTCCCCGTGGGGGAAGGCTTGTAGCGGCTTACGCCGCTTTTATTTAAAAAATTTAGTTATAGGTTGAGCTTACTTGGGTGAGTGGTTTTTTCAGCCTTCCCTAGTAGGGAAGGGGGACCGCTTTAGCGGTGGATGAGTGGAGGAAGAAAGGAGAATTTGGGTGGGGCATAGTCTTTAGTTTTACGCCTCATCCGTCATTTTTGCAGGCAAAAATGCCACCCGTAGCAAATTTGCTTGCAAACTTTGCGTGGCTGTTCACAGTTCCCCGTGGGGGAAGGCTTGTAGCGGCTTACGCCGCTTTTATTTAAAAAATTTAGTTATAGGTTGAGCTTACTTGGGTGAGTGGTTTTTTCAGCCTTCCCTAGTAGGGAAGGGGGACCGCTTTAGCGGTGGATGAGTGGAGGAAGAGAGGAAAATTTGGGTGAGGCATAGTCTTTAGTTTTACGTGTTTTATTATTCACATACTTTACAATTATTTTATTTTAGTGTATAATTACAATTGGTACAGAAATCTATGTAAATATATACAATTTGGTGTTTAATATGAATTATATTTTGAATTACGTCGGGGAGCATAACCTACACGATGATATAATATCCATGCTGCTTATGTTTTACCCGAATGAGAAATTTAATATTGTCAGTGAGCCTGCCTCCGAGGGTGTGACGGTTGGTGTCACTCTTGACGGACACAGGTGTGTAGCTAAGGTATATGATGGCGGTGAACTGCGTGCGGAGGCGGAAGCCCTTGCCGATGACGGTGATGTGCGTGAGGTGAAGCGAGCTGTTAAGCTTGCCGTGAGTGATGCTGTGCGCAAGGTAATACCCCTTGATATGCCGTGGGGCATACTGACGGGTGTGCGCCCCGCAAAGCTTGTTGCCATGCGCCGTGAAGAGGGTCTTTCCGACGATGCAATTCGTTTGGAGCTGCGTGAAAAATATCGTGTGTCCGAGGAGAAGCTTGGGCTGATGATGCGTGTTGCCGATGAGGAAGAAAGCATTGTGAAAAACGGCAGGGGCACGGTTGGGTTATATATAGGTATTCCGTTCTGCCCGACCAGATGCTTGTATTGCTCATTCACGTCATACCCGTTGAAGCAATATTCAAACCGTGTTGATGCCTACCTTACGGCACTGGAAAAAGAAATGGCGGCAAGTGCAAAACTGCTTGATGGCAAGGAACTGGAGAGCATATACATAGGCGGCGGCACACCGACTTCACTTAATGCGGAGCAGTTGGAACGCCTGATGTCCGCTGTGGAACGGTACTTTGATAGGTCAAAACTGAAAGAATACACCGTTGAAGCAGGCAGACCGGACACCATAACACGTGAGAAACTGCGTATAATAAAGAAATACAAAGCGGATAGAATTTCCATTAACCCTCAAACATTGAATGATGAAACTTTGAGGGTGATAGGCAGAGAGCATAATACGGATATGTTCATAAATGCCTTTAAAATGGCTAGAGAAGAGGGGCATAACCACATAAACACAGATATCATACTCGGATTGCCCGGTGAGGGACACGCCGAGGTGGTGCGCACAATGCAAGGCTTGGCGGAGCTTGCACCGGAGAGTATAACGGTGCACACACTGGCGGTTAAGCGTGCCTCAAGGCTGAAAGAAACACTGGAGCAGTATAACATGACGGACTTCGCCGCTATGGAGGATATGCTTAAAGTGGCTGCGGACTATACGAGGGATATGGGTATGCACCCGTATTATATGTACCGCCAGAAGAATATGGTGGGTAACTTTGAGAACGTCGGGTATTGTAAACCGGGGTGTCAAGGCGTGTATAACGTGCAGATAATGGAAGAAAAACAGAGTATACTCGCACTGGGGGCGGGTGGCTCAACTAAGATTGTGGATAATGCCACTAATCATATAGATAGAGTGTTTAATGTTAAAAGCGTGGATGATTATATTTCACGTATTGATGAGATGATTGAGAGGAAGAGTAGTATTAAGCTTTGAAAACTTTTTTTCTATCGTAAAAAAAGTTTTCAAACTTTCAAAAAAATACTCTTGGAGTAGCGTGGGACGCTGTCCCACACCCTGCCCTCCTTTTGAAAAAGGAGGGGCGAAAACTTTTCTATCGGCTTCGCCGGGTGTTGAGCGGAGTTTGGCGGTTAATATCCCCCGAAAAGCGTTAGCTTTTCGGATTGAAAAGTTTTTGCCAAGCTTTTTTCAAAAAGCTTGCGGAGGGTTGGAGGCGGAGCCTCCAAGGTCTTAAGAAAGGAGAATAATAAGATGGCAGTTAAGAAACCAAGGGGTACTAATGATTTCTTTGGTACGGATATTGAGTTAATGAAGAAGATAGAGGACACGGTGCGTGAGGTATGTGATGCGTTTGGAGTACGTGAGATACGCACGCCTATGTTTGAGTATACGGAGTTATTCGCTCGTGGTGTGGGTGAGACAACGGATATTGTGCAGAAGGAGATGTTCACCTTTGAGGATAGAGGTGGCAGGAGCTTGACACTTAAGCCGGAGGGTACGGCAGGTGCGGCTAGGGCGTTTGTGGAGAATAGTTTATATGGTAATGCACAGCCGACTAAGGTGTATTATGTGACTTCTTGTTTCCGTAATGAGCGTCCGCAGGCGGGTAGGTATAAGGAGTTCCACCAGTTTGGTGTGGAGGTGTATGGTACGTATTCAGCGTATGCCGATGCGGAGCTGATATCACTTGTATATGAGATATTAAACAGGCTGGGTATTAAGAATATAAGGCTTAAGCTGAACAGTTTAGGCGGGAATGAGTGTCGTGTGAAGTATAACACGGTGCTTAAGAAGTATATCGGCGAGAATATAAACGAGATGTGTGCCGATTGCCGTGAGCGTTTTGAGAAGAATCCACTTAGGGTTTTGGATTGTAAGAATGAGCACTGTCAGCAGGTGATAGGTGATGCACCGGAGATATTGGATGTGCTGGGTGATGAGTGTAAGGCGCACTTTGAGGCGTTAAAGGCAGGCCTTACGGCTATGGGTATACCTTTCGAGGTTGACCCGAAGATAGTGCGTGGTCTTGATTACTATACAAAGACGGTATTTGAGTTCGTGAGCGATGATATAGGCGCACAGGGCACTATTTGCGGCGGCGGTAGATATGATAACCTCGTTAAGGAGTGCGGCGGCCCCGATATCGGTGCTGTTGGCTTTGCTATGGGTATCGAGAGAATAATGATGGTGCTTAAGAACCAAGGCACAGCCGAGGTTGAGGAGAAACGTCCGCTTATATACATAGGCTCAATTGGCGAAAAGGGTGCTGTAAAGGCACAGGAATTAGGCTATGCACTGCGTAAGAACGGTATAGCCGTTGAGTATGACGTGGTTGGCAGAAGCGTTAAGGCACAGATGAAGTACGCCGATAAGATAGGCGCAAGGTATAATGTTGTCCTCGGCGACGATGAAATAGCCAATGACAGCGTAAGGCTCAAAAATATGGAAAACGGCGAACAGGAGGAGATTAAACTCTCCGATATTGTTGGGGTAATGAAGAGTAAAATTTGACAATAACAGAAACGAAAAGACCATCTGTTGCTATTTGTTGAATGAAAAAAAGGAGAAGCTATTATGAATTTAAAAACGCTTAAAACCGCAATAACACTGTTTACAAATTTCAAGATAGGTACAGCCGGGGACGATAATGCGGGGTATTCTCTTGCTTTTCTGCCTGTTATCGGTGCTGTGGTGGCTGTGCTTTGGGGGTTGTTTTATAACTATGTGGGTGCAATAACCACACCTATAACAAAAACTTGTGGTTTGGTTGCCATACCGCTTTTGACCGTAAGCCGATTGAATATTTCGGGGTTTAAGAAGTCTTTCGGGCTTATGCTTAAAACGGATAACAACTTTGTGCTTTCAACGATAGCCTTTGTATACTATATGCTGTTGTTTGCGGCATACTTGTTTTTGGACGATATGCCAAAGGTTTTGCTTACGGCGGGCGGCTTTGTGTTTGCACGCAGTATAGCGGGGATAATGCTTGTTACGGCAAACGGTGAGGCGGCGGATAATACTATGCCGCACACAACAAAGCAGAAGTTTGTGTCAAGCAGTGTTGCAGTTGTGGGTATAGTGGGTGCAATGGCACTCATGGAGGGCGCAAATCCGATTATGGGCATAATAGCACTCTTTATTTCATTGATTTTTGCCTTTATTGTTTCAAAGGTGTATGATAAAAAACTCGGTGGTTGCAGGCTTGAACTTATAGGCTTGTATATATCCGTAACCGAGCTTATAATTGCGGCTGTGGCGGCAATGGATTTTATAAAGTTATGATAAGTGGGAACGGCTTGTGTTATACGGGTCGTTCTTTTTTTGAAATATAAGTGTAATGAAGTTGTAAATTGAAAAAAATCACTTTTTATGATAGAATAATGTTGTGTAGGGGGTATGCCCGAAACCGACAAGCAGAGATTCCGGCGATTGTTGCTGACTTCTTGCACCTCCGGGAAACATAGTTTCCTCGTTTTTAGCTCTTTGTTTACATAAGAGAGGTGCGTTGGAGGTGATGAATATGACTTATTACGAATTTGTTTTCGCAATTATCGTAGTAACGATTATGCTCATTGAAGCAAAAAAATAATCGCCCCTCTGACCAAAGACGCGGCGACTATTTTTAAAACATAAAAAATAAGAGCTAAAAACTTTAGCAGGGACAACCGCAAGGGAGTCCCTCTTGTTGTTTTTATAATAACATAATTTTATGATAAAGTCAATAGCTGTTTTTTGGAAAAACAGTATATCTTTTAATGCTTAAATCAAAGCAGGTGCGTATTAAATATAATTAACACGCACCTACTTTGAATTTGTTTTAGCACTTATCGTAATTACGATTATGCTCATTGAAGCAAAAAAATAATCGCTCTCTCGGCAAAGATGCAACGACTATTTTTCAACTATAAAAATAAGAGCTAAAAACTTTAGCAGGGACAACCGCAAGGGAGTCCCTCTTGTTGTTTTTATAATAACATAATTTTATGATAAAGTCAATAGCTGTTTTTGGGAAAAATTTGCGTGGTTTTGTTAAGGTTTGAGCATTTGAAACGGTATGCTTTTTTCCTATATACCTTTCAATTTACACGTTGACAAACCATCTGTGCATATTGTATAATAAAGGAGATAGGCAAGGGAGTTGCCTAACAATTAATACCATAATAATTCCAAAAGGAGGAATGAAAAATGCTCAAAAGCTACAAAAGGCTGTTTAGCTCCGTTTTGGCGTGTGTTATGACACTCGGCACAATAATGGGAAGCTATGCGGCAACAGCTTCTGCGGCGGCACGAAAAGTTGATGTTTGGGACTTTGGTGCAATTGCTCAAGAGGGCGATATGTATGCAAACCACATCACCGCAGACCAGCTTGACAAACTTGAATTTGTCGCCGATGGCGGTAAATTTTCTGTCAATGGTGGTGTGACGAATACAGCGGTCGATTGCGATTTCGGCAATGACCTTGTTGTTTCCGCACTCACAAATGACCGTCTTTTCTACACAGGCGGTGC
>CAZUXS010000077.1:0-10289 GCA_964624605.1 uncultured Lachnospiraceae bacterium | reverse complement strand
AATTGACTTTTTGATTAAAAAAGCATATAATAATATTAGCAACAGAAATGTTGAGCAGGCAACAACGGTTGCCGAGTATTTCGACGAAACTTCATAGTCGTAGCGAAATACTAAGTGGTGATGTGCGTGTTTATTCGGGTGGATACGTTACGGAGCTTAATTGTTGGTTGCATATCAGCCATGACCCGATAGATTAATAGTCGAATTCAAAATATGACTTAAAAGCCTTGTGTTTTCACAGGGCTTTTATTAGTAAAAGAGAAAATATGAGAGGTAACGATGGAAGATATTTTATACAAGGCGGCTCTAACCTTTCAAAAAATAAATGAGTACGATTATAACTTTATTTTGGGTAACAGCCGCAGACAAATCACCATAACTTCCGCATCTACCGTAAAAGGTGAGTTTACACATATAATCGGACTTGACCATTTAACTGATATACCGATTGTAACAGCTAATAGTTTATGGCAAAAGGAAGTAATTTTTAAAAATATTCTAAAAAGAAAAATTACATACAATCATATTTCCGGCAGTAAATATATAAACAATGTAACAAATCCCGAACAGACATACGATATTCAAAAACGAATTTCTATGTTTCAATATGCAGATGTTACATTGGATAATGCATACACAGGGAATTTCTTAAAATGGAATGTAAATAAGAGCAATATTTTATTGCCAAGCGGAAAACATACTCGTTCAACAATACTTGCTGATTATTTACTTGTTGTTCCACTCAATGATTTTCCAAATGAAAAGATGTATTTTTTTATGTATCAAACCAACAAAAAAGCACCAAAAACAGAGCCGATAAAATTACATATTTTTTCTGCTCTCACCGATAAAATCGACCTTACAGGCGGGCAAGAAAAAACATATACCATTCTGAAAACATCAAAATATCATATTAAAACAAAGATAACACATTGTTTATACACAAAACCGTCATTTAACGAATAAACGCAGTAATCAAAGCGACTACTGCGTTTATCTTAAAAGTTATTTTCCAAAAATACAATTTACCGCCGTTTCCTCTTCCACCGTCTAACCTTGTGTTCAACCACCTTCAAAAACTCCGCAACTTCCGAATATTCTCCATCTTCAATCTCAACACCCCTGCCATAGCTTATCTCTTCAATCACCTCGGCAAATTTTGCGATGTCGTAATTTTGTATATCGAAGTTACTTATCAAAAATTCAAGTTGTTCGCTATGGCTTTCGCACTTATTGAAATCACTTTGTTTTTTCCTCACGAGTGAGCAAACATACTTATATCTGTTTATTATGTTGGTGCATTTATCCTTTGTGTTAAAGCTCTTATGCAGTTTATAAACGCCCAAAATATTCTTATATGAAAACAACAGCACAATGCCGACAATAGTAAGCACAATCAATGTTGCAAAGCCGTACACTCCGCGCATAAGTGCCGCATTGCCGTTGGCGGTATCTTCAGTATCTTCCTGTGTGTTATCATCACTGCCCATCCATTTGTTGAATACTTCCCAGAAATCCTTATCATCCTCTGCTTCCGCACCGAGGGTTGTGGGGGTAAGATCTACCGTTACCCAGCCGAAATCCTCATCGTATACTTCCGTCCAAGCGTGGGCGTGCACATCATTGAGTTCTACGCTTACAACCGCCGTTTCACCCATTGCATTATAGCCGTCATACCAATCGGCATAATTTTCATCCCGTACAAGGTCACCACCCTGCACATCGCCGTATGAAAAAACATAACCCTCAACATAGCGAGCGGGTATGCCCAAACTCCTGTATATCAACGTGGCTGCGGATGCATAGTGAGTGCAAAGACCCTTTTTCTGCTTAGTCAAAAAATAATTCACAAAATCCTCGTTCCTCGGTGTCTTGCCGGGGCGCATAGTATAGGGATAATTTTCCTGAAAATAGAACTTCAGCTTTTGGGTAATCTCGCCACGGCTGTCATTTTTCGTTATGCCCGCCGCACGACAGGTTTCGACTAAAGCCTCTTTATTGCGAGAATTTACATAGGTATAACGGTCGTCCGGCTCCTCGGTTTGCTCCGATTTTGCATCCTCATTCGGTATATAATATTCAACCTCCGTTTCCGATATCATACCCGAAGATTTTTTGCTTTTGTGCTCACCTGCATAATACGGAAGATATCCCACATTGCCGCCGTCTATGTTTTCTATCTGCATTTTGCCCACAGCAGCGTGTTCATCACCCGCTTCATAGCTTTGTTTGAGTGTTTGTGTTTCGTCAAACTCTATATACTTAGGTGTGTCGGCAACCCTGTACTCTTCTATAGGCAGCCATGACCTACCCGTATAGTCCAAACCCACATACGAACGCAAATACACGGGATTATACGAATACGGCGTGTAAGTTACCTTTATATCCGTTTGGTAATCGGGGCGTACAGCCGCAACACCGCCAAGCTCACCGTTGTTCACACCACCTGCGGAGTCATATTCATTGTTAAAGCCCCAAATGCCGTATGTGATGAATGTCTTTGCGTAATAATCGGTTGTTTCCTTATATTCCGCCCATTTTTCACCCGTATCAAAGTTGAAATCGGCAAATACCGTGCCAACCACCAAAAGTACACAAAGTGTGAACACACTTGATGCACCCACAACGCAAAACATCATTTTGCCGTCCGACATCTTATCGGCATAAAATATATTTTTCTTGCTGTCACGCTTTTCACGCCTGCGTTTGAGCAGTGATTTATATCTGAATTTACGGCTTCTGCCCAGTATATAAACCGCCGTGTAGCCGCTCATAAGCATCCAAGCATACAGCGGTGCGGGCTTATAACCGAAATAGAGTGCCAGCATAAGTGGTATGGACGTTGAGAAAAACACGTCCATAAAGCTCATTGTGTTGGATATTACGAGGTTGACCAACACGCTCATGCCAAATGATATAAACACAAGGCTGACGGTGATTGTCATGTAGCGGTTTGTGTATCTTTCGGTATATTCGATTATGCCGGCAAGGTCAAGCTCAACTTCCAGACGTTTATATATTATGTTTACAATGGCATAAAAACCGCTGTTTGTGTATCTGCCGAATAAAAAAGTCATAATAAGAAAAAATGCAAGTAATATAAGATACATCAAATTTTTTCGTTTTTCACTATAGAATACTGAGCTTACGTATACGGCTATGCCCAGACTGAAAAACAGCACAAAGGCGAAGTTATAGCTATATATATCGAAACAGCTTAAAAACGCCTGCATACTGCCGTAAACTATGAAAAACACCAAAACAGCTCTTGCCGCACAGCGGCAGAACGCCTCGTTATGCCAAAGGCGGGTAAAAAACAAGGATATTCTTTTTTTGATTGCATTATCTTTCATTTTCACTCACCTCAAGACATTGGAGGCTCCGCCTCCAAACCTCTGTCCGGTTCCGTTTTTTGCTCCGCAAAAAATCGGAATCCCTACGGGATTTCAAAGTTGCACGCAACTTTGAAACAATTTGAAAAAAAGCGGCGCAAAAACTTTTCAATTCAAAAAAGCTACGCTTTTTTGAGGGGGAAGGTGTATATACCCTAATTCACCTTTCTACCACTACTCATCCACCGCTAAAGCGGTCCCCCTTCCCTAACAAGGGAAGGCTGAAAACCACTCATCCTAGTTTTTATTTATCCATTAAGTTTTTTATGTTTTTACAAGTGGCTTCGCCACTAAAAAACATACGACTTTATCCCCGCCGTAGCATGGTGGCAGCTTGCCCAACCACACCCATACGGGTGGGTGCAGGGGCAACCCGCCACCATACTACGGCGAACCGTAATCCTCTGCCGCCCCTGCCCGTTAGGTAGTTCACTTTTGCATCGCAAAAGTGAATCCCGCAGGGATTGCCGAATTACTTGTAATTCGGCAACATGGGGCGAATCGGAACGCCCCATGGTTTTTGGTTCTTTTTTCCTAAAAAAGAACAATCTTTTCCGTTAGGAATTGTAACGAATTCGGTTTTAAAATTACAAACTAATCTCGCTTCATAAAAAACAATCATATCTCCACAAATTTCACAAAAGCCGCAACTTTCCCCTTTTCCTTAACTTTTCGTCCGAAAAGTTTTTTCTTTTCCTCTTTTTCTTCTTCCAACCAATCTCCGCCCCTAAGCACGGTTGTGCCCTCACCGTCGCAACCGCTTATCCACACTATACTTGTTGCGAAGCTATCGGCGTATTCAAATGATGAGCGTGCTTTATCGTATGATTTATAGGTTTGTTCGTTCATAAGTGTTAAAAAGGCGTTATCCAGTTCATCTGTGCCGTTTATATTCATTTGGTGCATATCGTTTTCCGCTTCACTCCACCACCAAAGTGTTATCACCTCACCAGATTTCACCCACGGCTGTAAAACTGTGTAAGCTGTCCTGAGTATTCTCTCCGTCAGGAAATTGCCGTCCTCCGTCAATTCCGGCACAACCACAATTGTGTCGGAGGCAAGGCTTATATGTTCCTTAACCATCAAGTTTTCTTTTTTTGCGGAGAGTTTCCAGTGTATGTTTTTAAGGCTGTCGCCGGGGATATACTCCCTCACATCACGCACTTCGGGGTAGTCACTGCCTTTTTTGTTGCTCTCGTTTGTATCTATGTTTTCGTTTATAAAGCGTTCGGGTTTCAAAGAAACACCCTCATATTTTTTAGGCAGTATACTCACATTTTTCTCCGCACCCACTTTTTTCACCGCCGCATACAGGTGCAAAAAATCCCATGCGCTGATTTTTTCCACACGTATTTTATATGCACCGCAGGCATCAAACACAGGCTCGGTCAAAATTTCGTACCTTGTTTGGCGAGGGTATACGGGCAGACTATAGTGATATTCTTTCTTGTTTTTGTAAAAATTATTTTCCGTTGTAAGCACAAAATCCAGTGCTATCACGGGCATAAGAGTTGGATTTTTAATTGTTACATATATCGGTCTGTCGTAACCCAAATCCGTTGTATCGTTTCTCTCGTCCAGTTCAAAACTCAGCATCTTAATCGCATAGCGATTGAAAAGGAGGGGGAGCACAGGCAGTATAAGCACAAAGGCGGCAATTATGACGGCAACCGTATTATGCAAAAACAACAGCCAAACAATTGCAATCGCAGTCACCAATATATAAACAAATATACCGAAAAAACTTATCATAGCCACACCGCCTTATGTTTGCGGCAGCTTAACAGAGGTGAATATATCCTCCAAAAGTGCCTGTGCATTGCCGTATTTTGCCCTGCCGCTGTGATTGAGCACAAGCCTGTGTGCAAAAACATCGGCGAATATAAACTTTATATCCTTGGGAGAAACGTAGTCCCTGCCTCGCATATATGCAACCGCCTTGGACATATTCAAAAGGGCTATACTGCCACGTGGGCTGACACCCTGTGACGTATACTCACAGCTTCTTGTTTTCTCCGTCAGTTCCACAATAAAATCATACACGCTGTCGTGCACAAACACCTCACCAGTTTCCCTACGCATAGTCATCACATCTTCTTTTGTGAGTATGGCTTTGAGCTGTGAAAGTGGTTTTTGCACATCGTTTTTGAGTATGGCAACCGCATCGGCGTGTGAGGGATAGCCCATTGAAAGGCAGACGGTGAATCTGTCAAGCTGGGACTCGGGGAGTTTTTGAGTGCCCGATGAGCCGAAAGGGTTCTCCGTCGCAATAACCACAAACGGCTCGGGTAAGTTCCTTGTGATACCATCCACCGTGGCACGCTTCTCCTCCATTACCTCCAAAAGTGCGGATTGCGTTTTGGGCGAGGTTCTGTTTATTTCATCGGCAAGGAAGATGTTGCAGAACACCGAACCCTGCTTATATTCAAATTCGTTTGTCTTACTGTTGAACATTGAAAAGCCTATAATATCACTGGGCAGTACATCGGGGGTAAACTGCACCCTCCTGTAATCGAGTGATACCGTTTTGGAAAGTGCCACCGCAAGCGTGGTTTTACCCACACCGGGTATATCCTCCAAAAGTATATGCCCACCCGAAAGCAAGGCGGCAACCACCTTAAATATAACCACATTTTTACCCTTTATAGCCTTACCCATCTCGTCCACAACAAGATGCAATTGTTCGTTACTATTCATAAAAACACCAATCTCCTTTCTTGGAGGCTCAAGACCGTGGGCATTGCCCACACCCACTGCAATGTCAGTTTGCTGTACCCACACCGTAAAACGGGTGGGTGCAGGGGCAACCCGCCACATACTTCGATGAGTCGATTCACTTACCGCCCCTGCCCGTTAGGGGTATGGGGCGAATCTAGTTTCAAAATTACAAAGTAATTTTGAAATCCCGTAGGGATTCGCAATTTTGCTTCGCAAAATTGCGAACCACCCATCGTTTTTGGTTCTTTTTTCGTAAAAAAGAACAATCTTTTCCTAGGGATTTAAGAAAAGTAAATTAATAAAAATACAACATTACGGGGTGTGGGGCGGACAGCCCCACAGATATCACAAAGACCTCGCAAAACTTGCAAGGTCTTTTGTATGTATCTTTAGTTATCGAATACGTTGCATAATCTCTCACCCGGAATCTTGTCATTATCCAAAAGTGAATAAATGCCATCTCTGTAGGCATAAACGATTGCCTTAATCTCTTCCTGCTTTTCCTCGGACGGAGTTACTATATTAAGCCCTGTGCTTGGTGCATCCTCTGTAGTCAATGTGCCAAAGCCCCAAACCGTACCTTGCACGGAGAGTAACGTCATTTTATCCATCCAGTAATTTTGACCGTTGTTGAAGCTGAGTGCATTTACAAGGTCATACTGTGCAGAACCGCTGTTTTGGTCGTAACCCTTTGCAGGTGATTGATGTATATTTTCAACGTGGTCAAAAGCTATACAGTTTTTAACATATCTGTAGCAACTGCTTGTCGTATTTGCTGAACCAAACTTGAAACCGTTTGGATTACCGCCCCACTTTGAGCTGTGAAGCTCGGCATAAGTTCTTGTTTTGCCCAAAAGACTTATTGTAACCTGTGGCCACTCGGTAACCGTATGTGCGTTATATTGCTCCTCAAAATCGGGATACTTTTCAAGTATAGCCTGAACATAGAGGAGGTTTTTATCAAGCGGACGATTATTCTCATAGTCATACTCGCCTGTGAATACATTCGGATTACCGTTATTCCAAGCAAGACACTCTATATATGAGCAATATGCCGTTGTCTGTCCTGCATTGTCATAGCTGTCCCAACCGTCATCACTGTTATCCCAAACACGGCAGTTATAGAAGTTGTTGCCGTCACCTGCACCGAGTTTCACTGAGAAACCGTCGGCATCGTCACCGCACTTCCACACTATATCACCGTTGCGGTAGCTGTCACAAGATTTAAATGTGTTGTAGCAACCACCACCGGTTACGGAAACACCGGAATTTTGATTATATCTGAAAACACAGTTTTCAAATGTGCAATAGCCTGCACCACTGCCTTTTATTCTGACACCGCAATCGGGTGCGTTTTGCACAATAAGGTTCTTGAAGTTATAGTGACTACCCTTTATTACAATACCTGTGCTGCTTTCGCCGTTTGTTCTCTGTGTGGATCTGAATGAAGCAAAATCCAAAACAGCCGCTGTGCCATCGGCATTTGTAAGACCATAGAATGTCACATTTGCATTTTTATCGGAAAGTACAATCCTGTCGGTACAATCTATGTTGCCCTGTATATATATTATCTTCTCACCGTTTGAAATCGCACTGTTAAGCTGAGAGAAGTTTGAAACCACAACACCGTCACTTGTGTCGGTGTCACCGTTCACAGCCTTTGTGGTTACTTCGGTTGTAGTTTCTTTCTTAGCCGTTGTTGTTTCCGTTGTAGGCTCTTTTGTTGTAGACTCTTTTGTTGTTGTTTCGATATGCTCACCCGTTGCAAAAGAAATTGCAAAGAGGGAAGTTTTGGAGCTTGTTGCATAAACATACAAAACCTGACCCTCTGTCATATTTATGCTTACTGTGTCAAACACGCTTGCACCGCTGTAGTTACTGATATCGTTTGCAGCCTGTGTGCCGTCCGAGAATATAAACTTTGTCACCTTGTTGTTGTTTGTCTTTATTCTGAGTGTGAGAACACCGCTTGCAGGTGCCGTATATTTGAGATATGCACCACCGGTCGGTATGCCGTCACTGCCTATTGTCGGGTTTGTTGTGCCCTGAACGTATGTTTTGCCCTCATCTTCGCCTGCGGTTTCAACTCTTGCAGGCATATCCTCGCTTGCATAAAGACCTACTATCACGTTATCATTATTACCCTTTACAAGACCTGATGATAAATCGCCATTAAGCACACTGCCGCCGGCACTGTTTTCATTCTTAACCTTAGTGAAAACATAATCGGCATCAAGTGATTTTTGAAGTATTTGTGACACATCTTGTGAGTTAATTATTCCGTCACCCGTCACATCGGCAGCCAACCTAGCTTCATCATTTGGTATAACATCGCTGTTGAGTGCATAGTTCAGTGCAACTGCGGCATCATTTGCCATAATGCTGCCATCGCCGTCCACATCACCGAGTATACCGGCAAAAACGGAGTTTGCGGCAAACACAAAAGCCGCCGCCATAACAACCGAAACAAGTTTCTTTTTCATTTTAATTTCTCCTTATATTTAAATCATTTGATTAATATACGATTACGGGATAACCCACCGTTACCGTATCAAAAAGTTGCTTTGCAACATCATACGGCAAGTTTACACAGCCGTGACTGCCGTTTGAAATATATCTGTTGCCGCCAAACCAAGGCTGCCAAGTTGCATCATGCAGACCGCAACCGTTGTTTGTGAAAGGCATCCAAAATGCAACAGGCGTTCTGTAATTTGCACCCACAAGCACCGCATTAGGTGTACGTGATTTTACAAAATACGCACCCACGGGAGTATCTCTGCCCAAGGTTGGATTACCCGTTACAACATCGCTTTCAAGCACAATATTTCCGTCTTTGTAAACCCACATGTGTTGCTTTGGTATACTTATTTCAACATAAGTATTGCCGAAATCGTTCATTTCATTCGGCATACCGTAACCGCTTTGGCTGCAACCCACGGTAAGGGTTATGTCGCTCTTATTGCGGATTGCTTCATAAAGCTTATCGGTTACACCCGTGAAATCGGTTTTCCAGCCGTAAGTACCTGCCGCTATGCTGACGGTACCGCTGTTTGTGGTGGCAAAATTTCTTGCCCTGTTACTTGTGTTGAACATCTTTGAAAGTCCGTCAACATACACCCAAACCTTATTTTTATCAACACTCGCCGTAAGATTTTGGTTATCTATCACTACCCAATCCTTTATGGCATTAGGTGTTACCTTAAGGTTTCTTTCACCAACTTTTATAATTATCTTTGTTTTGAGATAACCGTTCAGCTCGTCCCTGAATTCCCAGTTTGTGTCGTTTGTTTCCTCTGTTGATTGAACATCGTATACCGCAGAAACATCAAGCACACAAGGCTTTGTCACATCGGGGAGCTTATAAAACAGGCTCTTAACCTCGGCAGGTGCAAGGGTGTAATTTTTTGTGGTTATCTTATATACATAACCACCCACATTTTCATCAAACACTATACCCTCGGTTTTCTCGGTGAACTTTGCAAGCTCACACACCGCAGGTATATCATCCGTATAGTTTATCTTAACATCCAAGCCGTTAAGACCCTTTATGTTCACGTTACCCTCATTCGCAATCGTACCAACGGAAGTGACAATAGGTGAAGCCGCCGTGCTTTGACTTCCCGTTTGAACCGTGTCAAACGATGAATTAATAGTTGCCGCAACATCCGTAAGTCCCTCATCGGCGGCAAAAGCGGCAACGCTCACAGCCCCCGAAATCAACACGCAAATACCTAAACCCAATAATTTATTTTTCATTAAATCACCCCTCATTATATTTTTGTGCTTAATTTACATTTATTATAACACACAATATTAAAAATTGGAATATATTTTAATAAAAAATATAAAAAAAGGTGCAACTTCGGCAATTTTAACAATCGCTTAAGTTGCACCGTATTTTACGTATTACTCGTGGGTATTATTATTCGTCCCAGTTATGATAAACGTTCTTAACATCATCGTCATCTTCCAATAAATCAAGAAGTTTGTTCATTTTCTTGATGTCTTCTTCGTCTGTGAGTTCGTTATAAGTCTGAGGTATCATTCTTACTTCAGCCTCAGCCATAGGTATACCTGCCTTTTCGAGTGCTTCTCTGACAGCTGAGAAATCTTCGGGAGCTGTGATAATTTCAAAGCCCTCTTCTTCCTCTGTGATATCCTCTGCACCTGCTTCAATAG
>CAZUXS010000076.1:0-10307 GCA_964624605.1 uncultured Lachnospiraceae bacterium | reverse complement strand
CAATAACTGCTTCATTGAAATAACACTCATTATTATTTCCTCCTTGTGGTTTTTTTCCTCCACAGAACCGTGTTGAGAACTGTCTCTTGACAGCACCGCTCAACGTATATTTCTGTGTGTGTTTTTTACAACAGGGATATTATATCACAAAATAATCCGTAATGCAAGAAAAATTTTTATAAAATTGAAATTTTGTGCATTATTCTTCGGCAAAGTTTGCAAGCTTATCCTCCAAGCCTATAAAATGCCCTGCTGACGGTATTTTTTCAGCCTTTGTTCTGTAATATTCTATGTTTTCGGATTTAAAATCTTCCGCAGGCAATATTGCGGAAAGTATACTGTTTTTCTTAAGCTTAAGAACCTGTATGCCGTTTGAACTTTTTGTTTGCAAAGGTGACAATATATCAGTGTTTATAAGCATTGCTTTATCATTATCCCTTATAAGCATAATGTCTCTGTCCTCGTTGATGAACATTGCACCTGTGAGTTTGTGCTTTGCGGAATATGCGTTTATTATTTTCTTTCTGTTTGTTTTTGTTTCATAGCTGTGCATATCTATTTTTGCAATTTTACCGTTTTCAAAAGCAAAAAGAATGTGTCCGCTG
Organism: uncultured Lachnospiraceae bacterium; assembly: GCA_964624605.1. GTDB lineage: Bacteria > Bacillota > Clostridia > Lachnospirales > CAG-274 > CAZUXS01. The sequence continues at coordinate 9,702 of CAZUXS010000076.1, read as the reverse complement.
TAATCGTATGTTGCAACCATATATATTATTTTTTCGTCCACATCCATAGGCAATATGTTGTTGAGGTAATCACCCAAACTGCTTGCCTTGCACTCCGAAAGGTCAAAAGCCTTTACCTTGTATACATTAAATTTATCGGAAAACATCAAAAGCTCCGCTTTATTGGTTGTTTCTATCTCTTGCACGATTTTGTCATCGTCCTTAAGTTTCTGCTCGGAGGCAGAACGAAGTGAAGCAAATGTTATCTTCTTGAAATAATTGTGCTCTGTAAGGAAAAGCTTTATATTGTAGTCTTCGATAAAATCATCGTCACTGTATTCCTGTATATCCTCACTGTATACAATATCCGTCTTTCTCGGTATACCGTACTTCTTGCTTACTTCCTTAAGTTCCTCGATAATGATATCCTTTATCATGAAATCGTTTTCAAGCACGTCCTTAAGGTGAGCCATAAGTTTTTCAAGCTCCTCAATTTCCTCAATACGTTTTAAAAGGAATTGCTTATTTATGTTTCTAAGCTTTATTTCGGCAACATACTCGGCTTGAATTTCATCAATTTTGAAGCCTTCCATAAGGTTTGGAATAACAAGGCTGTCCTCTTCAGTATTACGGATTATGTTTATAGCCTTATCTATATCCAATATAATCTCCTTAAGACCTATCAAAAGATGATGCTTGTCCCATGCCTTGTTAAAATCATACTCGGTTTGTCTTTTTATGCACTCGGTTCTGAATCTGAGCCATTCATCAAGTATAGGTTTAATACCCAATGTTTTTGGAGAACCCTGCACAAGTATGTTGAAATTGCAACTGAAACTATCCGTAAGCGGTGTCATTGAAAAAAGTTTACTCATCAACTTGTCGGGATTCGCACTTTTCTTTATATCAATTGCAATTTTAAGACCCGAAAGGTCGGTTTCGTTTCTTATATCGTTTATTTCCTTAAGCTTGTTAAGTTTTACAAGACTTATTATCTTATCTATTATAACTTCAATAGATGTGGAATACGGTATTTCATAAATCTCAATTATGCTGTTCTTTTTATCATAGCGATATTTTGCTCTTACTTTGAAGCTTCCCCTGCCCGTTTCATATATCTTGTTTATTTCATCTTCATTATATATAAGTTCACCGCCTGTTGAAAAATCGGGTGCTTTCAAATATTTTTTCAAGTCAACATTTTTATTTTTTATATAATGAATAGTTGCGGCACATATTTCCTTCAAATTGAAAGAACAAATGGAACTTGCCATACTTACCGCAATACCCGTGTTGGGAGTAACAAGCACATTGGGAAAGCTGGTCGGCAAAAGCAGAGGTTCTTTCATACTGCCGTCATAGTTATCTATGAATTCAACCGTATCCTTATCTATATTCTTAAATATCTCGTTACATATACTTTCAAGCTTAACCTCTGTGTATCTTGATGCGGCATAAGCCATATCCCTTGAATAGGACTTACCGAAATTACCCTTTGAATCCACAAACGGGTGCAAAAGTGCCTCATTTCCTCTTGCAAGACGGACCATTGTTTCATAAATTGTGGCATCACCGTGAGGATTGAGTTTCATAGTCTGTCCCACAACATTCGTGGATTTTGTTCTGTCACCCTTTAAAAGCCCCATTTTATACATTGTATAAAGCAGCTTTCTGTGGGCGGGCTTAAAGCCGTCAATCTCCGGTATGGCTCTTGACACAATTACGCTCATCGCATAAGGCATATAATTAAGTTCAAGAGTATCGGTTATATTTTGTTGTGTATATTTTTCCATATTTACTCTCCCTCATTAACTAAGTTCCGTAAGGTCGATATACTTATATCCGTCCTGTTCAATATGCTCTTTTCTTCCCTTTAAATCATCACCAAGCAGCATATCAAATATTACAGCCGTTTTTTCAACATCTTCGGGCATAACCTGTATCAAACGTCTTGTTTCGGGATTCATAGTTGTTTTTGACATCATCTCGGGTTCATTTTCACCAAGACCTTTTGACCTTTGAATTTTGTATTTCTTTTCGCCTATTTTTTTGAGTATATCGGCTTTTTCTTTTTCCGTATATGCAAAATATGTGTTTTTGCCGCAGTTTACTTCATATAAAGGTGACTCTGCAATAAACACTTTTTTCTCATCAATAAGTGTAGGCACAAGTCTGTAAAGCATAGTCAAAAGCAAAGTTCTTATCTGGAAACCGTCCACATCGGCATCGGTACATATAATAATCTTGCTCCATCTAAGCTGTGTTATATCGAAATTATTCAAATCCTTGTTATGCTTTGTTTTTATTTCAACACCGCAGCCGAGCACACGCAAAAGGTCAATTATAATATCACTTTTGAATATACGTTCGTAATTTGCCTTAAGACAGTTAAGTATTTTACCTCTTATAGGCATAATACCCTGAAATTCCGCATTTCTTGCAAGCACACAAGAACCGAGTGCTGAATCACCCTCCACGATGTAGAGTTCTCTCTTTTCAACGTCCTTTGTACGGCAATTTACAAATTTTTCAACACGGTTATTCATATCCAAGTTGCCCGTAAGTTTTTTCTTGATATTTACCCTTGTTTTTTCAGCTGTTTCACGGCTTCTTTTATTTACAAGCACCTGATTTGCTATTTTATCGGCATCAGCCTTGTTTTCAATAAAATAGATTTCAAGCTGCTTTTTCAGATAATCATTTATGGCATCTTGTATGAATTTATTTGTAATGGACTTTTTAGTCTGATTTTCATAACTTGTGATTGTTGAAAAGCTGTTTATAATAAGTACAAGACTATCTTCTATATCATTGAATATAATCTTCTTTTCATCTTTCTTGTACATATTGTTGTTTTTTAAGTAGGCATCAATAGCCGCAACAAAAGCAAGTCTTACAGCCTTATCGGGTGAACCGCCGTATTCAAGATAACTGGAATTGTGGTAGTATTCCAAAAAATTAACTTCGTTGTTAAAGCAAAAGCTAAGCTCAAATTTAAGCTTGTATTCCTCTTTATCCTCTCTGTCACGTCCGGAGGTTTCACAGGTGTAATACTGTATTTCGCTTATAGCCTTTTCGCCTGCTTCTTCGGCTATATAATCCTTTATGCCGTTTTCATAGCAATATTCATATACTTCCCCGCTTTGCTCATCTTTCAATATAAACTTAAGCCCTGCGTTTACAATACACTGCTTTTTAAGCACATCTTGATAATAAGATAAAGGTATGTTTACATCCGTAAAAACGTCCAAATCCGGTTTCCAATGTATTTTTGAGCCTGTCTTTTTTGAAGTTGTTTCTTCCTTATCAAGGCCGCCGACATTTTCACCTTTTTCAAAGTGAAGTTCATACCTATAACCGTCACGCACAATTTCAACATCCATATATTCGGAACTGTACTGTGTGGCACAAAGACCCAGACCGTTCAAACCAAGACTGAACTCATAGTTATCACCGCTGTTGTTAAGATATTTTCCGCCCGCATAAAGCTCACAGAAAAGAAGTTCCCAGTTGTATTTTTCCTCTTTTTGATTGTAGTCAACAGGTATACCTCTTCCGTGATCACACACGGTGATATCGTTATCCTTGCCTCTCACAATCTCTATTACGTTACCATAACCCTCTCTTGCCTCATCAATAGCATTTGACAAAATCTCAAAAACGGAATGTTCACAACCGTCTATACCATCCGAACCGAAAATAACGGACGGACGAAGTCTGACTCTGTCTGCTCCCTTAAGGGATGTGATACTCTCGTTATTGTATTCATTGGTGTTGCCTGCCATATCAGTTCTCCTGTTCATATAAATTCATTCAAACATTTGTTTCCCTAATATATTAGTATAAACAAAAAAGGACGATTCTGTCAAGCATATTTTTTACATTATTTTTTTTAAAAAATAAAAAGGAAATTCAATGTTTACATTGAATAATACTATTAAGTGATGTATAAAAGTACATACATTAAATTGTATGGTGGTGCGTGCTTATACAATCCAAATAAACCGTATATAGCTTATACGGTCCATTTAAGGAGGATGATTAATTATGGTACAGATACTTGCAGGTGAAAAAGGCGAAGGTAAGACAAAGAAGCTTATAGAAATGGCAAATGCTAAGGTTGCGGCAGCTAGTGGTAATGTTGTTTACATAGATGATGACAGCAGACATATGTACGACCTTAAACATGATATACGTTTTGTAGAGGTGGCAGAGTTCCCTCTTGCAAACTACAGAGAGCTTATCGGTTTCATTTATGGTATTTTCTCTCAGAACAGCGATATTGAGGCAATCTTTATTGATGGTCTTTTCAAGATTGTTAAGAATCTTCCAAGTGAGGATATTATAAAGCTTATGTCAAAGCTTACATCTATGAGTGATAAGTATAAGGTGGATTTCACTATTGCAGCGAATGCGGTTACATCCGATCTCCCTGTTGAAATTCATGATTTGCTTATCAAGTAATCACATATAAATACCAATATGGGCTGCATTAAGGTTGTGCAGCCCATTGTTTTGTCTTTAAGCATATTTGTCTATTTCTTTTTTTAATTTTACGATAATCTTTTTTTCAAGTCTGGATATGTATGATTGGCTTATCCCAAGTATATCAGCGACCTCTTTCTGTGTTTTTTCTTTGCCCTGCGTTTTAAGTCCGAATCTCATTTCAATTATTTCTTTTTCCCTTTTATTTAGGGTATGAAGTGCTATTCGTAAAAGTTGCCTGTCAACCTCCTGTTCTATATCCTTGTATATTTCATCAGGGTCGGTGCCCAAAATATCCGATAACAAAAGCTCATTTCCCTCCCAATCCACATTTAACGGTTCATCAATTGAAACTTCCGTCTTTTTTCTGGAATTTTTGCGCATATACATCAAAATTTCATTTTCAATGCACCTTGATGCATAGGTTGCAAGCTTTATTTTTTTGTCGGAACGAAATGTGTTTATTGCTTTAATTAAGCCTATTGTACCTATTGAAATCAAATCTTCTATGTTTATTCCCGTGTTCTCAAATTTTTTAGCTATATAAACAACAAGCCTTAAGTTTCTTTCAATGAGTATTTTTCTTGCCCTTGCCGATACATCACCTACGTTGTTTTCAAATTGTTCAATCACCTTTTCTTCTTCAATAGGTTCAAGCGGTTCGGGCAGAATATCACTTCCACCTATGTAATATACACTTTTTTCTCCGAAAAAGCTCATAATCAAGTTATACGCTTTCATACCTACCTCCGTAAGCACCGCAAACATTTTTTTCAAAATTATAACCTCCCGTATCAAATATTTTTGGATTTATGATTGCATTATATTTTCCTGTTGTCGAAAAAGACAAATTGCAAAGTGCAATCAACGGCGAATACACTGTTATATCATCAATTTCGGCTTTATCGGCTGCAAAACACAAAAGTAAACCGTTATTGTTTCCAACACTTTTGAAAGGAACAAGACTTAGCCTGTTTATGTATTCATCGTCCTTAGATAAATAAAAAATCTCTTCCGTCTTTTTATTTTTATCGTTTGCAAGCCTAAACAGCTTTTTTGGTATAATATTTCTGACAGCACAGAGTTCCGTAATAATAACCGGTTTACCGCTTATAGGTTCGGTAAGTGAATTTCCCGTGTCTACAAGTGCTCTTATGCATACCTTTTTGTTTCCACATAAAATATCAACATTACAAAATAACTGTTTTTTTACAGCATTGTTTTGCATTATTTTTTTTACAATATTTACAACAACAAAAGTAATTGAGCAAGCTGTAAAAAGTATGCCAAGCGGAAAATATCCGTTTACACTTAAACTTATGCTATTTCCGATGTTTATGTAATAAAATATACCCAAAGCCGTACCCCCGACAACAAATGAAACGGCGGTAACACAAAAGGCATCAAAAAGCATTTCCGAAATTTTTACAGGCTTATAAACTATAAGCACGGATATAAATAACATAGCAATTGCCATTGCCGTGCACATATATTTTTGAAGAGGTGTGAATATAAAAAGACAATACAACATTGCCGACACAAAGGCCCCAAAAAGCAATCTACCTATAAACACCTTCACTCCCAGCAATTTCGACGATATATAAAATATAATCAAATCCATAAAAAAGTTGATTTCAAATATAACATCAGCGTAAATATCCATTGTCCTACCTCCCTACAACCTAAGTATACAATCCGGTACAGCAAAAAAATGTAAATACAGATACAAGTCGATAAAAAATTTTCAGACAAAAAACTGCCCTATGTAACTAAACATAGAACAGTAAAAAATATAGTAATATTTAATTGTTATAAAAACAACTTCCGCCTATAAACTCTCTTAACAATGAATTTGGCGGAATATCATTAGGGCTGATTGTCAAAAAGCAATCCAAAAGCTGAATAAGCCTTTTTGCCTCACTGTAACAAGCCTCCGACCTGTCAACCTCGTACAATACGGATTCCGCATAAGGTTTCAGCACGGCAAGCTCATAATCAAGAGATGTGTTGAACATTGCATCAGCTTCCTCCTGATACGGGAATATATTTTGTTCTTCACCTGCCATAACCTTTGGCCACATATTTATTGTGGTTCTGGCATCAAAACCTCTGAAATTGTAATCACGAACCAATCTGCGGAGTAATCTGGTATCGGTTGTGGAAATTCTGTTATGTTCATCTATATTGAGCTGTGTAAGGCAGCTTATATAAATTTTAAACTTATCTTCTCTCGGAATTTTAGGCGTGAGCTTTTCATTTATGCCGTGAATACCCTCAATCACAATTACATCATCTTTCTCAAGCTTCATATAATTTCCATTCAATTCCTGACAACCCGTGTAAAAATTATACTCGGGCACTTCCACTTTTTCGCCTGCAAGCATTCTAAGCAAATGGTCATTGAATTGCTCCACATTGAGTGATTCAAGACATTCAAAATTTCTTGTGCCGTCCGCTTCAACAGGGATTTCCATTCTGTTTTTATAGTAGTTATCAAGTGAAATAATATGTGGTCTAAGCCCCATAACTCGCAGCTGTATGCACAATCTTCTGGCAAATGTTGTTTTGCTTGAGGATGACGGACCTGCTATCATAATAAGTCTTTTTCCCTTATTTTTTACTTCACCCGCAATCTTAGCCATATTGTTTTCATGCAATCCCTCGGAAAGCCAAATCAATTCCTGCACGCTTTTTCTGCCGCTGCTGACTATATCATTCAATGAACTTACCGTATCAACGCCATGTATTTTAGACCATTTTGTAAAATCATTGAATACCGTGGCAAGCTTCGGATAAAGTTTAGGTTCTTTAGCCTTGCCTATATGTTCGGCAGATTCAAACCTCAATATAAAGCCGCCCTCAACAATTTTAAGTCCGTAAATCTTTACGTATGACGTGCTTGGAACCATTTCACCGTAAAGATAGTCATAGTAATCATTAAGTCGATAGATTGTTATATTGCTTCCCGTAATATATTTCAGAGAGCGAACTCGTCTTTCCATGCCGTATTTCTTGAATATTTTTATTCCCTCATCAACGGAAACATAGAATTTTTCAAAACTGTAATCCGCTTCAATAAGTTCGTCCATCTTATCTTCAAGTTTTTTAATAAGTTCTTTTGTAACTTTTATGCCGTCGATTGAACAAAAATAATTGTTATCTATTGTGTGTTCAACCCAAACGTCTTTTGAGCTGCCCAGTATGTTGTTAAATGCCGCAAGCATAACAAAGGAACAGCTTCTTTGATAAGCACGATATCCCTCTCTGTATGTAATATCCATAAATTCAATGGAACAGGGCTTGTTTATCACGGTGTAAAGAGGTCTTTCCATACCATCAACTTTGGCAAGCAAAATTTTACCTTTTAACAATTTTTGATGTTTTTTGGAAAGTTCAAAAAGTGTAGTCTGTCCCTCAATAACATCTGTACTCTTATTATTTACTATATTAACCTCAAATTTATCCATAAAATCCCCCTCTTTCATATTTAATATATTTTAAGCGTTTGTGTATTTACATTTGATAAAACACATTCAATGTTTTTAAATTTATCGTCAACGTATTTTTTAAGCACAGGCATTGCAATAACCTCGGTAAGATAATGACTTCCGTCTATCACACAAAGACCCAAATCCTCTGCCATCTGTCCGTCGTGGTATTTCATATCGCCCGTTATATAGGCATCACAACCCTTTGAGGCTGCAAGCTGCATAAACTCACTGCCAGCACCCGTGCACATACCGACCTTGTTTATTTTTTTGTCCGTATTACCGCTTACAATAAGTCTGTCCGCATTAAGCTTATTTTTCACATAAGATATAAAATCCTCGCAATCCATCTCTTTTTTGAGATTTCCTATCCTGCCCATGTAATAGCCCTCGGCATCCGCATCGGCAAGACCCGTTATATTTTCAAGCTCCAACAACTCCGCAAGTGTTTGATTTGTACCTTTTTTTGCAACATCAAAATTTGTGTGGGCACTGTAAACAGCAATATTGTTTTTTGTAAGTTTTTCAATACATCTTCCTATTGGTGTTGAAAAATCAAGTCTTTTCAACCCTTTGAATATAAACGGATGATGTGTAACAATCATATCCGCACCGAGTGCAATCGCCTCATTGATAACTGCTTCTCGGCAATCAAGTGCAAAAACAATTTTTGATATTGCACTTTCGGGATTACCAACCATAAGACCGACATTATCCCAGCTTTCTGCCGTACAAGGCGGTACAAAATCTTCTATTTCTTTTATAATTTCACTGCAAATTACAGACATTTCAAAACCTCCTCATAGAGTAACCGTATTTTTTCAATTTCCGCTTTTCTTTTGCTGTTGTTTTCGTTGTTTTCCGCATTACTTACGGATTGCAGCACTTTTTTAATTTTATTGTTTTCAAACATACAATATTCACGCAAAACAGGGGATTTTTTTTCAATCAAACGCTTGCCGAACATATATTCGCAGTCGCTGTATTTCTCTTCACTTCCTCTTTCACAGCTTAATACGGTGTAGTATTTGCCATCTTCAAAAAGCATATCTTCATCCGTTATTTTAAAACCGTGAGCGTGAACAAATCGTCTTACACTGTCTATATCCCTCTGAGGCTGAACAACAAGCTGCTTAAGATTTTCAACAAGCGGAATATTTTGGCTCATTATTTCAATTGCAAGTAAACCGCCCATTCCCGAAATCAACAGGCAGTCGGGTTGTTCATCGTTATGTATAACCTCCAAACCGTTGCCGCAGCGTACCTCAATTTTATCGGCAAATCCGTTTGCATTTATATTGGCCTGTGCCTTATCACAAGAGCCACGGCTGATATCTGCCGCAATAACTCGTTTCATAATACCATTTCTTATAGTGTAAATCGGCACATATCCGTGGTCTGTACCGATATCCGCCATAAATTCCGCCTTTTTTATCTTAGACGAAACCATTTTTAATCTTTCCGAAAAAGCCATACATAATCTCCTCTGTTTAAAACATTGCTTATTTTCCAAAAAACACTGCGAAATGCCATAACATTTTGCAGTGTTCTTTTTCTTCTTAAATATAATCTCTGATTTTCTTACTTCTGCTTGGGTGTCTTAATTTTCTGAGTGCCTTTGCTTCAATCTGTCTTATTCTCTCTCTGGTAACATGGAAGAGGTCACCAACTTCTTCAAGTGTTCTCGCCTTACCATCTGAAAGACCGAAACGAAGCTTAAGTACCATCTTTTCTCTTGGTGCAAGTGTAT
>CAZUXS010000075.1:0-10590 GCA_964624605.1 uncultured Lachnospiraceae bacterium | reverse complement strand
AGGAATTACCCATTTCCAATGGCTATCCCGAATTTCAAAATCCCCGTCGAAACCATTGCATCCCCAAATATATACGGGCATAGTCTGCCCACATACATAAGATTTTATAACATTTTCGCTATTTTGTCAATCGTATTTCAAAATGTTTTTTATTACAAATTTATTACTGTAAGTTGTAATGCCAAATTTGACAAAAAAGCTTGTGAAATTTGGCTGTAGTGAATAAGAATGTATATAAAAATAATGCTCTCAGATAATGAACTGAGAGCATTATTTTGGTGAAATATAAGTTATTTAAATATCTTCGTCATCATTTGCGAGAAGAACGTCCGCTGAAACATTGAATATTTTTGCAAGTGCTTTCAGTTCTATGTCGGTGACGGGACGGGTTTGCCCTTCAAGTTTCGAAAGACTTGAGGGATTTATGTCTATTCCTGCCGTTTGAAGCCTAGCAAGTAACTCCTTCTGTTTCATTTTTCTTTTAAGTCGGTAAAAGGTGATCTTGTGACCAATAATATTTTTTTCACCTAAGTCGAGCTTACGGGGTTTCATATTTATCAACTCCATTTTGTTTTATTAACTATATTCACTGGTAATATTGTATTATGAAAAGGTAATTTAATAATTCTTTTTTGGAAACATCTCGATATTTTAAACTAAAATTAATCTTTTTCTAATGTTTTTTTGTTTATTAAGCTATAATATAACACAATAAATTGAAATCGAAAACGTAAAAGCAGTATCAAAACGTCGATACTGCCTTTTGAAAGAAGTTTTAAACATTAAAAACTTGCTAAGTATATTATATTTAGCGGTTTATTTCAAACCGCTTTAATCTCTTACCATTATAGTAAGTGTTGTCGGAAATGTCGTGGAATAGGACATAACCAAGGAGCTTCTTTCATCATTGGGATTGGAACCTGAAAGATACATTTGCATATTTACCTGTTTTCCGTTCGTGGTTCCTATTTCTCTGTAATCCAAAATCTCATAGCCTAAAATTTGAAGTGCCCTAATGTAATTTAAAATAGAAAGATTATCTACATTTTTGTAGGCATAGTTGTATGTAACGGGATACGGATTTGCTGTTGAATATATTCTTTCGCCTTTTATTCCCGTAACGGCTGTAAAATCGGGTGCAAAATAACTGTTGGGATATGTTGCATAACCGCCGTAGGTTGTGTTTATCGATGTGGCGTATGATGTGCCGGTAGCGTAGGATATATTAGCCGCATACACGCAAGTGCCTGTTAAAGTGAGTATCGATGCCAGCACCAAAGATATGAGCTTTTTCATAATAACACCTCCAATCGGCTTTATTTCCGATGTTGTTTATATCTATAGTATAGCATTGCCTGTGGTGAAAGTCAATTAAGGGATTGTTAAAGATAAATGAAAAAATATATGTTATATTTTAATATATAAATGAAAAGAAAAGGGCAACCACACGGAATACTCCGTTTGCTGCCCGAAATTAAATTATTTGTTTTTGTTATATATGATGTAAAGTCCTTTCAAAAGCAAATCTTCTGCACAAACCAAGTCAATGTTGCAGTGCTTTGCTATATATTTTCCGAGACCGCCCGTTACAACAACGGTTGCTTTTTCGCCGAGTTCTTCTTCAATTCTTCTCACACAGCCCTCAATCATGCCTGCGTTGCCGTATATAACGCCGCTGCGCATACAATCTATTGTGTTTTTGCCGATAGTCTGCTTAGGTGTTTCCAAGCTGATGTGAGGCAATTGTGCCGTGCGGTTGGAAAGTGCTTCCAAGCTTATTTTTATACCCGGCATAATAAAACCGCCGATGTAGTTCTTGTTTTTATCCACAACCGAAATTGTTGTTGCAGTGCCCATATCTATTATAATGATAGGGGGCTTATATTCGGCAAGTGCGGCAACCGCATTCACAATTAAGTCACTGCCCACCGTTGCGGGGTTGTCCATCATTATGTTAAGCCCCGTTTTGATTCCCGGACCTATAATCATAGGATTCAGTCCTGTAACCATTGTTACGGCACGTTTCACGGCATTGAGCACAGGAGGAACAACGGAAGAAATTATACTGCCGTTTATTTTGCGTATATCCACTCCGTAAAGCTCCAATATGTTTTTAATCTGTATACCGTATTGATCTTCTGTTTTGCTTTTATCTGTTGAAGTTCTTGCTATAAAATCAATTTTGCCATCGTTAATGCAACCGATAACAATGTTTGTGTTTCCTATATCTATTGCCAAAAGCATTTCATATACCTCCAAAAGTTGACTTTCCTTACCCATCCATTATACATTACCTTATACAAAAAATCAATTGCAAATTTTGTGACTTTATGCTATAATTGTAAAAAAGTTTTCGGAGGAAAGTATAATGCTTAGAGGTAAAACGGTTCTTTTGGGCATAACAGGTTCTATAGCCGCATATAAGGCAGCCACACTTGCAAGCCTTTTGAAAAAACAACACGCAGATGTTAATGTTATAATGACAAAAAACGCAACAGAGATAATTGCCCCCATGACATTTGAAAGATTGACGGGTAATCGCTGCATTGTTGATACATTTGAAAGAAATATGCAGTATGACGTTAAGCATATTTCATTGGCAAAAAAAGCAGATATTGTGATGATTGCACCCGCAACCGCAAACATAATAGGAAAGATTGCAAATGGCATTGCCGATGATATGCTTTCAACCACGGTTATGGCTTGCAGATGTCCTATATATATTTCACCTGCAATGAACACCGCAATGTATGAAAATCCTATAGTGCAAAATAATATGAATAAGCTTAAGGATTTCGGATATCATATAATTGATGCTTCGGTAGGTCTGCTTGCCTGCGGTGATGTGGGAAAGGGAAAGATGCCCGAACCCGAGCTGCTGGCACAGCATATATATAAGGAAATAGCAAAAGAAAAGGATTTGCTTGGCAAGAAGATACTTGTGACGGCAGGGGCAACCTGTGAAAGCATTGACCCCGTGAGATACATCACAAACCACTCAACGGGTAAAATGGGCTGCGCAATTGCAAAAGAGGCTATGTTAAGAGGTGCGGATGTGACACTTGTTGCCGCCTCAATGACGGTTGAACCGCCTAAGTTTGTGAATGTTTTGAGGGTTGAAAGTGCCGAGGATATGTTTGAAGCTGTGAAGGCTCACTATGATGAAACGGATATAGTTATAAAATCAGCCGCAGTGGCAGACTACACACCGCTTACAACCGCCGATAACAAAATAAAGAAATCGGATGGGGATATGTCGATTGCGCTTAAGCGTACACAAGATATACTCAAATATCTCGGTGAGAATAAGAAAAAACAATTTCTCTGCGGTTTTTCAATGGAAACGGAAAATTTAATTGAAAACTCAAAAAAGAAATTGAAGAAGAAAAATTTGGATATGGTGATAGCAAATAATCTTAAGGTTGCGGGTGCGGGCTTTGGCACGGACACAAACGTTATAACAATTATAACCGAGGACGAGGTCAGAGAGCTGCCTATTATGAGCAAAACCGAGGCCGCCGGTGAAATTTTATCATCAATAAAGAGTTATATTGTAAAATGATTTAATGTCAAAAAAAATTAAGAAAATTTTTAAAAAAAATAGTAATAAACACTTGCAAATTGAATATAAATATAGTATAATGTATTCATCAGATGAACGGAGAGTATAACAAAGATAATATTTGTGTTATACCGTTTCGATTGAATACTTAATAAGATAAATTCCTGGAATGTACGTGGCCTTCTATTTTGAACCTACATTTATTCTTCGGGACTCCTATAAATTGCTTATATGTCGGGCCGCAAGCTAATTCCCTTTGGGCAGCGGATGGCAGATTGAGTGGTTGCGGTAACCCACCTAGCGTCGCTAGGTGTCAGAATAATGGTGGCGGCATTTCGGGTTTTTTATTCTCAAAATATAAAAATTATGACTATATGGAATTATATTTTATGTAAAAATACCGTCTGAACTAAGTTCAGACTTTTTTAATTTTTATGAATGTTGACAAAATTGTGAAAATATATTATAATATTATTCGGAAAGCAAAACATTATGAGTTTGCATCGAAAAAATTAAAACATATTAGGGAGGATTTTAGTTATGAAGAAATTTGTATGTCCGGTTTGCGGTTATGTTCACGAGGGTGACAGTGCACCCGAGAAATGTCCACAGTGTGGTGTTCCGGGTTCAAAGTTTAAGGAAGTTGTTGAAACCGAGCTTGTTTATGCTACAGAGCATGAAGTTGGTATCATCGATGGCGTAGATCCCGAAATCGTTCAGGGCTTAAGAGATAACTTCAACGGTGAATGTTCAGAAGTTGGTATGTACCTTGCTATGAGCCGTGTTGCTGACAGAGAGGGTTATCCCGAAGTTGCAGAGGCTTACAAGAGAATAGCTTTTGAAGAGGCTGAACACGCTGCAAAGTTTGCGGAAATGCTTGGTGAGGTTGTTACTCCATCAACAAAGAAGAACCTTGAACTCAGAGTTCTTGCTGAGCACGGTGCTACAGAGGGCAAGTTTGAGATTGCAAAGAAGGCTAAGGCTCAGAACCTTGATGCTATCCATGATACAGTTCATGAAATGGCTAAGGATGAGGCTAGACACGGCAGAGCATTTGCAGGTCTTCTTAAGAGATATTTCGGCTGATAAATCGGCATAGTATTTATTAAAAATTTTCGGGAGTTGATTTATTTCAACTCCCGTTTTTCTATTTGCAAGTTTTTTGATAGGAATTTTGAATATACAAAAAGCTTGCTTTTTTTGTTTGAATATTGTTCAAAACTACTTTAAAAAGTAAATTCAATCTATTTTATTCTTTTTATTTTTCAAAAAATGAACAAAAAATAATTTTTGTGGGAACGAAAAATGATAAATTGACCGAATGGTTAAAAATGGCGGTTCATACGATTTAAAAGGCGTTTAATCTATTGACGCAAAAAATCTTTTGATATATAATATGACACTACAAAAGTGCAGATTATATATATCTTATAGGAATGAGATAATACATAACGCACAATGAGCGAGCCTGCCGTAACGGCAACAAATAATTTACAAGGAGGATATATGTCAATATTATTAAAAGCGGAGTGATTGGCATATTTGTTTATATATCGGACACGGGGTCCGAAAAGGAAGTAATTTTATGATAAGTGATTTTGTGGATACAGTAACAAGCATGGGAAGCTTGTTCGTACCTACAGCTTTGTTTTGTGTAGAGTTTGTATTCGGCGTTTACATGATTCATGCTTACAAAAGTATGAGGAAGATAGGTAAACAAAAGAAAAAGGATGAGACATATAAACAAAAATTGGGCATGGCTATCGAGGAGTACAGTGGTGATGCCTATGTGCTTATGAGTAAAAAGGATTTATATCCGCTTTATGCGTCGGAAAGCTTTGAAAGTGTGATGGGTACAAATCTTTTGCTTATAAGAGAGGATATAAAAAATCTTTTTGACTCGGACAGCACCAGAAAGTTAAAAAAGCTTATAATTTCCGCATCAAGAGAGGAAGTCACAAAGCCGGTGACTTTCAAGAACGAAAAAACAAATAAATGGATAGAAGCGGAGTATATCCATTCGACTGCTGAAAACTGTGCACTTTTTTGTTTCAGAGATAAAAGCGGCACAATAGAAGAAATAAACAGCTTGAATGAGAGTCTTGCCCTTGAAAGACAGGCGGGAGCGAGTAAAACGGTTTTTCTCTCCAAAATGTCGCACGAAATAAGGACACCTATGAACGGAATAATAGGTATGCTCTCACTTATGAAAATGAATATCGGAAACAATGCTCAAGTTTTGCAGTATATGGAAAAAGCCGAGGCGCTTACTCAATTCCTGCTCGGGCTTATAAATGATATATTGGATATGTCAAGGATAGAGGCTGGAAAAATTGAGCTTGCAGATGAAGTTTTTTCACTAGCCGATGTGCTTGAACGATTGAACACAATGTTTAAGAAAACCGTTGAAGAAAAGGGCGTGAGATTTAAAACGGATTTAATTGATGTTACCAAACCGTATGTGCATGGAGACGAGTTTCGGCTTATGCAGGTGCTTATAAACTTTATTTCAAATGCAATTAAGTTTACGGAAAGCGGTGAAATTTGTGTGGATATAAGGCAGATGCAGTACACGGAGGGCACAACAAGCCTTATGTTCAGAGTACGTGATACGGGTAAGGGTATCGACCACAATTTTATAAAGAGCATATTTAAGCCTTTTGAACAGGAAAATGCGGGAATTGCCGGCAAATACGGCGGTTCCGGTTTGGGAATGGCTATTGCCGACCAAATTGTGCATTTGATGGGCGGTGAAATTATTGTCGATTCAATGAAAGGAAAGGGCAGTGATTTCAGCGTATATATCACACTTCCTGTTGCGGAGAAAAGCGATATGCCCGATAAGATGACAGAACCTGAAAATGAAGGCAATTATGAAATAGGTTCCATAGAGGGAATGAAAATCCTCATGGCGGAAGATAATGAGATAAATGCCGAGATTGCGTGCGAAATACTTGAATGTGACGGAGCAATAATAGATGTTGCCCTCAACGGACAAGAAGCGGTTGATATGTTCAGGTCAAAAGAAAAAAATTACTACGATGTTATTTTGATGGATTTGCAGATGCCTGTGCTCAACGGTTTGGAAGCAACCAAAGAGATAAGAGGCATAACCGAACTGGATGGCGACAAAATACCGATTTTTGCCCTTTCTGCGGATGCTTTTCAGGAAGATAAAAGGCGTTCACTTGAAATGGGTATGAACGGACATCTTACAAAACCTATTGATTTTAACGAACTTAAAAGCTGTGTGATTTCAGCGGTTAAAAAATCCAATAAATAACATTTGATTGGAAAATACACATCGATATTTCAATATTGATGTTGTTGGGTTTTAAGGAGCGATATACTATGAAGAAAAATGTCAAAATTGCTTTAACATCAGCGGCAGCGGTTATTCTTCTGACGGTTGGAATTGCAGGATTCATGGCTAAAGAAAACGGTGCATTCTTCAATCCGTCGGATTTTAATACCGAGCGTGATGTAAACCATAATAAAGCAGAAATAGAAGATAATGATAGAGAGATAACGAATGATAAAAGCGATAATAAAAGCAAAAATGAAAGAAAAGTAAATATTGATGAGAATTTTAACAAAACAAATGTATCACAGCAAGATGGAAGCTTCGGTAACAGAGATAAAAAACGTGAGATAAGTGATGAAAGCTCAAAAAATTCGGGTAACGGTAGGGGGCTGTACGGTTCGGATTTCAGTGACGATGAAAAGCTTTTGGAGCCGAGCGGAGTAGAAGAAGATTTGCCCGCAGAGCCGGCTGATATCGCTGATAAGGAAGATAAGGACGATAAAGCGGATATAAAGAAAAAAACGACAACGTTGCTGTACGAAAACACTACGACCGCATATACTACTGAAAACACAACCGAGGCAACAACCAAAAATGTGATAAAATCAAAGCCCGAGAAAAGCACAACCACAGTCACTGTTGAAACCGAAAGTGAAACTACAACGGAGGAAGATTTTCACGCGATAGAAAGCGGTAATGTTTATTCCGTTATCGGTGGCGGCGGTGCGGGAATAAATATAGGAACAGGCGACAATTCTGGCGAAAACGGGACGGCTTTTGCCGTGGCGGATTGCTTGCCGAAATTACCCGTTGAAAATGTATTGAACTCCGATGATATGCCCGAAACGGGAATAGAGGCGGGCAGAGGTGGTTCTTCAAACCATGATAAGAGTGATGTAAGTCTTTTTATAATAGATAATGAACTGGGATATATAGACAACAATATATATTGCGGTCAGAGTATAACGGATTGGGATGTATTTTGCTCAATGTATGTTTATATTATTGTAGATGAAGATATGTACAGATTTACGGAGCTTAACCCCGATTTGATTCGCTTTGGTGAATATCCCGAAAATCCGACGCAGAATTTTGAGGTGGAGGTTTTTGCCAGAGCAAATAAAAATTCTGAATGGTTAAGTCAAACCGTTACTGTTGATGTTGTGGATTATAAATTGCAGATTGTTGACGGTAACAATAATACAATTTCTTCCGAAATGGGTACGAATTTGGCATATATTAACCCTACGGACGGAAGCAACAAGGTTAAAATTTCAAATTATTTGCAGTATTGTTATGAGAATACGGATGGACCTTTAAGTAAACTGTTTGAGGGATGGACAACGAATCCGGACGGAAGCGGAGATGTTTACAATTACGAGTTTACATTTGCAAATAAGGGGAAAACTGTTTTATATCCTCTGCCTTATGAGGATATCGATACGGAAAAATATATTGCCTATAAACAGCTTTGCTGGGAAAAGTTTGAAGTTTTGCAAGTGCTCACGCAATATAAGGGTACGGACGGAATAATTGATGTGCCAAACGGCATAAATTGCGTGAATGTTGATACTGTGTTTGATGTTATGAAAATTCCGCAGACTGTTTGCGATGTGCATGTTTCGGGTCTTACGTACACTTGTAACAATGCTTATGAGGTTGATGATAATAATCAATATTACAGCAGTGAAAACGGTATTTTATATGACAAGGATAAGACTAAAATAGTTGATATCCCAGTAAATATAAAGGATGTTGTTGTGCCCGACAGTGTAAACGGTGTTGGTATCGGTTACAGCAACTGTATTGAAAATATAAAATTCACATCTTCCACACCTCCGACCATAGATTTGAGAAAATTGAGCGGGGCACGGATTGTTGTGCCGGGTGAATATTACAAGAATTACTTTATAGCTTGGAGCAGTAAACTTGGGGATAACACTCTTGTTGCCGATGGTGAGATAAAAGAAAATTTATATCAAGAAAACGGATATATTTATTCGGACGATAAGAAAATACTCTATGTTTTGCCTAGTGAGGATAAGAGCTTTTATGACATAGCCGATGGAGTGGCAGTTATTTCCGGTACGGCGTTTGACGGTAAAAATGCATCTTATGCGGCTAAGCTGCCGAAGAGCATTGAAAAGTTGGAGGACGGTGCGTTCAATAACACAAGCATAAAGAAAATTGTGTTTACGGGTGAGATTCCTCCCGAAATATCATATAACACTTTCGGCACGGATATAACCGTCTATGTGCCCGCAACGGCAAGGGATGCTTATATTGAAAAGTGGTCCGACATTCTAGGCAGGGAAGCCTGTGAAAATCTTATTTCAACAAATGAAGTTGAAATAAAAAAGGATAACCTTGGCAGCAGCGTTATGACGGAAAATGGTAGCACGGCAATTATCGAGCTTTCCGATGACATTGAAAATATAAGTAAGGATTATAATGAACTTGCAGGCGTTGAAATAACCGAGCTTGCACCTTACAGCTGTGAAAACAGAAAAAATCTTAAGGCGGTTGTTCTTCCGGAAAGTGTAAAGAAAATAGGTGATTATGCCTTTTCCGATTGTAATAATCTTGAATTGGTATTCGGTACGGCGTGGGATGAAATAACGGTCGGAGACGGTGTTTTTGACAGTGCAAACGCTTTGAAAACCGTTGTTTTCAGTGCCAAAAAAGCTAATATGGAATATCCTTCATATAACTTTGCAAATTATTATGCACCCGTTGGTTCAACGGGTTATGCCTCTAATTATGAATATCTCAATTATTATTACTATTCTGTTGAGGCAAACGGTGGTGTGTTTATATACGGAAACAATCCTTATGATGAGGAAGATTATCCTCATGGAAAATATCTACTGGGTGCAAGCAGTGAAATTTCGGGTGAGGTTGTGCTTGAAGATAATACGGTTGCAATTTACGATTCGGCACTTAAGAAATGCCAAAATGAGTTTTGGTTTGATAAAAATTCAATGAAGTATCTGGGTTATATAGGCGAGTATGCTTGCAGTGATTCCGGACTCAGCGGCGAATTGGAATTTGGCGAAAATCTTGAGGGCATCGCAGAGTGTGCTTTTTATAAATGTCCCAATATAACAAGTGTAACTATTCCCGAAAATGTATCTGTGTTTGAAACGGCTGCATTTTCAAATTGTACATCACTTAAAAAGGTTGTTATAAATTCACGGTATATAACAGATATACCCGAATATGCCTTTGATGAGTGCAATTGCCTTGAAAGTGTTGTTTTCGGTGACAATTCATCCGTTGAAACAATTTACGATTATGCATTTTCAAATACGGTTGTAAAGGAACTTGAATTGCCTGCAACGCTCAGAACTTTGTATAACGGTTTTGTTGATTATTCCGCTGATTTTGAAAAGCTGGAATTCAAATCCGAAGTGCCACCCGATTTGCTTGAAAACAGATATTGGTTTGCAACGGGTGAGGACTACAATTTCGGTGCGGATATATCGGGAGATTTTCGTGTTGTTGTGCCAAGCGGAAGCGAAAAGGACTATATAGATGCTTGGCGAAAACAGCTTATTACGGGCAAGGATGCCAATGATTACACCGAAGAAGAAGTGTTCCGCTGTGAAAATGCGGTAAGACGATACTTGGGTATGGATGAGATAGGCTATGATGAATTTATGGAAGAGTTTTCCAAAGAGGAACAGCCCGAGAAAGATATAACAACCGAAGAAAGCACGGAACA
>CAZUXS010000074.1:0-10674 GCA_964624605.1 uncultured Lachnospiraceae bacterium | reverse complement strand
GTACGAAGCTTTGGTGTTCGTACTCCACCTACAACAGCCGACCATCCTAACTATGGTATCATCGGTATATTCCATGTTCTCCCACCTGCACTTGCATGGGTATGGAGATTGGTTGCACCAAGAGGCTATGCTAACCCATCAATCATCGATACTTCCGCTTCAGGCAAGTCACTTAAGAGTGAGGGTGTTGGTTCATACTGGCCTTTCGCAACAGGTAAGAAGGTAGATCAGGCTAATCTTCTTCTTGAACAGATTATAAACACACCCGAAACAAGATACATCCTTATACCTAACCAGTACATCGGTTCATTTAAGGTTGGTTTTGCATCAGAGTGGGCAACAAGAGAATACCTTTCAAGACGTGGCGGTGCTAAGTTTAAGAAGGACGCTCTTGAAGAAGCAAGATGTTCACTCCTCGGCTACACACCTAAGGTTGTTAAGATTGACGGCTACACAGTACCAAAGGGTCTTTTCAAGGTAAACCTTCAGGCCAGAGTTGGTAATGAGTGCTACGATAAGGGTGCTAAGATGCTTACCGATTTCTTCAAGGAAGAGCTTAAGCAGTTTGATACACCTGAGCTTAGCGATCTTGGCAGAAGAATCATTCAGGCTGTTATGGATGACGCAAGCGTTCAGGAATTCTATGACTTGATTCCGGTTATGTAATTGATATAGAAATAATTATATATATAAATGGGGCTGTCCTTTGTGGGCAGTCCTTTTTTGGGGATGGGTTGATTTTTGGGGATTGAAAACTTTTTTCTATCGCAAAAAAGTTTTCAAACTTTCAAAAAATGCTCTTTGGAGCAGCATGGGGACGCTGTCCCCATACCCCTGCCCTCCTTTTGAAAAAGGAGGGGCGAAAACTTTTATGTCGGCTTCGCCGAGCATTAAGCCGAGGATGGCTTCCGAAAAGCGTAGCTTTTCGGTTTGAAAGTTTAGGTCCAGCCTTTTTAAAGGCTGGTGGGGAGGTGGGGCAAAGCCCCACGGTCTTAAATTTTTGATATTAATTTAGTAATAGTGCTTGAATTTTTTTGTATTTGGTGTAAAATAGAGATATATAGTCTTTTGTACTAATGAACAAAAGTAAACAAAGAAAGAGGCGTGGATGCCTCGGGAGGGTAATCCTATGATTAAAACGGATATATTGGTAATTGGTTCGGGTATTGGTGCGCTTAGTGTGGCTGGGCAGCTTTGTAAGAAAGGCAGGAAGGTGCTTGTTATTACAAAGGGGCTTAAGAAAAGCTGTAATTCGTCTTTGGCACAGGGTGGTATTTCGGTGGCACTCTCTAAAGAGGACGATTATCACTTGCACTTTAAGGATACAATGGCTGCGGGCTGTAACTTAAATGATGCCGATGCGGTTATGACTTTGGTGTCTAAAGCACCGGATGTTATTCTGGAGTTTATTAAGTCGGGTATGCAGTTTGATAAGGATGAGAACGGCGAGTTGTTATTCGGCAGGGAGGCGGCACACAGCCTTAACCGAATAATACATGCGGGCGGTGACAGAACGGGCTTGCGTGTGGTGGAGCAGCTTTTGCGTAATATAAATGATAATGTAACGGTTATACAGAATGAAATGGCACTTGAGCTGCGTGTGAAGGACGGCAAGTGCAGTGGTGTGATAACAAGAGCGGAGAACGGCGAGGTTAAGCATTATCAGGCTAATTATACGGTGCTTGCAACGGGCGGTATAGGTCAGCTTTATCCGTCAACGTCTAATGATAACACAATAACGGGTGACGGTATGGCTATGGCGTATCGTGCGGGTGCGGAGCTTAAGAACCTCGAGTTCATACAGTTCCATCCCACTATGCTCACAATAGACGGGCACGCTTACGGCTTGGTTTCTGAGGCTGTGCGTGGCTCAGGCGGTATACTCATAAATGACAAGGGCGAGAAGATAATGGAGGGTGTACACCCTATGAAAGACCTTGCGCCTAGGGATGTAGTGGCAAGAGAGGTATATGCGCATTATCTTAAGGGCGAGAAGATATACCTTGATATCACTGCTGTTAAGGACTTCCGTGAACACTTCCCGACCGTAACGGAGATTTGTGAGGAGCACGGAGTTAATCCGGATGATAAGCTGATACCTGTTGGTCCGGGGGCACACTTCCACATGGGCGGTGTAGCGGCTACACCACAGGGTATCACAAACATAGATGGGCTTTACTGCGTGGGTGAGGTTGCCTGTACCGGTGTGCATGGTGCAAATCGCTTAGCCAGTAACTCACTCTTGGAGGGTATAGTTTTCGGTAAGTTGCTTTCCGATTATATACTGGAAACACCGAGAACATCAACCGAGTTTGAGGATGAAGTACCCACATATAAGATAGGCGAGCTTCCTACTAAGGAGGAGATTCGTCAAAAGATGATGGAGTTTGTTGGTATTGTGCGTTCAAAGAGCCATATACATGAGATTTTGGATTGGTTTAAGCAGTATATGCCAAACGGCGAGGACTTCTGTAAGGTGGATGTGGAAAATGCGACTAATGCACAGCTTGAGATTTATAATATGCTCACAGCAGGTTGGTTGATAGCAAAGGCTGCACTTAACAGAGGCGAGAGTATAGGTGCACACTATATAACGGATTAAGAGATTTGATTTTTAGGGGATTGGGATTTTTTATGATTTTTTATAATCGAAGAAATTTCAATCCTTTATTGGAATTTAATACATTTTAGGATAAAATAAACCTTTGGTGCTTGAAATAAGCCATGCGATATGGTATAATTGAAATGTACAAGAGGAAATTCAATAACGGCGGTTTGTTTAACCCCTGCAACTTCATAAATATGAAAGGGTGAAAGGGGTGAAAAAAATAACCGCTCTTGCCTAGGAAACAAAGCGGTTATTTTTAATAATCGAAAATTTTTTCCACGCAGGGGTAACAATCACCGTTAATTGTTTTTCCTCTTGTGTATTAATTATATATTTTTTAATTTGTGTTGTCAAGGTGTATTTTTGATATAGTATATGTTGGTTTAATTACTGAAATGTTATTACAAATTCAAAACGTTATCGTCAACTTAACGAATTTATAAATGTTATATTGTTTATATTTTGATTAATTTTAGATTTGTTTTTATTAATTTACTTTTCCTAAATCCCTAGGAAAAAGATTGTTCTTTTTTACGAAAAAAGAACCAAAAACGATGGGTGGTTCGCATTTTGCGAAGCAAAATTGCGAATCCCTACGGGATTTCAAAATTACTTTGTAATTTTGAAACTAGATTCGCCCCATACCCCTAACGGGCAGGGGCGAAGAGTGCATCGGCTCAGCGGAGCACGGTGGCGGGTTGCCCCTGCACCCCACCTGTTTCACGGTGTGATTGGAGCAAGCTATTTAACCACCATTGTATGTTTAAGTTGATGCATTGCCCGTGGGGGAAGGCTAGTGGCGGCTTCGCCGCAAGATGATTGAACAGATAATTAAATATATATCCCACTCGGAAAGCGTAGCTTTCCGAATTGAAAAGTTTTTGCTCCGCTTTTTTCAAAAAGCGGATAGGGTGGTGGGGCGAAGCCCCACGGTCTTAAGGTCTTAAGGAGGTAGAAAATGAATAAATTAGCGGCACAGGAGAAGATTAGACAATTTTTGATAGAGGACATAGGCACGGGTGACTTGTCAACCGAGCTGGTGTTCGGTGACGAGTTAATAGGCAAGGGCATATTCCTTGCAAAGGCAGACGGCATTGTCTGTGGTACGGATATTATCGATTGGACATACTCACTGGTGGATAGCGGCGTGAATATAACACTGCTTAAGCACGACGGTGAGTCGGTTAAAAAAGGCGAGCATATAGCAGAGGTAGAGGGTAAGGTTTCCACACTACTCACTTGCGAGCGTGTTATACTTAACCTCATGCAGCTTATGAGCGGTATAGCAACCGATATGCACGCATTGGTAACTGCACTTGACGATGATAGCATACGTGTGTGTGACACAAGAAAAACCCACCCCGGTTTAAGACTTTTTGAAAAGTACGCCGTAAGATGTGGTGGTGGCTTTAATCACCGTATGGCATTGTATGACGGTGTAATGCTTAAGGATAACCACATTGCCTTTGCAGGCGGCATAGAAAAGGCGGTTGCACTTGTTAAGTCTAAGCTTGGCCACATGGTTAAAGTTGAAGTGGAAACCGAAACAGAACAGCAGGTGAAAGAGGCGGTTGCCGCAGGTGCGGATGTTATTATGTTTGATAATAAATCCCCAGAGCAAATAGTAGAGCTTCAAAAGCTTGTGCCAAGCCATATTATAACCGAGGCAAGCGGCGGTATACGTTTGGAAACTATAGGCAACTTCAAAGGCTGCGGTGTTAATTATATATCCGTAGGTGCGGTGACAAACGGTGCAAGCCCTCTGGATATCAGCTTCCTCAGTGTGGATGCAATCAAGGCTTGATTTTGATTTAATTGAAAAGAATTAAATAACAAACCCGAAAATTATGACGTTTTTATACGCTGTGATTTTCGGGTGTTTTTTGTGTGTAAATAAAAAATTGCAGAAAATTACAAAAATCCTACAGAAAATGACATTTGAATTGAAATTTGATATGGTTGGGATATAATAATTGTAGGCAAGCCTAAAATTACATTTGGAGGTCAAAAAGTATACGTTTTGAGGTCAGGGGGTTGAAATGAGGATTATTTTTGGTATAATGAATTCATAAGTGACTGTTGCGTAAAACGTATGAAATCACAAAAAAATCCCTGATAAAGTATACTTTATTAGGGATGTGCAACCTGCATTAACTATATGCTAAATATAACATATTTATTAGAAACTGTCAACAAATAAAACGTGCAATTTTAACACAAAAAGCGTACCACAATAAAGTATACTTTAACAGGTAAAAATATAAAAAAGGAGGATTTTTATTATGAAGTTTAGGAGATTGACATCGGTTATGCTTGCGGCTGCGTTGGCTGCGGGCAGCGTTACTATGGTTTCGGCAAGTGAAAATGAACAGATTGTCGCTATGGATACCGCAAAGGTAAATGACAGCGATACCAAGCATGAGGTAGAGGGCGGAAACATATATTTCAATATGTCAACAGGTGAGATAACAGGTTGCGACGATACCGTAACAAAGGCTGTTATACCCGAGGTTATAGAGGGTGTGAAAGTTACCGGTATAGGTGATGGGGCTTTTCGATACGTAACGGGTTTAAAATCCGTGGTATTGCCCGAAAGCATAAGCCGCATAGGTGATGATGCTTTTATGTATTGTCTCAGGATGACGGATATAAATATTCCCGAAAGTGTAACCGAAATCGGAAAATATGCTTTCAGAAGTTGTCAAGGATTGAGCGAAATTGAACTTCCTCAGAATATAACTCGTTTAAGTGAAAATGTTTTTGACGATTGTACAGGGCTAAGGAGTATAGATATTCCGTATGGTGTTACGGAAATAGGAAGCTCTGCTTTTGACAATTGCTATAATTTGCAAAGTGTGAATATACCGGATAGTGTCACGGCTATAAGAAGCAGTGCTTTTGATGGGTGCAGTGACCTTAAGGAATTACCGAATCTCGGAAGTGTAACGGAAATAGAAGATTCGGTTTTCTCATCCTGCCATAGTTTTAGTAATATAACAATACCCGATACAATAACAAAAATAGGTAAAAATGCATTTTTTAATTGTCACAATATGAAGAAAATAACAATTCCGAACAGTGTAACTTCTATTGGTGCTTATGCTTTCGGCGGTTGCAGTAAGTTGACATATATAAATATTCCGAATAGTGTGACAAGCATAGGTGATATGGCTTTTTGGGATTGTGGTGGTTTGACCAAAATAGTAATTCCCGATAGCGTTACGGATGTGGGAAAAACCGTCTTTAGCTCTTGTCAAGGTCTTAAAAGTGTAAAGCTTTCAAACAATATTGAAAGTATAAGGGAATATACATTTTATGGGTGCAAAAGTTTGACGGATATAGTTATACCAAGTAATGTTAAAAATATAAATTTGCTGGCATTTTGGGATTGTACGGGACTTACCGAGGTGACAATATTGAACAATGAGGCGAGCATAGACACGGCGGCTTTCAATGGTTGTACGGCACTCGGAATTGTGAATTGCTACAAGGGTTCAACGGCGGATAATGCCGAGCTTTACCCGCAGGAAGTGGAGTTCAGATACATAGATGATAACACCGGCAACAATAACGGCAATGATAGCAACAACGGTAACAACAACGGTAACAACAACGATGTTACCGATGAATTCAAAAGCGGTGATGCGGACGGTGACGGTACTTTGACAGCAGGTGATGCCGCACTTGTGCTTGAAAAATCACTTAACCTTGATTTTAAGCTTGCCATTGAGGATAAAACCGAGAATTATATGTTTTATTTAGATGTAAACAATGACGACTGCATAACAGCTGCCGATGCGGCTATTGTGCTTCAAATGTCATTGGACAGAGATTTTAAAATTTAAAAACAAAAGAGGGCTGTCTTTACGGGCAGCCTATACTAAGGAGGTTCTTTATTATGAAGTTTAAGAAATTGACAGCGGCTATGCTTACGGCTGTGCTTGCTACGGGTAGTGTAACTATGGTTTTGGCTGAGGATAATGTGCCTGTTGTTGCCATGGATGAGGCAAGTGAAAATGCCGATGAAATTAAGTATGAAGTGGAGGGAGGTTATATTTACTTTAACAAGAACACAGGTGAGATAACAGGCTGTGACAATACCGTGACAAAGGCGGTTATACCGGATATTATAGATGGTGTGAAAGTTACGGGTATAGGTGACAAAGCTTTTTACGAAATTAAAAATTTGAATACATTGGAACTGCCTGACAGTATAAGCAGCATAGGCAACTATGCTTTCTTCGGGTGCATAGGATTGACGGGGTTTAGTATACCGAATGGAGTTACGGAAATCGGGGAATATGCTTTTTATAAATGCAAAAATTTAACAAGTCTTGATATACCGGACAGTGTTGTTAAAATAGGAAACGTGGCTTTTAGCAGTTGTTCAAAACTTAAAAGCATTAAATTGTCTGCCAACATAAATGTTATAAGTCGTTGTATGTTTTGGGATTGCGGTGATTTGGAAAGCATAACCATACCTGATGGCGTTACTAAAATAGAGGAGAATGCATTTACAGAGTGTTATGACTTGAAAAGCGTTGATATGCCGAGCAGTGTTACGGAAATCGGTGAATATGCCTTTGCCAATTGCAAATCTCTTACATCCTTGCCGTTGACGGCTAATGTTAAAAAGATAGGTAAATCAGCTTTTTTGAGTTGTTATAGCTTGGTTGACATAACCATACCAGATGGGGTAGAGGAAATAGGTGAATATGCCTTTGATAATTGCTATATAGAGAGTATAAATATTCCGGACAGTGTCAAGGTTATCGGTGACTACGCTTTTAATTATTGTTCACAATTGAGGAGTGTAACAATGCCGAAAGGTTTGACGAGTATAGGCGAGGGTGTGTTTACATCGACCGGAATGCGTAACGTGGAAATCCCCGACACAGTCACGACTATAGGAGATAAGGCTTTTTATTGCTCATCTTTGGTAAAAGTAAAAATACCAAACGGAGTAACAAGTATAGGTTCATACGCGTTTGCAAACTGTAGTTCACTGACGGAAGTGGAGATTCCGGACAGCGTTATAAGCTTAGGGTCAAGAGCTTTCTTGTATTGCCTTTACCTTGAAAGTATAAAACTTCCCGAAAATATTGAAAAAATAGACCGTTATACTTTCAATGATTGTTATGCTCTCAAAGAAGTTACAATATTAAACAGCAACGCAAGCATAGACACAACGGCTTTTGAGGGTTGTGCGTCACTAAGTGTTGTGAATTGCTACAAGGGTTCAACAGCCGATAATGCAGAGCTTTACCCACAGACAGTGGAATTCAGATACATAGATGATAACACCGGCAACACCGGAAATAATGGCAACAATGATGTTACGGATAAGCTTATTGCAGGTGATGCGGATGGTGACGGTTCTTTGACAGCAGGCGATGCCGCACTTGTGCTTGAAAAATCACTTAACCTTGATTTTAAGCTTGCCATTGAAGATAAAACCGATGATTATATACAGTATGTGGATGTAAACCACGATGGAAGTATCACAGCTGCCGATGCGGCTATTGTGCTTCAAATGTCACTTGACGGAGATTTTAAAATTTAAAAATTAATGAAATCGGGCTGCCTTTTATTTAGGCAGCCTATACTAAAGAGGTGTATTATATGCTAAAGATAGCGGTGTGTGATGATGAACAGGTGTATGCGGATAGGGTGTATTCCGCTATACGTAATTATTCATACGATATTGAGGTGGGTGTGTATACGGATAGTGAAGCTTTATTGAATGATGTGGAAAGTCGGGAAAAATATTTTGATATATACATACTTGATATAGAAACTCCCGTTGTTGATGGCATAGGCACTGCAAAAAGAATACGTTCTTTATATGATGATGCAGTTATAATTTTTTTGACAAACCACGATAAATATGTTTTTGACGCTTTCAAAGTTGAGGCTTTCAGATATATAATAAAGTCCGAAACGGAAAAAGAAATCCCCGAAGCACTCGGCAGTGCACAGCTTAAAATCAACAAGCGGGGCGAGGATAAATATGTGGTGTTTGGCAAGCATAGCTTCGATAAAGTAAGACTTAACTCAATTATGTACGCCGAGAAAGTGAAAAAATACGTCGAGTTTCATTTGACCGACGGAAGTGTGATGAGGGAGAGGGCAACACTTTCGGAGGTTGCGGAAAAACTTGACACGGGCAATTTTGTGATTATAAAAAAGGGTATAATTGTCAACATTGAGCACGTTCGGCATTTTGATAAAAACGAGATTACAATGGATGACGGCGTGGTGCTCTATATGGGTCGTGAGCATATCGCAGATGTCAAAAAGCAAATGCTTGAATATTGGGGGTAGGTCGTATGTTTGACGTTATCACGGAGGCGGCAATAAATTTTTCGGAAGTTTTGATTTATGTGCTGTGCGTGAACAGTATATATCACAGTGAGGAAAAGAAAAAAAGAACAGCCTTTGGCATTGTGACAACTATTGTTTATATGGTGATTATACAGCTTTTGAATATGTATAATCAGCCTGTGCATTATTTCAACACGTATATGTCGGTGGCGATACTTGCGGTTATGTCTTGGCTGTTTTTCCGAAAGAATATAAAGACGGATATCTCAATTGCCGTATCGTATACGGCTTTCACGGGCATAGTTGAAATAATTGCCCTTTGCGGAGTAAGCGTTGTGTTCAATGATGTGGACTATGTTTTGAAGATTATAAGTATCGGCACTTTTGAGAGAATATTGCTTGCAATTTGCTTGAAAGCTTTTTTGTTTGTCATTTACATCATATTTGTGCGAGGTAAGGACAGTGAATATTTTGATTTTTTAAACAGCAATATGTATCTTTTGGCGGTGGTTATTGGCTTTGCTGCGGATATAAAAATGCAGGGGATAATACAAAGCAACAGTATGCAGGGGCTTAAGGTTGGCATAGCGTTTATGTTCATAGTGTTCGTGTTTATGGTGGTGTTTATTATATATGTGAGCAACCGACTTTTTGCAGATAAGGCAATGGTGGAAAAACAAAAAAACATTGCGGTGCAAAATAAGATATTGGAGGAAAGCCTTAAAAACACAAATATGCTGTATGCCGAAAATTCAAAGGGCTTTCACGAGTTCAGACATCATTTGGATATGCTTGATGGTATGGCAAAAAATAAGCAGTATGATAAGATAGAAAGCTATATTTCAAGCATAAATGTTGAAAGAACTTATGTGAATAAGTTTTCAACGGGTAATGAAGTTTTGGATATGGTGCTGAATGTGAATTACAGCGAAGCAAAGAAGAGGGATATAACATTCACATACGATATACAACCCGTGCGGGAACTTGATGTGGATGATGCCGACCTTTGCAGTTTGGTTGCCAATCTTTTTGAAAATGCCGTTGAGGCAGCCGAAAAAACGGAGGATGGTTATATATCTTTCGGACTTAAAAGCAAGGGCAATATCGTGACAATAATTCTCTCAAACACAGCGGAGAATAACCCCGTGCCGAATAACATGAAATCCAAAAAGAAAGGCAACCACGGTTGGGGAATGAAGATAATAGGGGATATAGTGAAAAAATATGACGGATACTATACCACAGATTATAAAGACGGTGTGTTCACGATAAAAATTATAATGTTCGGAAAAACCGAAGTAACAAAGGCGGACATTCTTAAGTAGTTTGTTCCAATCACCCCTTAGTATTTCTTACAGTGGTGGTTAAGTAGTTTGCTCCATCCACACCAATGAAGCGAAAAGATTAATCCGCCCACTGTAAGCGGCTTTTGAGTATCAAAAGTTCTTACTAAAACGGGTGGGTGCAGGGGCAACCCGCTACAAACTTAGGTGAGTCACAGTCCTACACCGCCCCTGCCCGTTAGGGGTTCGGGGCGAATCTAGTTTCAAAATTACAAAGTAATTTTGAAATCCCGTAGGGATTCGCAATTTTGCTTCGCAAAATGCGAACCACCCGAGGTTTTTGGTTCTTTTTGTCCTCAAAAAGAACACCCTCCAATCGGAGGGTGAAATTGTTATACAAATAAATTATTTGTTATACTTATTGTTTTCGCCCATCATCATAGCACGAACCTTAAGAGG
>CAZUXS010000073.1:0-10793 GCA_964624605.1 uncultured Lachnospiraceae bacterium | reverse complement strand
TAGCACCTGCGGCAATGTTCTTCAAACCTTCCTGAATCATAGCCTGTGCAAGAACAGTAGCTGTTGTTGTGCCATCGCCTGCAACGTCGTTTGTCTTTGTTGCAACTTCCTTAACAAGCTGTGCACCCATATTTTCAAATGCATCTTCAAGTTCAATGTCCTTTGCGATTGTAACACCGTCATTTGTTATAAGAGGTGTACCGAACTTCTTATCAAGAACCACGTTTCTGCCCTTAGGGCCGAGTGTTACTTTTACTGTATCTGCAAGCTTATTTACGCCTGCTTCAAGAGCCTTTCTGGCTTCTACTCCGTATAAAATCTGCTTTGCCATTACAATTTCCTCCAATCAAATTCTATTATTCCACAACTGCAACAATGTCGCTTGCCTTAACAACGATGTATTCCTCATCGCCAACCTTAACTTCCGTACCTCTGTATTTTTCATATATAACCTTTTCGCCTACCTTAACATCGATAGGAACAAGTTTACCATCTACAACAGCACCGGGGCCTACTGCAACAACCTCTGCCTCCTGTGGCTTTTCCTTAGACTGAGTTGTGAGGATGATTCCACCCTTTGTTGTTTCCTCAGCTTCAACCTGCTTCAACACTACTCTTTCACCCAATGGTCTTAAACTCATAGTATTTGCCTCCTTATATAAAATAAATAATAAACTAAATCAATCTGTTAGCACTCATCTCACTCGAGTGCTAACTTGTTTATATATTAGTATAATTGCACAGATTTGGCAAGCACCTCATTCCCATAATTTTTATAAATTATCTCTTTTTTTCTCAATTTATCTCGTTATATCTGCGTTTTTCTTTGTTTTTTAATTTTAAGGATTTTTTTACCTTGTTTTCAAAAAAATAAACCAATTATAAAAAGAGTGTTGACATATTATAAAAAAACTGTTATAATATCAAAGGATTTACGGTTAAAGTAAATACATATTTATTTTGCTGATATAGCTCAAAGGTAGAGCAACTGATTCGTAATCAGTAGGTTGAAGGTTCGAGTCCTTTTATCAGCTTACCCGAAACACCTTTGTATAAAAGGGTTTCGGGATTTTTTATTTTTACCGGTATTACCATTTTTCTGATTTTGACTACTTTTTGACTACTTTTTGACTAAATACAAACAGCTTTTGATATCCCCTAACCCATTCCGTATATACAAAAACGGAAACGTATTTATCCGTTTCCGTTCCCGCTGTATACATCTTTTTGTGTTTATTCAAAGCCTTCCCCGAATCGGAATATTTTTTCAAAAACATCCTATCTCGTTTCCGACCTCATAAACATCCTTTCACTTCTGCAATCGTCACACAGGCTTTTGCTTATACTGTTCCACGGAAGTTCCTTACCGCAGACGGAGCAACAGCCCACTCTTGATTTCAAATCATCAATGAGCTTTTCATTTATAAGCCTTGTGCACTCGGCTCTTTTTTCGTTTGCCCATTCGCTGTCATATTCCATATTCCAAGCCCTTGAACATATAAAATAGGCATCCAATTTTTTTGAAAACGACAGCAAATCATCTATTTTTTTACTTCGCATATAGGGTTTATCCAGTTTGGTATCGCCCCTCAGCTTGCTCAGTGCATAGTCTTTCCACAAACCGTTTACGCCCACGTCACTTCTATCCACGGGCAGTGCCGCCATTTCAAACACTTCAAGCTTATCGACCTCAAATCCGTATTTATCCATAATACGTTTCACGGAAACCACACCGGACATTGCTTCTTCCAAATCCTCTTTTATGTAAGCTCCGTCCACCTTTAAAAGTTTCCATGCCTTCATCGTCTTTAAAAGCTTAATATCGTCATTCAAAAGCACACTTTTCGGAAAACTTATACACATAGCCTGCATTTCGGGAGTTTTTCTCCTGAGTGCCCTTGCAATATAGTCATTTTGCTGTTCCGAATAGGCACACACGTAGCCTTGATCAAATATACCTCTCCTGCCTGCCCTGCCCGCAATCTGCTTTATTTCACTCACGGAAAGAGGTCTGCGCTCTATGCCGTCAAACTTATAAGTTTCCATAAACACAATTCGCTTTATGGGCAAATTGAGACCCATACCTATGGCATCCGTGCAAACCATAACATCGGCTTCACCGCTTGTGAAGTTTCTGAACTGCTTTATTCTTGCCTCATAAGGCAAAGCGCCGTAAAGCACACTTACCTTAACACCTCTCTGCATAAGCTCGGCTGCAATTGCATTAACTCTGTTTTTTGAAAAAGCAACAAGGGCATCACCCTTTTTAACATCGTCAAATGTAAATGCCTTTTCTTCCATAATAAGGGGAGTATTTCTTCTGTGCCTTACAATTTTGTAGTAGTCACCGCAGTCCTCTATGAGCTTTATGAGCAGATTAAGCGCTTCGGGTGCTGTGCAAAGACAAATCTCGTAAGCCTGTATTCCCAATATCGCCTTTGACCACGCATAACCCCTGTTTCTGTCCGTTATCATCTGACATTCGTCAATAACCGCAACATCGTAAACGGTGTTAAAATCAGCCATTTCAACCGTTGCGGAAACGTGTGTTGCACCCTCAACAACTCTCTCTTCCTCACCCGTTGAGAAACTGCATTTCACACCTGCCGCATTTAACTCGTCAAATTTTTCCAGTGCAAGCAGCCTCAAAGGTGCAAGATACGTACCCTTATTTGCACCAATAAGCTTTTGTATGGAATCGTAGGTTTTGCCGCTGTTGGTTTTGCCGACGTGGATATAAAACATTCTGTGCATCTTTCTTGCCGATGAAAAGCGGTCGGTTACGGGTCTGTCAATTGCTTCCGCAAGCATATCCACCAAACCGAAAATATCACTGCTTTTCACTATTTCCATAATACCGGTTTGATAGTAGGTATTCAGTTCCTTTGCATTGCCATACGAAAGCACAGACTTCACTCCGTAATCTCTGTCATCAAACCTTGTACTTATATATTCGTAAAAAATATGAGCTTCAAGCGTTGCGGAATACATAAGCAGTTCATCAAGCTTTTCTTCAAGCGGAATGTTTCGAAGTGACTTCTTTTTTTTGTTTTTCATATTAAAGTGCTTGTATATTTTCCAATATCTTCTGTATATATTCTTCACCTCAATTATGAAAGTTTCTTTCACTTCGTTTTCGGCTTGGTTAAGAAGTGAGTTTACCTTTACGGTCATTCTTTCATAAGCCGATTTCAAATCATTCAAGGTTTTAACATCGGTTTTGTTCTTTTTCACAAGCCCTGTTTTGTACTGTGAGGCATAAGCAAATATTGCATCCCTGTCGGATTCGTTATATTCAATTGTATTCAAATTGTATGTTATTTTTCCCATAGTATTCCTACAAAAATTTAAAATTATTTACATCAAATAAGCCTCTGTCACTTAACTTCAATTCGGGAATTACAAGCAGTGATATAAAGCTTAATATCATCAAAAGTGTACTGCTGCCCTCGGGACAAATCTTCCTTGTTGCCTCAATAACAGCATCGTGTTCCTCAAGCGCCTCTTCCGCCTTTTTGGATGAAAGCAAGCCCGCAATTTCAAGTTCGATATATGCTGTCACCTTTCCGTTTTCCACAACGGCAATGCCACCGTTTTCACCGAGGGCATTCACAGCAACAGCCATATTTTCGGCTGTATCACCTATCACACTTATATTGTGAGAATCGTGACCTATGGTCTGTGCAACAGCACCGTTTTTGATATCAAAGCCTTTCACAAAGCACTTGCCTATTTTTCCGCTTGCCTTGTGACGCTCCACATTTGCACAGAGATTGAGCCCGTCCGCATTTTCACAGTACACACCCTTTGTTATAAGGCTACCCTGTTCAATCACTATCGCAGGTTCGGTTTTATCAAATTTCTTTTCAAAATCACTTGCCGTCACAGGCTTTATATGCACTGTTTTCACAACCTCGGTTTTATCCGTTTCAACGGTTTCAAAAAGTGCTTTACCATCCTTAGCCACAAGTTTTCCGTCTTTATAGACCTCGTAAATTGTTTTTGCATCACTGTCGCAAACGACCAAATCCGCTCTGTTTTCGGGCACTATCGCACCTTTTTTCTCCAAGTTATAAAATACAGCCGCATTATAACTTGCAAGAGTAAACGCCGTTATATTATCCATACCCAGTGAAACAGCCTTGTTTATGCAATGTGATATTGTACCCTCTTTGAGCACGTCATTAAGTGCCTTATCATCGGTGCAAAATGCGAAATGGCGCATATTATACGGAGTTACAGCCTTTATAAGCTCTTCGAGATTTTTTGCACCCGTGCCCTCTCTTATGAAAACATTCATGCCGCAACTTACTTTTTCAAGTGCATTTTCAGCCGTTGTGCACTCGTGGTCATTATCCACGCCACCGCAGATATAGGCATTAAGCTCCTTACCGCTTGCAACGGGTGCATGCCCGTCTATCTTGTCGGCACAGTTTAATTTTTTTATAACATCCTCATCCGCATATATAACCCCCGGATAATTCATCATTTCCCCAAGCGCAATGAGGTTATATTTTTCCATAAGCTCCTTTGTTTTATCGCCGTCAATCACACAGCCCGCATCATCAAAGGGTGTTGCTGGCACGCAGGACGGCAACACATAGTAAATATCCACAGGCAGATTTTTGCTCTGTTCAACCATAAATTTAAGCCCCGCCTCACCGCATACATTTACAATTTCGTGAGGGTCGGCAATGAGGGTTGTCACGCCGAAAGGCACGGCTATTTTGGCATACTCGGCAGGTGTCAACATACTTGATTCAATATGCAAATGGCTGTCCGTAAATCCGGGTGAAACATACTTTCCGTCAAGCTCAACAACCTTTTCACCCTCGTAGTCACCTATTCCGACTATGTAACCGGCCTTTATACCTAAATTGCCTTCAATTATTTTGTGATTTCTCACATCAATTATTTTTCCGCCACGCAGTACCAAATCACATTTTATCCTGCCCATAGCGGCATCAATCATAGTTTTTTTATCATATTTCATATAATCAACCTTTACCAAACAAGGGATATACCGCCAGATATATCCCCATTAAATTAAAAACAACTATTTACTTCTTATTATAATTTTCCACAACCTCAAGCTGGTCTATTGACTGTGCCTGAGAGTCCTCTTTCTGCTCATAAATGTTATCATAAAGCACACCGTAAAGATAGAAACAAGTCACTCTGTCGGCAGGCTCTTTTCCGTCAAACACGGAACCGCTGTCATAGAAAGCATTGAGAACACCGTTTACAGCCTCGGTTGCATAATCGGAAACATTTTCAACCTGAACGTCTCTCACAAGTGTATTTGTTTTCAAGCTCTTTCCCGCAATATTGAAAGCTCTTTCCACAAGCACACACATATCCTGCATTGTAAGAGTTTCATCGCCGTTGAAGTCACCGTTTTCATCACCGTTTGAAAGACCGATTTCCTTTGCAATTCCGACAGCCGTTGCATAAGCCTTACTCGTATCCACATCTGCAAAAGCGTCCTTGGATGATAAAAGCTCATACTTGCCGGCATCGTTAAGCTGTGCATCCTTGCCGAGTATTCTCACAAGAGTTGAAACAAACTCGCCTCTTGTCATACCGTCAATGCAGTA
The DNA here is from genome assembly GCA_964624605.1 of uncultured Lachnospiraceae bacterium. Classification (GTDB taxonomy): domain Bacteria; phylum Bacillota; class Clostridia; order Lachnospirales; family CAG-274; genus CAZUXS01. Next base: position 5,196 of record CAZUXS010000073.1, on the reverse strand, counting down.
AAGACTATCATCTTCAACCTTGGCTTCGTCTATATATGGCTTTAATAAATCAAAATCTTCAAGATTATATGCGACACTTCTTGCAACAACGGCAGCACCGTAGTGATTGAGATGTGTTGTGTCATAGCCGTCCGTACCCTTTGCGGTATCACGGAAAACAGCATGGAAAACAAGTGAACCCTCGTCACCCATCTCGTTATAAAGCTCTTCTGTTGCCTTTGTCATATCAACACAGTTTATATCAAGCTCTGTTGCAAGCTCTCTTACCGCATCATCATAAAGACCGTGAGTATCTTTCACTTTTCCATCCTCGTCAAATGAATGACGTGAAATAGGTGTCAAAAGCACAGGTGTTGCACCCGCATCCAAAACAGGCTGCACATAATTTTTATAGAGTGAGTTTTTGAAACTGCCCTCTGTATCCTTATCGCCCTCGGGGTCTGTATATCTGTTTTGCAAATCCTCGTCACTGCTCTTTTTGGCATCGTTGTGACCGAACTGTATGAGTACAAAATCACCCGCTTTTACGTCAGAAACAAGTGTTTTGTAGTTATCCTCCGTTGTGAAGCTTTTGGAGCTTCTTCCGGACATTGCAAGGTCAACAACATCAGCTTTGTCATTCACATATTCATCAAGGTACATACCCCAACCTGCACGAGGAAGAGCATAATTATTGTCGTATTCATAGATACAAGCCGTGGAGTCACCCACAACATATATCTTAGGCACAGTATTTTCAGCCTTAACAGCCACGGCACTCACCCCCGTAAAGAGCAGTGTCATTGACAAAAGCATTGATGTAATTTTTTTTAACTTCATATTCTGTTTTAATCTCCTTACTCATCACCAAGATCAATGTCATCCAAATCATCATCAAATGACATATCCTCCATATCATCATAGTCCTCGGGATAATATTCAAAATCGTCATCGTCATCGAATAATGAATAATCACTGAAATCCACATCGTCATCATCATCAAAATAATAGCCGTCCGCACTGTCAAAAATCTTCTTTTTTGCAGACTTATCCTTTATTTTGAGTATAAGAAACACAATCACAGCAAACACAGCCGCAATGCTAAGACCCACAATCAAAAGTGTTTTAAGGCTGTTATCTCTTTCAATACGCTTTATAGCGTTTCTTATTTCCTCAATAGCGTGTTCGTTTTTAATATTTTCAAACTTCATGCTCATACCTCCTATTTTGCATACTTCTTTTTAAATTCTCTGCTGCGATACTCATTGTATTCAATGAAAGCCCGCCTCATTATCTGCTTTTCATCGTGAAACTTAAGCAGATAATATGCCTCATGCTGCTTATAAAAACCCGCATCCGCAAAATACTCCTCCGCCTGCGGTTTGCATGAAAACGAATCAGTCACCATCAGATACCAATGCACCGTCTTATTCACAACATCGGTGTTGCCCCTGAACGTATATTGTGTTTTACCTATATACTTAACAATTCTTGCCGATGAGTCCGTTTCCTCTTTTACTTCCCGAAGTGCCGTTTCACGGTAGGTTTCACCTGCTTCCACAGTGCCTTTCGGCATAACCCAACCCATATAACGCCCATTCTGATTTTTATAGAGCAGCAGAACCTTTCCTCTGTGAATTACCACGCCACCGCAGCTAACTGCTTCAATCACGCTGATTCCCTCCAATTCCGCCATATTTTCCGGAAGCTGATTTATCTTCATTGCAAAGCAGTGAGTGTGGGAAATCCACAAATACAAACCCTACGTAAAACACACCGTATCACGGCAATTTTAAAATTACCGATTTTGGTAAATTATTCCGTTTTTTACCCATACAGCAGTCATAAATCAGATAATTAATCTTATTATAACTCATAAACTCGCCTTTTTCAATAGCCAAAAAGCAATTTGTACTAATTTTTATTAATTTTTTTTCATTTATTGTTGTTTTTTAAGCATTGCCCCGCTTTTTAACTTTGCCTTGAATATTTTTTGTATTTATGATAAAATTATTGTGCAGCCGAAGGATAGGCATTGTTATTTTTATTTTATAAATTTTAAATCCCCTTAATCGGGTGATTTTTGAATAATAGCGGGCGGTGTGAATTCACACCGCCAAGGATTTACGGGAGAGATTGTATGAGTATACGGTTAAAGTGTGCAAAAAAATTTACCGAAGTGGACAATATTTTTATCGATGAATATATGACACAGGCAGTGCCTGTTTTTTCACTTATTTACATATATGCATTGCGTATGGCCACAGAGGAAAAAACTGTCACAAATGAGGAGATTGCGGATAAATTTTCAATTCTTGAATCCGACGTTATAAAGGCTTGGAAGTTTTGGAAAAAAATGGGTCTTGTGAAAATGACGGGTACAAAAGAGGATGTTGTGATTGAGTTTACAGCTGTGAAAAGCAAACTTATCAAAAAGGAAAAAGCACCCGAGGAGATTTCTGCGGCACAGGCGGCGGCAACTGTTTCAACCCCGATTAAAACAACTCTTACACAAGAAAAACCTGTGTATAATCCCACACAGATTGAGGAAATAATAACCGCTAATCCCGAAATCACGGATTTATTGCAGATGGCGGAGTTGTCACTTAATAAGGTGCTCAGTTCAAATGATGTAAGCACGATTGTAGGCTTTTATGAATGGCTTAAATTGCCTATGGACGTAATTGCCGTATTGCTCACATACTGCGGAAAAAACGGAAAATCCATGAGATATATGGAAAAAACGGCTATAGATTGGGCTGAGCGTGAAATAAAAAATGCCGACGAGGCGGAAGCCCATCTCAACTATTTTGCCAATGAATACAAAGAGGTGCTGCAATTTTTCGGAGTACATAACAGGGCGGCAAACAAGGAAGAACAAAGGCTTATACAAAAGTGGATTAAAAATTACGGCTACACAATGCAGATGATAAAAATAGCCTGCGATAAAACAATAGCCAACACTGGACAGGTTAGCTTTGCTTATGCTGATAAAATAATAGAAAACTGGTATAAATCCGGCATAAAAACAGCCGAAGCGGTTGAACTTGCGGATGCAAGGCACAAACAGGGCAGCAATAATGTGAGCGTGAAAAGCAACAGCTTCAACAGCTACGAGCAAAGAGATTACGAAGAGGATGAGCTGGAAGAAATTATAAAAAGGAAAAATTTGAAGTGAAATCCGAATGGTGGGGTATAATATATGACTAAAAGTGAAATTTACAAGGAAATATTTAAGGAATACGAGCTTAACAGAGATAAAGCAGGCTACGAAATGGCTAGGCGAAAAAACGAGATATATGCAAAATTTCCTATAATAAAGAAAATTGATGAGGATATTTCACAAACAGGCAGTAAGCTTATGAAAATATTTTACACATCGGAGGATAAGCTTGAAGCTGTTGAAAGGCTTAAGGATGAGTTGGAAATGCTCAAAACTCAAAAGAAAGATATACTTGCGAAAAACGGTTATTCACCGAAATATCTCAACAATCTTTATATTTGTGCGAAGTGTAAGGATACGGGATATGTCGGCAACCAAAGATGCTATTGCTTCAATCAAAGATTGATTGAAAAATATTATGAGCTTTCCAATATGGGGAAGCTTGTGAAAAAGGAAAATTTTTCAACTTTCAATATCAATCTTTTTTCATCCGAAATACCCGAGGGTGAAGAAATTTCTCCCAGAGATAATATAAGAAGGATATCCGCAGAGGTTGCGGAAAGTGCCGCACTGGTTGGTAAAGAAAGCGTAAACCTTGTTTTTTACGGTAATTCGGGGCTTGGCAAAACCTTTCTATGCAGCTGCATTGCAAAATCCGTTATGGATAACGGAAAGAGCGTTGCCTACACATCCGCTATTCAGCTTTTTGACTTTTTGGGCGAATATAAACTGCGTAAATCGGTTCAAAGTGACGAACTGGAAATGCTTAAAAGCTGTGATTTACTTATAATAGATGATTTGGGCACGGAAAACGTAAATGCTTTCACAAGCTCCGAGCTTTTCGGAATAATAAATAACAGACTTGTGGAAGAAAAATCAACCATAATTTCCACAAATTTGAGATTGAGAGAAATGAAAAAGCTTTACTCCGAAAGATTTGTTTCAAGAATAATAGGCAATTACAAGATATACAGGTTTTTTGGCAAGGATATCAGATTTTTGGATTAATGAAAACAGAGAAAAACTCCACAAAATGCTTTTATGTAAACATTTTTAAGGAGTTTTTCTCATGTTGTGAGGTATTTTGATTTATTTTGTTTCTTCACTTTTCCAAATCGAATACAAAAAGATTAAAGTACATCACAAAAACACAGAAAAATATTTACGAATTTCAAGAAATGTGGTATAATTACCTGATATGATGCAATTTGGCATATAAAAAGGATGATATTATGATTGAACTTGATTATATAAATCAAAGTGAAGCTTTGAGATACATGGGCTATCACTCAAATGAAGTTGCCGAAAATATACAGGCATTGATAAACGACTGTGAATCGGCACTTCTCGGTTGTATAAAACCAAAATACACATATAAAATCTTCGGAATAACTCACTCTGATTCGGGCATAAAGATAGACGGCAGTAATGTTATTTTGAGCGGAAATTCCATACGCACCCACCTTGAGGGCTGTGACGGCATTATTCTGCTTGCCACCACACTTTCGGGTGAAGCGGATAAAACAATACGCCGATACGAAATAACCGATATGACAAAGGCACTCGCCGCCGATGCGCTTGCAAGTGCCGCCATAGAACAGGTGTGCAACGCCGCCGAAGAGGAAATAAAGGACAGCATAGAGGGCAAATTTATGACGTGGAGATTTTCTCCCGGCTACGGAGATTTGCCTATAGAGCTGCAACCGCAGTTGCTTGCCCTTGCCGATGCCCAAAGGCAAATAGGCTTGACGGCAACGCAGAACAACATATTGATACCACGAAAGTCCGTTACGGCAATCATCGGTCTTTCGGACACCCCATTACCAAGGAAAAGACAAGGCTGTGCAATTTGCAATATGAACAAAACCTGTCAATTCAGAAAGCGAGGAGAACACTGTGGGATTAACTGAAATATTAAACAATAAAAAATTTATAATACTTGACGGTGCAATGGGCACTATGCTTCAATCACAGGGGCTTGAACTGGGCGGCATACCCGAAGTTCTTTCAATGACGGAAGCCGAGAAAATAATAAACATACACAAGTGCTACAT
>CAZUXS010000072.1:9734-11223 GCA_964624605.1 uncultured Lachnospiraceae bacterium | reverse complement strand
TCAATAAAGGAAAGTATGTAATGGAAAATAAAGTTGAAAGAATGAAGGAGCTTATCGGCATTTTGAGTAATGCCGCAAAGGCTTATTATTCCGAAAGCAGAGAAGTGATGAGTGATTTTGAGTATGACAAGCTTTATGATGAGCTTGTCGCACTTGAAGCCGAAACGGGGATAGTGCTTGCCGAGAGCTTAACTCAAAGGGTAGGCTATGAGGTTTTGAGTTCGCTTACAAAGGTAAGGCATGAAAGCCGTATGCTCTCACTTGATAAAACAAAAAGTGTTGCCGCACTTGCTGATTTTTTGGGCGGCAACGAGGGTATGTTAAGCTACAAAATGGACGGTTTGACCGTTGTTTTGACCTACAAAAACGGCACACTTTTTCAGGCTGTCACAAGGGGTAACGGTGAAGTGGGTGAGGATATAACCCACAATGCCAAAACTTTCAAAAACATACCCGTCAAAATTTCATTCACGGGGGAGCTTGTAATCCGTGGCGAGGCTGTAATTTCATTTGAGGATTTCAACAATATTAATGAAGATTTAGAGCCGGACGACCAATATAAAAATCCACGTAATCTTTGCAGCGGCACAGTGCGTCAGCTCAACAGTGAGGTCTGTGCAAGGCGAAACGTAAGCCTTATTGCCTTTCAGCTTGTGAGTGCGGAGGGCAGAGAGGGCACGGACAGCAAAGCCGACGATATGAGTTGGCTTGACAGCCTTGGATTTGAAACGGTGGAGAGGACAATTGTCACAGCCGATAAGGTGGAAACTGCCGTCAGAGCTTTTGAGGAAAAAATACCTAAAAACCGCTTTGCAACGGACGGACTTGTGCTCACCTACACAAGCAAAAGTTATTCTCAAAGTCTTGGCACAACGGCTAAATTCCCGAGGGATTCAATAGCTTTCAAGTGGCAGGATGAAGAGGCTGAAACCACCCTTAAATATATAGATTGGAGCACTTCCAGAACGGGACTTATAAACCCCGTGGCGGTTTTTGAGCCTGTGGAACTGGAGGGCACAACCGTGAACAGGGCGAGCGTGCACAACGTCAGCATAGTTAAAAATCTTAAGCTTGGCATAGGCGACAAAATCACTGTTTACAAGGCTAATATGATAATTCCGCAACTTTCCGCAAATCTCACTCAAAGCGGGAATATTGAAATTCCGAAAAACTGCCCCGTGTGCGGTGGTGAAACGGAAATTGTGTCACTGCGTGACGGGGAGGCACTTATGTGCACCAACCCGAATTGCAAGGCACAGAGGGTTCATTCACTGGTGCATTTTGTAAGCCGTGATGCTATGAATATTGAGGGACTTTCCGAGGCTACAATTGAAAAATTCATTGAATGTGGTTTCATTGATAAGTACCCCGATATATTCGATTTGGAGAAGTATCACGATGAAATTGTGGAGCTTGACGGCTTCGGCGAAAAGAGTTTTGATAAGCTCATAAAGGCAGTGAAAAAGGCTGAAAATGTGAATCTTTTTGC
>CAZUXS010000072.1:0-9634 GCA_964624605.1 uncultured Lachnospiraceae bacterium | reverse complement strand
TTGATAAGCTCATAAAGGCAGTGAAAAAGGCTGAAAATGTGAATCTTTTTGCATTCATTTACGCACTTGGCATAAATCACGTTGGTCTTAGCAATGCAAAGCTTCTTTGTAAATATTACAAAAATGACTTTGATGCAATTATGAGTGCAAAGGTTGAAGAGCTTGCCGAAATTGAGGGCTTCGGTGAAATTATAGCCGCTTCGGTGGAAAAATATTTTGCAAATGATGAGAATAGGGCGCTCATTGAAACTGCGCTTAAGTTCATAACATTTAATAAGGAAGAGGAAACAAGCGAAAATAAGCTTGACGGCAAAATTTTTGTTATAACGGGTGACGTGCATCACTTCAAAAACCGTAAGGAACTTCAAAACACAATTGAAGCACTCGGAGGAAAGACAACGGGCAGCGTGTCCTCAAAAACAAACTACCTTATAAATAATGATGTGAATTCATCTTCATCAAAAAATAAAAAGGCAAAAGAACTCGGTGTGCCGATTATCACCGAGGAGGAATTTTTGGAAATCATAAAATAATTTTGCAGCCGACCTTATGGGTTGGCTGTTTTTTTGCAAAAAATTCCCCGCTTTGAAAATCAAAGCAGGGGAAGTGTTGAAATATTAGCTATTCCATTTACCTGTGGATGCAACACCTGTTAATGTATAAAGACCCAAAGTGCTATTTTCATTCACTGTTGCATTGCTTGTTAATAATATTGTATCCTGATTGTTAAATTGAGTAATTTCAACCTCAGGAGCGTTATAAACTTTTTTCATTTTTAATATCCTCCTTTAACTAATCAAGATATTGTGTAAGTGGTTGATGAACCTCTTGTAATAGTACCGTCTTTCATTGAATAAGGTGTAATAACAATTGAAGAAGCATTGTCATCAATTGTTATCTTAGTAGCTGCAAAATAATAATCATTATCTGCATCTACGATTGTGGTAGTTCCATCAACAACTTTTGTTGCAACTTCTGTTGTTGACATATTCTTATCATCGGTCTTTGCAGCTATGAAACCAACTTCATCAACAGTGCTTATTGCTGATTTTTTAATCTTACCGATAACATATAATGAAGTACCATCAGAGGATTTCTGAGTGTCTACATACTCAAATGAAGATACAGGTGTAAATTCTACAGATTTAATATTTGACATTGATGTACCAATTACTTCAATTGTAAATTCTTCACCGGCAGTTGCATTATAAGTGTATGTGTTGTAGTTACTTGATGATTCTGAAAACCAAGTCTTTTCACCATTTACAGAGAAACCACGAGTTTGTGTTGTTGAAACACTTCCTGCAGGTCTAATGTTTAATGTTATTTTACCGTTTACAGCAGGTGTGTAAGTGATTTTTGTACCTTCTCCGGAGTTAGAAGCGGCAGATTGCAAATCTGTCTTTGATTTTGTGTAATAAATGTAAGCACCATTACCTGTATATGTAAATCCGTTTGCTGTATAACTATCCTTTATCTGTGTTCTTGACCAAGCGTCTTCACCGGCATACTTACTATCATCAGGCTTATTAAAGTTTGCTGTTGAAAATGTGTTATCGCCTGTGTTCTGTACTGCTACACGTGAAAGAGTGATAACAGCATCGGAATCAGCTTCTGTATATGTAACATGAGCTGTCCAATAATCAGCCCTCTGTACATAAACATCTGCACTAGTTGTGAAATCAGCTATTGTAAATTGACCATTCTCATTTGTTGCAGATTTTTTCGTATCTGAATCAACTGTTTTGTCTTTTTCATAATATATGGTTGCATCACTTATAGCATTACCGTTTTCATCTTTTACCGTTGCTGTCACTGAATGAGTTTGAAGTTTTGTAAATACAACATCTGAACCTGTTGCAGTATTTTTAACAACATCGGTGGTGCTTCCGTTGTCTGTGATATCTGTTAATGTGACAACGCTATCTGTTGTATATCCGGAAAGACTTGGTGTTAATGTTGTGCTTGCAGTTATTTTTTTGGTGATAGTAGCTGTATATGTACCATCACCTTTAACTGTAGCTTTGTAACTGTTGTTGTTAGCATCTGTGAGTGTAAACTCGGAAACTTCTGCACCATCAGGAAGTGTAACATTACCGGTAATTACATTTTCGTAGGATTTACTTGGACCTGCAACATAATCCATTTCAAGAAAAACCACTTTGCTTGAACTCATAGTAATTGTACATTTTGTATTAGCACTACAATTTCCGCTAACTGTTTTAACTTTGTATTTGGATGTATCACTGCTTGTAACACTATCTATTTTTATCGTACTACCAGTATCACCAGTATAAAAATATACAGTTATTTTTCCATCATTTAAAGGTGTAAAAGAGAAAGATGTATTAGATTTTCCCATAACAAGCTCACTAGTCCAAGTTTTGCCAGAATCATTTGTTAATGTACCGTTATTATTTGTATTAGCATAAGCACCATAAGTTTTATAATAAGGTGTTTCGCTTAATTTTGAAATCTCTACACCGTTAATAGTAAACGCAGTAGTTGCCTGCTTACTATCAGATGTGCTTGTACTTGCAGGATAGAAATTATCCGCTGTTATAGTGAATGAATCACCATCACCCGCAAACACACTACTCACATTAGCCACGCTCACAACGCCCAGTGTCATAACAGCGGCGAGGACGGAGCTAATCACTTTTTTGAACCTTTTGTTCATTTTAAAATCCCCCTTAATTATAAGATTTGTGACATTGAATATTTGTACACTATACTCAATACCACGCCAAATAGGCAAATTTATGTTTCTTATAAACCTCTACCCTCCTTTATCCGAATTGGATAGCGGTGTTAAATTGCCGTACAAAAACGGAAAACCATCAAAAAGTATACTTTATGACGGGAACGGTATTATGAAATTTTCGGGGGAATTTTTTGCTGTATTTCACTAAAAATAATTTGAATAGGCAGGTGATTTCCGGTAAATTTACCGAAAAAAATTCGTAAAAAAAAGACCGTCATAAAGTATACTTTATGACGGATTATTTACAAAATAAACCACTATCCACATTTTATTGTAGCACCAAATAATCATTATGTCAATAAAAAAAAGAGTATATATGTTCTTTTTGGGGGCAAAAAGAACCAAAAACCCTCGGGTGGTTCGCATTTTGCGAAGCAAAACTGCGAATCCCTACGGGATTTCAAAATTACTTTGTAATTTTGAAACTAGATTCGCCCCGAACCCCTAACGGGCAGGGGCGGTGTGCTGCAACGGTTCACCGTAGTAAGGTGCGGGTTGCCCCTGCACCCACCCGTTTTCGGGTGTGGTTGGGGCAACCCATGCACCGACATTGTAGGCAATGTCGAGCTAATAGCGGATGAGGCGTAAAACTAAGGATTATACCTCACCCTGATTCATCATTCTACCGCCACTCATCCACCGCTAAAGCGGTCCCCCTTCCCTAGTAGGGAAGGCAAAAAACCGTTCATCCGACGATTGTTGTTAGAAACACCATGTGTCCTCCACCTACACCGTAAAACGGGTAGGGTGCAGGGGCAACCCGCACCGTACTCCGATGAGTCACCAACCTCTCCGCCCCTGCCCGTTAGGGGTTCGGGGCGAATCGGAACGCCCCGAGGTTTTTGGTTCTTTTTTCCTAAAAAAGAACAGATTTATCTCTGGTGCAAAGTGCATAATAATCAACCCTTGCCGCCCCTGCCTTTTTCAGCACACGGCAGCACTCATTTATTGTATAGCCTGTTGTCACAACGTCATCTATCAGCAGTATGCTTTTTCCTTTAACATCGGTATTCACGGCAAAGGCATTTTTGATATTTTTACGTCTTTGTTCGCTTTTCAATTCCCTTTGAGCTTTTGTATCTTTTTGTTTTGTCAATACTCGTTCGTATTTCAAACCGGTTTCTTTTGCAAATACCTGTGCCAGTTTTTCGGACTGATTATATCCTCTTTGGCGTTGCTTTTTTGGGAACATAGGCACGGCGGTGACTATATCGTAAATCGTTTTGTTGCCGTCAAAATTATACGCCATTTCTTTACCGAAGAATTTTGAATAATCGGGTCTTTCTCGGAATTTGAATCTGAAAAATGCCTTTCTCACGCCGTCCTTATATGAATAAAGGCAACTGCCTTTTTGGTAATACGTCTTTTCGGTATTGCAAAAAACACAGTTGCCGTAATGTTCAATAGGTCTGCCGCAGGTTTGGCAACAAAATTCACTTGCCGATTTAACGGGCACAAAGCTTGGCTTGCAATCCTTGCAAAGCCACTTGTCGCCGGTTACGGTAAGCAGTTTTTGGCAGGCGATACAGCGGCGAGGGTAAAATATATCAAGTATATCAACTAAACTCATATTTTCCCTCCGCTTGCTTATATAACGACTATGGGATTTGTGAATTCTTTTCCCGTTTCGCCCGTTGTTGCCATGTAATAAAGGTCTGTTGCCCTTGCTTCCGTGCGGAGAAAATCTTCCGATGATTTGGCATTTGTAATCACAGGCACAGCTGCCTTTTGAGTAAGCTCCGCAAGCAAATTTTCACTTTCTTTTCTGAAACCGAGAACCCTTATATATTTAACACCGCCCGTCATATCCTGCTGCTTTCTTGTGATTTTCAAAAGTATATGAAGTATCGCACGGTTCAATTTTGTGTAGGTATATCTTTTGGTTTTTATTACGTTAATAAGTTCCGAAATTTCTCGGTTGATATCGTTTTTCTTTATTCTGTTTTCAATGCCCTCGGTTACGTCCGCATATTTTGTCAGCTCCGCCGTGGTGGTGGTTCGCAGTATATAATGAAGTGCACCGGAATAGTCGTTGAGGGTGGGTATATATTCAAGATTATGGCGTATAATGCTGTGGCAATTTTCGGGTATTGCCTTGTAAGCATTTTCATCATCGTCATTCATAAATGCGGTTCTTATTGCCGTTGCGGATGATATATCCCCCGTGAGTTCCGTGCTGTTAAATTCGTTCACGGCACGTTTTATTGTATAAGGCCATATTTTGCTATGCAATCTTTTGAGTACCCTAATATATTCAAGCGCAAGTATGTTGTTGGGAGTGCTCAAAAAAGGTACATCGGCATCAATATATCTGGCAAGTGCGTTTGCTCTTGCGGATGGGTAGGTAATGCCTTTTTCCATCTCCTGCTTTATAAGCTCCTTAAATTGCTCGGGTTCGTCGTTCAATATATCCGCTATATCGGAAAAATCCGATATATTGCCCGCCTCCGTGCCGAAGCAAAGACCGTCAACTATGTTTGTTTTGTTCAAAAGGTCAACAGCACCAAAGGCAAAAACATCTGCCGCACCCGTGGCATATTCCACAGGCAGCTCCAGCACCATATCAATTCCGTTTTGCAGGGCGCACCTCGTGCGTGCAACCTTGTCAAGCAATGCAGGCTCACCCCTCTGCACAAAGTTTCCGCTCATAACGGCGATAACCTTGTCAGCCATTGTTACCTCTTTTGTTTTCTGTATGTGATACAAATGTCCGTTGTGAAACGGATTATATTCGGCTATTATTGCTGCGTTCATTTTACCCTCCCAATAATTGTTGATATCTTAAGCGAAGTGTCGATAAAAAAATAACAGACCTGCACGGAAAAACCGAACAGGTCTTGTTCATAAACTTAAAATAACACACACAAAGTTATGTTTACCTTATCGATTGTAAATTTTATTCCTCGATATCATCTTCAACTTCAAATTCAGCCGCTTCCTCATCCATAAATTCAAGGAATGCTTCTTCAACTGCTGCAAATTCTTCGTCTGTTTCAATGTTATCAAGGAAGAAACTTTCTTCATCCTCACCCTCATTGTACTGGTAAAGAAGAACTTCTTCTTCGTTATCCGGCAAAAGTGCTATATATTCCTTACCCGGATATTCTTCAATGTCGAAAATACCGAGGACAACGCAAGTAAGTTTTGTGCCGTCATCAAGTTCCAACTCCATTTTGTCTACATCTTCTTCGTTTATGTCATAGATTTTTTCGTTTTCGCTCATAGTGTACCTCCATATAAATTTATTTGGGTTATCCCTTAAGTTTATTATAGCACAGATATAGTATAAATAGCAACAACTTTATTTAGCGGCAAAATGAAAATATGATTAAAAAATTATGAAGGCTATAACTTACAGCGTGGTTTCGCCGTAATAGTCGAGAATACCCATATATATCGCCCATGCTATTTTTTGGCGGTATTCCTCGCTGAGTAGTTTATCGTGTTCGTCCAAATTGCTCAAAAAGCCACATTCCACAATCACACTCGGGATTTTTGCTTCTTTGAGGATATAATAATTTGTGTTTTCCTTGGGCACACGGGTGTTTTGCACGTCCACCACTTCACGCAGACGATTTTGTATTGAGATTGCAAGCCTTTTTCCGTTTTCCGAACCCTTGTAATAAAACACCTGTGCACCCTTTGCACTGCCTTTCGGGAAAGAATTTTGATGTATGCTCACAAACAAATCCACATTGCCCGTATTGGCTATTTTTACCCTTTTGTTAAGGTCGTCACGCTTGCTTTTTGAAAGTGCTTCGTCACCTATTCTGGTTTCAACCACCTGCGCACCGCCCTGTATCAAATATCCGCTGAGCTGTTTTGCAATAGCTAAATTTATTTCCTTTTCCTCCACTCCGTCAGAGGCAACCTTGCCGGGGTCAAAACCACCGTGCCCCGCATCAATCACTATCATTCTGTTGTGAACGGGTAGGGCGGCAACCGCTGTGTTTTCATAAAAATAAACCCGAACCGTCCCAAGACACACAAGAAGGAGATAGAGCACCGTCAAAACGGTGCTGCGTTTTATTCTTATTTCCATAATACAATCACCTTTGTAATTTTATGAAGTTTGAGTTGGAAAAATTACAGTTGGTAAAAGTTACTGAAAATACTTATATCTTAAGGATTTTGTAAGGAATTTTGATTGACAAATGGGGCGGATAACGATATAATTATAGTGTAGTTTATTACTTTGAAAGGTATTTTAAGGGGTGGGTATTTATGAAAATTAAAAACAAACGTTATGAAGTGGTTTACATTGCGGATAATGATTATATAAGAAATAACCGTAATGATGTGGTTTATGTTCTTGATGGGGATAGTATCAGGAATAAACGGTTTGATGTTGTTTATACCGTAGATGGGAATTATATCAAAAACAAGCATAATGATGTTGTTTTTGAAATCGAGGATAAGTATGTTAAGGATAGGCATAATGATATTGCATACGTATTAGAATAGGATGAGAGAGAGTAACCCGAAAAGTGTAATACTTTTCGGGGCTTTTTTTCGTTATAAATCTTTGTAATGGATTTTCATTTGTGATGAAAGATTTAATCCGAAATTATATTTTGATTTTAGTTTTTCTTTAATTTTTAGTTAAAAGATTGTTCTTTTTGAGGGCAAAAAGAACCAAAAACCATGGGGCGTTCCGATTCGCCCCGAACCCCTAACGGGCAGGGGCGGTGTACTGTGTCGGCTCATCGGGGTATGGTGGCGGGTTGCCCCTGCACCCACCCGTATGGGTGTGGTTGGGGCAACCAACGCCAACGCCGTTGTTGGTAAAATTGCAAAACAAAGCCTTTAAGCGGCGAAGCCGCCACTAGCCTTCCCCTACGGGGAAGGTGGCATTTTTGCTTGCAAAAATGACGGATGAGGCGAAAAACTTGGGGTAATGACCATTTTTAGATTAACAGATAGATAAAAATACATGGTTTTTGTGAAAAACATTGTCGCATTTTTGTTTTGTTATTACCGAAACAAAAGCTTAAAAACCTCTCGTATAGCAATTGACAACACCCCGTAATTGTTGTATAATAACATAAGTATGTAAAAATAAAGTTATTTAAAGGGGCGATATATAATGGCTGATGATAAGAAGATAATTTTGACCGCACAGGGACTTAAGGACTTACAGGACGAGTTACAGAATCTTAAGGTTGTAAGAAGAAAAGAGGTTGCCGTAAAGATTAAAGAGGCGAGAGCACAGGGTGACCTTTCCGAAAATGCGGAATACGATGCAGCTAAAGAAGAACAGGCTGAAATTGAGACAAGAATTACTCAGATTGAGGCTATTTTCCGTAATTACAAGGTAATTGAGGGCGTGAACACAGGTAGAGTAAACCTTGGTAACACAGTTACACTTTATGATGTGGAGTTTGAAGAAGAGGTTACTTACACACTTGTTGGTCCTGCCGAGGCTAATCCTCTTGAGGGCAAGCTTTCAAACGAATCACCTTTGGGTGTTGCAATGCTCGGTCATGCCGTAGGCGAAAGAATTTATTCCGAAGCACCGGACGGAACTGTAGAGTACGAAATAAGAGATATTAAACTTAACTGATAGAGGTAGGAAAAAATGGCAGAGAATGAAAATAATAAAAGTCAGAATAATAAAAATTCCGCTAATGACACAAAGGCCATTACGGAGCTTTTGAGAATAAGACGTGAAAAGCTTGCTAATTTGCAGGCAGAGGGACTTGACCCATTCAAAATTGTGAAGGCTGACCAGTCACATCACAGTCAGGAGATAAAGGATAACTTTGAAGAGCTTGAGGGCAAGGACGTTGCTATCGCCGGCAGAATTTTGAGCAAGAGAGTAATGGGTAAGGCAAGTTTCTGCGATATTCAGGACAGAGACGGCAGAATTCAGTGCTACGTTACAAGAGACGATATAGGCGAGGACAGCTATAAGCGTTTCAAGAAATATGATATCGGTGATATCGTAAGCGTAAAGGGTTTTGTTTTCAAGACTAAGATGGAAGAAATTTCAGTGCACGCAAAGGAAGTTACTTTACTTTCAAAGAGCTTGCAGATTCTTCCCGAAAAGTTCCACGGACTTAACAATCAGGATTTGAGATACCGTCAGAGATATGTTGACCTTATCGTTAATCCCGAAGTTAAGAGAAACTTCAAGATTAGAAGTGCCGTTATCAGAACAGTAAGAAATTACCTTGATAACCTTGATTTCCTTGAGGTTGAAACACCTATTTTGCAGACTATTCCGGGTGGTGCATCAGCAAGACCTTTCATTACGCATCACAACACACTCGATATCGATATGTATATGAGAATTGCTCTCGAGCTTCCTCTTAAAAGACTTATCGTAGGTGGTCTTGAAAGAGTTTACGAGATTGGCAGAGTTTTCAGAAATGAGGGTATGGATGCAACTCACAACCCCGAATTTACATTGCTTGAACTTTATCAGGCATTCACAGATTACCACGGCATGATGGATATTACAGAGGGTATCATAAAGGAAGTTGCAAACAAGGTTGCAGGCACAACAAAGATTACTTATCAGGGCGTTGAACTTGATTTCGGTAAGCCTTTTGAAAGAATAACAATGGTTGATGCCGTTAAGAAATACACAGGCGTTGACTTCGATACAATCGAAACACTTGAACAGGCAAGAGCTGTGGCTAAGGAACATAATGTAGAGTTTGAACCTATTCACGAAAAAGGCGATATCCTCAATCTTTTCTTTGAGGAATTTGTTGAGGAAAAACTCATTCAGCCTACTTTCCTTATGGATCACCCGGTTGAAATTTCTCCTCTTACAAAGAGAAAGCCCGATAAGCCGGACTATACAGAAAGATTTGAGCTTTTCATCTGCGGTCACGAATACGCAAATGCGTACAGCGAATTGAA
>CAZUXS010000071.1:0-11419 GCA_964624605.1 uncultured Lachnospiraceae bacterium | reverse complement strand
AGGATATTTGGTTTGCCGCAAAGGATACAATTTCAAAGAAGTATGACCACCACTTCAAGGATATTTTCAATGATATTTTTGAGGCTGAATATAAGGAAAAGTTTGAAAAGGCAGGTATTGAGTATTTCTATACTCTTATCGATGATGCGGTTGCAAGAGTTATTCGTTCAAACGGCGGTTATATTTGGGCTTGTAAGAACTATGACGGTGATGTAATGAGCGATATGGTTTCAACTGCTTTCGGTAGCCTTGCGATGATGTCATCTGTGCTTGTTTCACCGGACGGAATATATGAATATGAGGCTGCTCACGGTACTGTTCAGCGCCATTATTATAAGCACCTTAAGGGTGAGGAGACTTCTACTAACTCTGTTGCAACTATATTTGCATGGAGTGGGGCACTTCGTAAGAGAGGTGAGCTTGATAATATTCCCGAGCTTACAGAGTTTGCCGATAAGCTCGAAAAGGCTACTCTTAAGACTATTGAGGATGGTGTGATGACAGGGGATTTGTATCTTCTTTCAACACTTGAGAATAAGAAGAAGGTTAATTCTAAAGAGTTCCTTGAAGCTATTAATGAAAATTTAGCTTTATAAAAGCTAAAGGGAAATAAAGTTACTTTGAAAAAGTGGCTTTCTGAAATGGTTTTTATGAGATTAGTTTTTCCTAAGTCCTTAGGGGGATTCGTTCTTTTTTACGAAAAAAGAACCAAAAACGTTGGGGCGTTCCGATTCGCCCCAAACCCCTAACGGGCAGGGGTAGAGTGCGTTGGCTCAGCGGAGTATGGTGGCGGGTTGCCCCTGCACCCACCCGTTTCGGGTGTGGTTGGGGCAAGCTGCCAAAACCGTACTTGGGATGAGAGCTAGGTTTTTTAAGCGGCGAAGCCGCTCCATTGCCTTCCCTACGGGGAAGGTGGCATTTTTGCTTGCAAAAATGACGGATGAGGCGTAACCTAGGGGAAAAAAACTACGATAAAAAAGAAATATTGTAAAATATAACCCTCGTTTTGCAAGTGAACCGTAAAACGAGGGTGTCTTTGTTTTGTATCAAAAGTTTATTTTGTTTCAAATGTTGTTGCTATTTCTTTCAGCAACTCTCTTATTTCAAGATGCTGTGGGCAATGTTTTTCGCATTTTCCGCATTTTACGCACTGTGATGCGAGGTGGTGGTTATTGGCGTAGCGTCTATAGTACATACCTGCGTTGCCCATATTATGTGTGAGCATATATGTGTTATATGCTGAAAAATATTCGGGGATGGGGATATCCATGGGGCAGTCTTCTGTGCAGTAGCGGCATTTTGTGCAGCCTATTGCGGAATTGTTTTCTATTATTTGTCTTACCTTTTCGATTATTTCAAGCTCGTCCTTATTAAGGGGGACGGGGTTATCCATGAAGCTCAAATTGTCGTTTAGTTGAGCTATGTTGCTCATGCCGCTTAAAACAAGCATAACTCCGTCAAGTGAGGCGGCGAAGCGCATTGCCCATGAGGCGTTTGAGGCGGTTGGGTTGTAGTCTTTGAAAAGCTTTTCGGCGTTTTTCGGAAGATTTATAAGGCTGCCGCCTTTATTTGGTTCCATAATTATGATATCTTTGCCGTGTTTTCTTGCCACCTTATAACATTCCTCGGCTCTCACGCTGGGGCTTTTCCAATCCAAGTAATTTATCTGGAGCTGCACAAACTCAACCTCGGGGTGGTTTGTGAGTACGGTATCCAAAAGTTCGGGTTCATCGTGGAATGAAAAGCCGAAGTGACGGATTTTGCCCTCTTTTATTTTTTCAGCCATGAAGTCGAAACCGCCGTAAATTTCCGTTTCGGCATAACTCTTTTTCCAAATATTGTGAAGAAGATAGTAGTCAAAATATTCCACACCGCAACGCTTTAATTGTGTGTCGAAATACATAGGATAATCTTCACTGCAAGTTACTCTCACCGTCGGCATTTTATCGGCAATTAAAAAGCTATCCCTCGGATATCTTTTCACAAGTGCTTCACGAAGTGCCTCTTCGCTTTTTTCACCGTGGTAGGGATACGCCGTGTCAAAATAGTTGAAACCTCTTTCCATGTATATATCAACCATTTTTTTGACCTGTTCAATATCTATGCTATTGAAGTCGCCCTCGGTAATTACGGGAAGTCGCATAAAGCCGAAACCGAGTTTTTTCATATTAAACACCTCACTCATTTATTTTTCATTAAGTCCGTATACAGTTTTGTGAGAGGAAGTCCTACAATTGTAAAGTAGTCACCGTCAATTTTTTCAACAAGAATTGCACCCTTGCCCTGTATGCCGTAAGCGCCTGCCTTATCCATTGGCTCGCCCGTGTTTACGTAGTTTTCAATTTCCGTTTTATCCAAATTTCTGAAATATACGGTTGCCTGCTCGTAAAAATTAGATGTTTGGTTTATGCCGTTTTCATCGCAGTAAATCACGCATACACCCGTATATACCTTGTGTGCATCGCCCGAAAGGGATGTGAGCATATCGACAGCCGTTTCCTTGTTGTGGGGCTTGCCGAGTATGCTGTCATTGTGTGCAACAACCGTATCGGCTGCGATTATAGCCGTTTTTTCCTTTATTTCGGATTTTATGCTTTCATAAACCGCATTGCCTTTTTTGAGTGCAAGCATTTTCACAACTTCGTAAGGCGGTGTATTTTCTTTGTAGCTTTCGTCACAATCCGAAACTTTAACTTCAAAATCTATTCCAATTTGCTTTAACAGCTCACTTCTTCTGGGTGAGGCTGAGGCAAGTATATATTTCATAAACTCTGCTCCTTTATGTTTTTTTAATATTTTAAGCCATATCGTTAAAAAAATCAAGAAAAATATTGAAAAACGCCGTAAAATAAAGTATAATAAATGTATATGTATTAATTTATAAGGATGAAATTTATGTTATTTAATACGCTTGATTTTTTGATATTTTTTTCTGTGGTGGTTGTGCTTCACTATGTGCTGCCTCATAGGTTAAGGTGGATAATGCTCCTTATCGCCAGCTGCATATTTTATATGTGCTGGAGGGCGGAACTGATTGTGCTCATATTGTTTTCATCGTTCAGCAATTGGTTCATATCGGATAGGATATACAAAAGCGATAATAAGAGGACGAAGAAGCGGCTGCTTACGTTAAGCCTTGTTATAAATTTCGGTTTGCTGATTATATTCAAATATTTGATGTTTTTCAGCACTGTGCTTTCGGAAATTTATGCTTTATTCGGTTGGACTTATCCCGTCGGAGAATTTAATATAATACTGCCTATGGGTATATCGTTTTATACCTTTCAAGCGGCATCCTACACCATAGATGTGTACAAGGGTGAATACACTCCCGAGAAAAACTATTTTAAGTTTACACTTTTCATTACGTTTTTTCCGCAGCTTGTGGCAGGACCTATCGAAAGAGCGGACAGGCTTTTAAATCAGCTTTTCACAAAAAAGAAGTGGAATACACAAAATGTTTCATTGGGCTTGAAGCTTATGCTTTTGGGTTACTTCAAAAAAATGGTGATTGCGGATAGGGCGGCTGTGCTTGTGAATAATGTGTTCAATTCTTGTGAAAATTACCATGGCATAGCATTTATAATTGCGGCTTTTTTCTTCACACTTCAAATTTACGGTGATTTCAGCGGCTACACCGACATTGCAAGGGGCTGTGCGAAAATACTCGGCATAGACCTTATGCTCAATTTTGATAAGCCGTATTTTGCAAATTCAATTAAGGACTTTTGGAGAAGATGGCACATTTCACTGTCACAGTGGTTCAGAGATTACGTGTATATTCCGCTTGGCGGCAGTCGCTGTTCAACGCTTAGAAAATACTTAAATCTTATGATTACGTTTTTGGTTAGTGGTCTTTGGCACGGTGCAAACTACACCTTTATATTTTGGGGCGGCTTGCACGGCGCATATCAAGTGATAGGTGATATTAAAAATAAGTCGCTCTCAAAAATAGGCATAAAGACGGAACACCGCATTTTCAATGTTGTGAAAATACCGATTACATTCGTGCTTGTTGCTTTTGCGTGGATATTTTTCAGAGCGAACAGCATAGGCGACGGACTTTATATTGTCACCCACCTTTTTGATGACCTAAACAGGGTGACGGATATGCAGTATGTCTACGAAGTGTTTAACGGCTTGGGACTTACGATATTCCAAATTTTGATTGTGTTCTTTGCAATTGTGTTGCTTTGGTTAAGTGAGGCTGTGAGCGGAAAATACAGCATAACGGAATTTTTCGACAGGCGACCTTTTATTATAAGATATGTATATTATTTTATAATATCAAATATTATTTTGCTTACGGGGGTTTTTTCCGATGGAGGACAATTCATATACTTCCAATTTTAAAAGTGTGTTGTTTTATGTTAAGGTGGTTGTGTTTGTGCTCACTGTGCTGCCTGTTGTGTGGTTTGTCGGCAAAAGATATGCCACAGCAAGCACCGAAAATCAGATAAACAACTATAATGAAAGCCGATGGAATGAGTTCTATTCACTTGAAAAAAATTCGGTGGATATACTTTTTTTAGGCTCATCACACTCATATTGCACGTTCGACCCCCTCATTGTGGAGGAGGAAACGGGGCTGAGCGGCTATCAACTGGGTATGCCCCTGCAACACTTGGATTCCACATATTATACGTTGCTTGAGGCACTCAACTATCAAACACCCAAAAAGGTGGTGCTTGAAGTCTACTGGGATATGCTCGATGATGATTTTGAGCTGACACAGGCAGGCTATCTTTTTCAAGTTATGAAAAACAAGGAGCTTGAAAAGGACTATATAAAAGAGGTTTTTCCTTTGAGCGAAAAGGTGAAATACAACATAAACATATTCAGATATCAAGCCGATTATTTCGCCTACAGAAATTCAAAGCTCAAAGAAAAGATAGAAAACAAATTTGATGTTTCCACACCCGTGGCAGAAAAACAGACAGGCACGGAAAAATACCGTTCACGTGGCTATACATATTGTGATTACAATATGCTGGCAGGTGAATTTGATGAAACAAACCAATTTAAAAACTTGGACGGCTTGGATTGGCAATCAAGCGACGCACAGGTGAAATACCTCAATAAAATAATTGAGGAGTGCAAAAACAGAAATATAGAACTTATTTTTGTGACCGCACCCGTTGCAAATGTGTCACTTGACTATATAGAAAACTACGACAAAATACATGATAGCATACAGGCAATAGCCGATAAAAACGATATCAGGTATTTGGATTTCAACATTGCCAATAGGGAAGAACATTTATTTACAAATGATAATTTCAGAGATGACGCACACCTTAATCATTCGGGGGTGGAAATTGCGGATAAGTATTTTTCAACATGGTTGGAATGTTCTTTTTGAGGGCAAAAAGAACCAAAAACCCTCGGGGCGTTCCGATTCGCCCCGAACCCCTAACGGGCAGGGGCGGTATACTTTGGTGGTTCACCGTAGTGGGTGGCAGGTTGCCCCTGCACCCACCCGTTTTTGGGTATGACGGGTGGTGATTATATAATGAAATTGGAATATATCTATAGTTTGCAAGAAAATAAGTGTTTATTATAACTTTTATTGACTAATATAAAAATAGTCATTACCCACAGTTTTTCGCTTCATCCGTCATTTT
This sequence comes from uncultured Lachnospiraceae bacterium, assembly GCA_964624605.1. Lineage (GTDB taxonomy): Bacteria > Bacillota > Clostridia > Lachnospirales > CAG-274 > CAZUXS01. The sequence goes on along the minus strand of CAZUXS010000071.1, from coordinate 5,795 downwards.
TGCTAAAGCAAAAATGCCACCCAGAGCAAATTTGCTTGCAAACTTTGCGGGGCTGTTCACAGTTCCCCGTAGGGGAAGGCTAAAAGCGGCTTCGCCGCTAAAAAGCTTTTTGTAGATTTATCCTACAATGGTGGTTGCGGTGGCATGGGCTGCCCCAACCACACCCTAATCGGGTGGGTGCAGGGGCAACCCGCCACCTATTAAGGTGAGCCAACGCAGTACACTGCCCCTGCCCGTTAGGGGTATGGGGCGAATCGGAACGCCCCATGGTTTTTGGTTCTTTTTGCCGCAAAAAGAACAATCCCCCTCTTGACAAATTAATTTAATGTGATATAATTAGATATAGTTTAACGCTTTATCACTTTAGCAGAGTAAAGTATATACGAAAGGAAAATGATTATGTTTAACGTAAAGATGCACACCCCCGAGGGTGTAAAAGACTACCTCCCCTCAGAATGTGCCTTAGAAAATAAGATTGAAAGCGGTATTGCCGAGGTTTTCAGAACCTACGGCTACAATCCCGTAAAAAGCCCCACATTTGAATACATGGAGGTTTTTGCGGACAACAGCATTGACCCAAGGGTAATGTACAAGTTCATAGACAGAGATGGTTCTGTGCTTGCATTAAGGTCCGATATGACACAGGCAATAGCAAGAATTGCGGCAACGGCTTATGACAGTGATGCACTGCCTATGCGTTTTTGCTATATAGAAAATTCTTTCAGACACAACATAAGCTACAGAGGTATGCTTTGTGAGTTTACACAGGCGGGTATCGAGCTTATAGGTGTGAACACTATCGAAGCCGATGCGGAAGCGGTTATGATAGCTGTGGATTGTCTTAAGGAAGCGGGTCTTGAAGACTTCAAGATTGATATGGGTCATGCGGAATTTTTGCGTGGTGTTATCGAAGAAGCGGGTTTTGACGAAAAGACACAGGCTGTGCTCAGAGGTGCGGCAATAAAGAAAGAGTACACCACAATAAGTGAAATTGTCGATAATTTGGACATAAACGAAGAACTTAAGTCAATACTCATCGACCTCCCGTTTTTGATAGGTGATGAGAGTGTTCTCACAAGCGTAAAGGCTAAGATTAAGAATGAAAAATCCGTAAAAGCGCTTGATTATCTTGAAAAGCTTTATGCAATACTTAAGGCACAGGGATATGACAAGTATATATCATTCGATTTGAGTGTTATGGGTGCTATGGATTACTATACGGGAATCATATTCAGAGGTTATGCTCAGGGTAGCGGTTTTTCAATTGTTGACGGCGGCAGATACGATAACCTTGTGAGCAAGTACGGTGCGGATTATCCCGCTGTCGGTTTTGCAATAAAACTTACGGAGCTTGCAAATGTTTTACCACCGATTGAATGTGAGGGTGTGAGAGTATATTCAGCCTATAGTGAAGAGGGCAGAAATATTGCCTTTTCAAGAAGCAAGGCTTTGAGAGAAAGCGGTATGGCTGTGGAATTTGCTCTTTCTCCGGCAGATTACGAAACGGCAAAAAAATATGTTGAGGAAAGAAACATACCTTTATTGTGTTATTACGAGAATGATAAGACCATAAAATACATCAATAATGAAGAACACTTAGAAACAAAATTATTGATTGACAAGCTTTTGGAGGAGTACGGAAAATGAAATATTTAACTTTTGCCCTTGCTAAAGGCAGACTTGCCGATAAAACAATGGAAATGCTTGAAACACTGGGTATTACCTGTGAGGAAATGAAGGAAGATTCAAGAAAGCTCATATTCACAAATGAGGAACTTAAGCTTAAGTTTTTCCTTGCAAAGGCATCCGATGTGCCGACTTATGTGGAATATGGTGCGGCTGATATAGGTATTGTAGGTAAGGATACATTGCTTGAAGAAAACAGAAATTTATATGAAGTGCTTGACCTCAGAATGGGTAAGTGCAAGTTTGCTGTTGCAGGCTATTCCGATATAAGAGAAAAGCTTGAAAAATCCAACAATTTGAGGGTTGCAACAAAGTACCCTAACATTGCAAAGGAATATTTTTACAAGAAAAAGCATCAGACAATCGAGATTGTGAAATTGCACGGTTCCGTGGAGCTTGCACCTATTGTAGGTCTTGCAGATGTAATTGTGGATATAGTTGAAACAGGTTCAACACTTAAGGCAAACGGTCTTGAAGTGCTTGAAGATGTTTGCCCGGTATCAGCAAGAATGGTTGTAAACAGGGTAAGCATGAAGCTTGAACACGAGAGAATTGCGGAAATTATCGAGGGTTTAAGAAAAATCAGAAAAGCGTAAAGGAAGTATTGATATGATGAATATATTGAAGTACAGCGATGCGGAGGGCAGAGAGCTTGTAAATAAGCTTCTCAACCGTTCACAGCTTGACTACGGCAACGTACAGGAAATAGTAGACGGAATAATTTCAAACATAAGGTCAAACGGCGACAAGGCACTTTTTGAATATACAAAAAAGTTTGACGGCTTTGATGTGACAGCTGAAAATATTTTTGTCACTAAGGAAGAAATTGAGGAGGCTTACAGCCTTGTTGATGATGAACTCATTAGAGTAATAAAGAAGTCAGCACAGAGAATAGCCGCTTTCCACGAAAAGCAGAAGATGAACAGCTGGTTAGAGCCTGCAAAAAACGGTGAAATGCTCGGACAGCTTATAAGACCTCTTGCAAGAGTCGGTGTTTATGTACCCGGCGGTAAGGCTGCTTATCCGTCAAGCGTGCTTATGAATATTATACCTGCAAAGGTTGCGGGCGTTGAAGATATAGTGATGACAACACCTCCGTCAAAGGACGGCAAAGTTAATCCGACAACCATCGTTGCTGCCGATATCGCAGGCGTTGACAGAATAGTTAAGGCAGGCGGTGCACAGGCTGTTGCGGCACTTGCTTTCGGAACGGAGTCCGTGCCAAAGGTTGATAAAATTGTAGGACCGGGTAACATATTTGTGGCACTTGCAAAAAGAAGTGTATACGGCTATGTAAACATCGATTCCGTTGCAGGTCCGAGTGAAATACTCATTCTTGCGGACGAGAGTGCAAACCCCGTTTATGTTGCGGCAGACCTCCTTTCACAGGCGGAACACGATGAACTTGCCTCAGCTATACTTGTGACAACAAGCGAAGATTTGGCAAAGTCTGTTCAGGCGGAAGTTGAAAAGCAGACAGCTGTGCTTGAAAGAAAAGAAATAATAGAAAAATCAATAAACAACTTCGGCGCAATCATCATTGCTCAAAACTTTGATGAGGCTTGCGACCTTTGCAACGCACTTGCACCGGAGCACATGGAAATTTGCACTAAAGAACCGTTTTCACTCTTGCCAAAGATACAGAATGCGGGTGCCATATTCTTGGGTTACTACACTCCCGAGCCTTTGGGCGATTATATGGCAGGTCCTAACCACGTATTGCCAACTGGTGGTACGGCAAGATTTTTCTCACCACTTTCAATTGACGATTATATAAAGAAGTCAAGCATTATCAGTTTCAGTGAAGATGCTTTGAAAGCTCTCGGTGAGGACGTAATTAAGTTTGCAAATGCTGAGGGACTTACAGCACACGCAAATTCCGTAAGAGTAAGACTTAAATAATTGAATGACGAGGAGGCTACGGTATGAGCAGAACTTGCAGTTTAACCAGAAATACATACGAAACGGATATAAGTATGAAACTCAATCTCGACGGTAGCGGAGAGAATGATATAGACACGGGCATAGGTTTTTTTGATCACATGCTCACACACATTTCAAAACACGGCTTTGTGGATTTGGTTGTGAAAGCGGACGGAGATTTGGACGTGGATTGCCACCACACTGTTGAGGACGTTGGTATAGTTTTAGGCAAGTGCATAGCAAAGGCACTCGGCGACAAGGCCGGTATAAAGCGCTACGGACAGTCTATTGTGCCTATGGACGAAACACTGGTTTTGTGTGCACTTGACTTTTCGGGCAGAGCATACCTCAATTTTGATGCCGAATTTACCGTGCCTACACTCGGTACTTTCGATACGGAAATGGTTGAGGAATTTTTCAGAGCCGTTGCGACAGCTTGCGGTATGACACTTCATATCAAGGTACTTGACGGCAAGAACAACCATCATATTGCGGAAGCGATATTTAAGGCATTCGGCAAGGCACTTGATATGGCAACGTCTTATGACGGAAGAATTGACGGTGTACTTTCAACAAAGGGAATGTTGGAGTAATTTGAAAGGGTAAAAATATGATTGGAATTATAGATTATGGCAGAGGAAACCTCCGAAGCGTGCAAAAGGCGTTTGAATTTGTGGGTGAAGAGGCTGTTATTTCGGGCGATGCCGAGGTGCTTGCAAAGGCGGATAAAATTGTTTTGCCCGGTGTTGGTGCTTTTGGTGATGCCATTGAAACACTGCGTAAAACAGGGCTTGACAAGGTGATATATGATGCCGTGAATGCAGGTAAGCCGTTTTTGGGTATCTGCCTCGGTATGCAGCTTATATTTGATAAAAGCTATGAATACGGCGAATATGAGGGTCTCGGACTTATACCGGGTGTGATTAAGCTTTTGCCCGATAATGTTAAAAAACCTCATATCGGTTGGAACAGTCTTAACATAAAAAAGAAAGAACCACTGCTTAAAAATATAGGTGAAAATCCTTATGTTTATTTTGTTCATTCCTATTATCTGGAAACGGATGCACCCGTTGTTTCCTGCACCACGGATTACGGCAAGGAAATACAGGTCGGAGTACAAAAAGATAATATATATGCTTTCCAGTTCCATCCCGAAAAAAGCGGTGATGTGGGTTTGGAGATATTGAGAAATTTTGCGAATTTGTAAGGAGGATAATAATATGCAGATTTATCCTGCTATTGATATCATAGATGGCAAGGCTGTAAGGCTCAGCCAAGGTAAGTTTGACGATGTAACGGTATTCAACGATGACCCTGCCGATGCGGCTAAGGATTGGGTGGACGCAGGTGCAACCTATATTCACATTGTGGATTTGGATGGTGCACGTCAGGGCAAGAGTTTCATTGTGGATATACTCAAAAAGATTACCGATAAATATAACGTACCCGTGCAGACAGGCGGCGGCGTGAGAACAATTGACGATGTGCGTGCAAGAATTGAAGCGGGTGCTTCAAGAGTAATCATAGGAACAGCGGCAGTTAAAAATCCCGAGCTTGTGAAAGAGGCTGTCAGCCTTTACGGTGATAAGATTGCCGTTGGCGTGGATGCCAAAAACGGTATGGTAGCCATTTCCGGTTGGGAGGAAATCAGCAACGTAACAGCTGTTGACCTCTGCCTTAAAATGAAAGAATACGGCGTTAAAACAGTAATTTATACCGATATATCAAAGGACGGTATGATGAGCGGCCCTAATATTGAGTCCACAAAGGAACTCATTGAAAAAACGGGTATGGATGTAATCGCAAGCGGCGGTGTTTCAAAGCTTGAAGATGTTGAAAACGTAAAAAATATAAATGCGGCAGGCGTAATAATAGGTAAGGCACTTTATAACGGTGCAATTAATCTTGCCGAGGTACTTGAAAAATACGAGAGGTAGGAAGATTATGCACACAAAACGTATTATACCTTGTCTTGATGTTAAAAACGGACGAGTTGTTAAGGGTGTAAATTTTGTAAATTTGAGAGATGCGGGCGACCCCGTTGAAATAGCTTCATTTTACAATAAGTCACTTGCCGATGAAATTGTGTTTTTGGATATAACAGCCTCCTCCGATGCAAGAAATATTATGCTTGATGTTGTAAGCAGAACGGCGGAGCAGGTGTTTATACCTTTAACCGTAGGCGG
>CAZUXS010000070.1:0-11476 GCA_964624605.1 uncultured Lachnospiraceae bacterium | reverse complement strand
TAGCGGCTCTTATGAAGAAGTTTTTACCCTTAAATTTGAAAGGAAGTGCTTTCATTATGCCTGCAATACCCTTTCTTATAGGCTTTGGAAGAAGATAAGTTATCATCAAATCCATAGGTTCTCTGTATATGTTGTAGCCACCAAAGAACTCGTCTGCACCCTCGCCGCTGAGCGCAACCTTAACGTGCTTGCTGGCAAGTCGGCTTACGAAATAAAGCGCTATTGCCGCAGGGTCTGCAAGAGGTTCATCCATAAAATACTGTATTTTAGGGATATGCTCCCAGAACTCCTCGGTTGAAATTATCTTACTGTAGTTATCTATGCCAACGTGTTTTGAAAGTGCCTCGGCATACTCGATTTCGTTGTACTTTTCATAGTCAAAACCAACTGTGAAAGTCTTGTCCACCTTTGAAGCCGCTGCAAGATAACTTGAATCCACGCCACTTGAAAGGAATGAACCAACCTCAACATCACTGACCTTATGCGCCTTTAAGCTGTCAAGCATAATATCGTCGATTTTCTTTATTGTATCTTGAAGCCCTGCCTTGCGTGGCTCAAACTTAGCTTGGTAATACTGCTTTATTTCAAGCTTACCATCCTTAAACTTAAGGTAGTGAGATGGACGAAGCTTGTAAACACCCTTGAAAAATGTTTCATCCAATACGGAATACTGGAATGTGAGATAGTTTTCAAGTGCAACGGGGTTTACCTCTTTCTTGAAAAGAGGGTACTCCAAAAAGCTCTTTATTTCGGAACCGAAAACAAGCTGATTATCTATCACCGTGTAGTAAAAAGGCTTTATACCGAAAAAGTCCCTTGCCGCAAAAAGCTCATTTATTTTTGAATCATATATAACAAAGGCAAACATACCCCTCAAATCATTGAGCATATTTTCTTTCTTTTCCTCATAAAGATGCACAAGCACCTCGGTATCGGTTTGGCTTTTGAAAATATGTCCCTTTGCGATAAGCTTTTCCTTTATTTCCTTATAGTTGTAAATTTCGCCGTTAAAAACGATAACGACAGAGCCGTCCTCATTATAGATAGGCTGTTTACCATCTTCAAGACCGATGATACTGAGTCGTCTGTGACCGAGAGTTATGTTCTCATCGGAATGAGAACCCGCCTCATCCGGTCCTCTGTGAATAATTCTGTTCATCATTTCGTTTATGACATCTTGCCTGTTAGGCAAATCGCCCGTAAATCCGCAAATTCCGCACATATATATTGACCTCCTTGTGGGGTATCTTTTGAATTTTTTCCTATTTCTTTATTATATCACATAATTTTCATTTAAGCAATAAAAATTAGGGAAACATTGCCTTGCAATGCCTCCCTATGTACTAAAGCACAATTCCCAAACTAACGGACAGAGCCTTATCCACTCTCTCCATCATTTCATCATCGAAGTGACCTATTTTTTCACGTAATCTTCTTTTATCTATCGTGCGCACCTGCTCCAGCAGCACCACCGAATCTTTAACAAGGGAATATTTTCTGCTTGGCACTTCTATGTGTGTGGGCAGCTTTGCCTTGTTTATTTGTGATGTTATGGCGGCACAAATCACTGTTGGGGAGTATCTGTTGCCAACATCGTTTTGCACTATCAGCACTGGTCTTACGCCGCCCTGCTCCGAACCGACTACGGGACTTAAATCCGCATAAAATATATCTCCTCGTTTAACAATCATAAAAATCACACTCCGAAAAAATTCGTTTTTCTTCTTCGGTGATTTTAAAATACTTCATATTCCTCCGCCCCTTTCATTTTAAGTATTGGCGGAAAAATATGCTTTTATACGTTCAATATGGCTTTTGTGCTTATTATTTCATCATTTCTTATAAACACTCTGGGCACTCTTTTGCCGACATTGCAAACCACTTCGTAATTTATTGTGTTTTCGGTTTTTGCAAGCTCCTCGGCGGTGATTTGGTTTTCACCCTGTTTGCCCATAAGCACAACCTCACTGCCTGCACTCACACCCTCGATATCCGTAACATCAACCATCATTTGATCCATACAAATATTACCTATTACATTTGCAAACTTGCCGTTTATAAGCACTCTGCCACGGTTTGAAAGTGAACGTGAATATCCGTCCGCATAGCCTACGGGTATAGTTGCCACCTTTGTTTTCTTATCTGTGAAATATGTTCTTCCGTAGCCTATGGAAACGCCCTCATCAACCGTTTTCACGTAGCTGACCTGTGACTTCCACTCCATTGCAGGCTCAAGGCTTATATCCATGCTTACCTCGTCACTTGGGAACATACCGTATGTTATAATGCCGCTGCGTACCATGTCAAGTTGCAATTCGGGGCAATCCAATATTGCACCGCTGTTTGCACAATGCCTTATAAGTCCCTTATGACCTCTTGCCTCTATGCCGTCCGTTATAAAACGAAATTTTTTGTACTGCTCCATTGTGAAATCCTTGTTTTTCTCATCTGCCGTTGCAAAATGAGTGAACACACCCGTCACCTGTATGCCGGGCAGTGCAAAAATTTTATCTATTATATCAAGGCTTTCCTCCGTAGGCTCAAAGCCTATTCTTCCCATGCCGCTATCCACTTTAATATGTACAAGTGCGGTTTTGTTATACATAACCGCAGTGTCGGAAAGCTTTTGTGCAAGCTCAAAATCGAAAACAGCCTGTGTAAGACGATAATCTACAACATCCTTAAGCTGGCTGTCTACGGTGTTGCCCAGTATGAGCATAGGCACGGTAATACTCGCCTGCCTGAGTGCGATACCCTCATCGCAGGTTGCAATGCCGAGTTGATTTGCACCGTTATAAAGACAAACCCTGCTCACTTCAAGTGAACCGTGACCGTAGGCATCAGCCTTTACAATCGCCAAAAGCTGTGTTTTAGGCTCTATTCTCTTTCTTATTTCTCTAATGTTGTGCCCTATGGCATCAAGATTTATATATGCTGCAAGTCTGTAATGTTCAGACATTTTTCTCACTCCCGTATTCATTGGTTTTCTAAGGAAAATATGTTATCCTCCATAGCATAATTATACTCAAAATTGTCGAACAATTCAACTATTTTTTCTTTTCCGTCCGCATTATATATCACAAGTTTCTCGGGGAGGGTTGTATCGTTGTTTATCCACAACTTTTCCGTGGCAAGAAATTGATTTTTTTCGGGTAGCTCCGCTTCAAGAACGGTATATTTTCCACCCTGTTCACTCTTTATAACCTCTGCCGTCGTATCACTTGCCGTGTTGAAATTTTTTATAAACGAAAATAATAAAAGCTCCGTTCGCTCACTCTTATCCGATGTGCTTACTTTCACCTTGTTTTCCGGAGAAATGGGATTGTACTGCCAAATCATTTTACCGTCATAAAGTATGACACTGCCATTGAATTCTTCGGGTGCGGTGGTGTCAAGACGGTATAAACCGGAGGAGGTTGCTCTTTGCACCATGTTAAATGTGTTTTCCGATTTGTTGCCTATGTAGGTTATTTGAGCATCGGTCTTGTAGCTCTTCATGGATGTGAGTTTTTCTTGTGCAGTTGCATAATTGGAGGGTGCTTCATTGCAAGCACAAAGAAAAAGGGTAAGAAACAAACAGGAAATTGTTTTTTTCATAGTTTTCATTTTTATTATATTCTTCACCTTTATGAGTTTACTAATATAATATTGTTTTTATATGAAAAATATGTTTTTAAAAAATGCTTTTTTAATTTTAGTTTATCTTTTAGCAAAGAGGAAAAGATTGTTCTTTTTTACGAAAAAAGAACCAAAAACGTTGGGGCGTTCCGATTCGCCCCAAACCCCTAACGGGCAGGGGCGGAGAGGTTAGCGGCTCATCGTAGTACGGTGGCGGGTTGCCCCTGCACCCACCCGTTTTCGGGTGTGATGAGAGCTGCAATAATAGCCGAAGTGACAGTTACACCACACACACTTGTTTTAGAGTGGTGATAAGAACCGCAATATAGCCGAAGAATTTTTATCTTCGAATCTAAAATAAGCATTACCTTTAGTTTTTCGCCTCATCCGTCATTTTTGCAAGCAAAAATGCCACCCGGAGCAAATTTGCTTGCAAACTTTGCGGGGCTGTTCACAGTTCCCCATAGGGGAAGGCTAACAGCGGCTTTGCCGCTGTAAAAGCTTTTACATCCTACAATGGTGGTTTCGGTGGCATGGGTTGCCCCAACCACACCCTAAAACGGGTGGGTGCAGGGGCAACCCGCCACCGTACTACAATGAGCCAACGTAGCACACTGCCCCTGCCCGTTAGGGGTTCGGGGTGAATCTAGTTTCAAAATTACAAAGTAATTTTGAAATCCCGTAGGGATTCGCAGTTTTGCTTCGCAAAATGCGAACCACCCGACGTTTTTGGTTCTTTTTGCCCTCAAAAAGAACAATCTTTTCAACTTTGGCAAAAGATAAACTAAAAATAGAAAGATCATTTTATAAATTTTTTACTCAACAAAAAATTTTAAGTCGGCTATAGGGAAACCCCTAGCCGACTTATTAAATTATATTATTCCTTATCAATTTTGTAAACTACAACGGAAAGCGGAGCTAACCTAAGTCCAATACTATTCTCCCTACCATCCCAAGATATAGGCTCTGAAACCGCAGGTTTCGTATTAATAACCCCACTTCCACCGAAGCGAGTATCATCGCTATTGAACACTTCTTTCCAAGTTCCTGCGAAAGGCACACCTGCCCTATAATCTTCGTATACATTAGGTGTGAAGTTACAGATAATAACCATTGTATCCTCTCTGTGTGAACCTTTACGCATATAGGTATATATACTTCTTGCGTTATCATCGGCATTTATCCATTCAAAGCCCTCATAGCTGAAATCATATCTCCAAAGAGCCTCATTTTCCTTATAGAAATAGTTAAGTGCCTTAACGTAATCAAGCATATTTTTGTGATGGTCATATTGGAGTAAGAACCAATCAAGAGGACGTTTTTCGTCCCATTCTATGAACTGACCGAACTCACCGCCCATAAACAACAGTTTTTTACCTGGGTGTGTCATTGCAAAGCCGTAAGCCGCTCTTAAGTTTGCGAACTTCTGCCACAAGTCACCCGGCATTTTATCAAGCATTGACTTTTTGCCGTGCACAACTTCATCGTGACTAAGCACAAGCACGTACTTTTCACTGTAAGCGTAGGTTGAGGCAAATGTCATATTGTTGTGGTGATACTTTCTGTATACGGGGTCTTTACCCATATATTCCAAAAAGTCATTCATCCAACCCATATTCCATTTGAGTGTAAATCCGAGGCCGTCCTCGTCCGCACTTCTTGTTACTCCCGGCCATGATGTTGACTCTTCCGCTATAATATGTACGTGAGGATTTCTCTTAAGCATAATGGAATTTAAGTGCTTCATAAATTCCACGGCATCGGTATTTTCGTTTCCGCCGTATTGATTAGGCACCCACTGTCCGTCCTGCTTACCGTAGTTGAGATAGAGCATAGAAGCAACAGCATCAACACGCAAGCCGTCGATATGGAACTTTTCAACCCAGTAAAGAGCATTTGCAATGAGGAAGTTTTTAACCTCATTTCTGCCGTAGTTGAATATGAGTGTGCCCCAATCCGGATGCTCGCCCTGTCTTGGGTCTGCGTGCTCATAAAGCGCGGAGCCGTCAAACTTTGCAAGTCCGTTTGCATCCTTTGGGAAGTGAGCAGGTACCCAGTCCAGTATAACGCCTATTCCCGCTTGATGGCACTTATCCACAAACTCCATAAATTCTGAGGGATTGCCGTATCTGCTTGTGGGTGCGTAATAGCCCGTAACCTGATAACCCCATGAGCCATCAAAAGGATATTCGCTCACAGGCAAAAGCTCAATATGTGTATAACCCATTTCCTTAACATAAGGAATAAGCTCATCCGCACTTTCAAGATAGCTCATAAAGCGGTTGCCGTCTTTTTCAACCCTCTTCCAAGAGCCGAGATGCACCTCATATATATTCATAGGCACATTATATTTATCTTCCCACTTTGTTTTTGCCTTTTGAGCCTCATACCAAGCATTATCCTGCCAATAATATTTATTTATATCGTAAACAAGTGAAGATGTACTCGGTCTTAACTCCGCAAACTTTGCGTAAGGGTCGGATTTTTGTATTATTTCACCCGTTGATGTCTTTATTTCAAATTTGTAGTTATCGCAATTTTGAAGTCCGGGGATAAATATTTCCCATATACCGGAGCTGGCAAGCAATCTCATTTGATTTCTTCTGCCATCCCAACTGTTGAACTCACCTATTACGCTAACTCTTCTTGCATTAGGTGCCCATACTCCGAAAAGCACGCCCTTTATGCCGTCAATCTCGGTCACATTTGCACCAAGCTTTTCATAAATTTGGTAGTGTGTACCCTGATTAAAAAGATAGATATCTTCACCCGTGATACCGGGTGTGAAAGAATAAGCATCGTAACTTTCCCAAGTTTCGCCGTTCTTTCCCTCTATTTTGTACATATATCTAAACCATTTGTTCCGATCCTCGATTACACACTCGAAAAAGCCATCGGTATGTATCAACTCCATAGGATATGACTTACTACTATCCGCACAATCCACAACCGTAATATTTTCTGCCTGCGGAATAAAGGCACGCACCACAAGGCACTGCTTTTTACCCATTTCAAACTCGTGCATACCAAGCACTGTGTGAGGATCTCCGTGACCTGCATTCACAATGAGTTGAAGATCCATCATATTAACTGTTGTCAGCATAAAACACACTCCCTTCATATTTTAAACAATTACATTTGACTTACATCTCAAAAATCCAACATTATTTTTAAGATACGACAAAGAACCGTATATTATCATTATAACCTAAAATTTGAAATAAAGCTAGTACAATTTACATTTTTTTGCATAAAATTTAAGATTTATAACAAAACCCCTTATACATAATGAACATACGCTATAAAAACCGCACTTTTTATTTTTTGCAAATCGAAATGATATAGTTTTGCAAAAAGCCTTGATTTTAATAAAGTTTTATAGTATAATAGTTTTATCGTAAAACAAATTTTCATTTGGAGGGAGCAATATGAAAAGAAAACTTACAGCGGTACTGGCTGCAATCATGGTAATGTCAGCTTGCCCGACATACGCAGCTACACTTAAAATCGACGGTATGTATCCGCTTGAATCAATGAAAAACTCAACAGAGGACGGCGTTGAGATGATAAGCGCCGATGTGCTTTTTGACCTCGTTGGTGCAAAGCACTCATTCAACAAGTATACAAAGGTTTATACAGCGGAAAAAAATAATGTAAGCATAGTTATTGACACAAAAACAGGCACGGTTACAGGTACAAGACCCGATGAAAACGGCGAAAGCGTTACAAAGGCTATAGAATTGCCAAAAACACCTTATTGTGAGGAAACAACGGTTGATGATGTCACAAAAACGGAAGTTTACGTGCCTCTTAAAACAATCGGTGAATATTTCGGACTTACGGTAAAGTGGAACAGTGACACAAACAGCATTGATATAAGCAAAAACAACGAAAACGGCTATATTATGCTTTCAACATCTTCCGATGAAATTGACAGTGACACAAAGGTTCTCACCTACGATGAGGCGCTTGAACTTGCCAAAAAGAGAAGCAGCGACCTTAAATCACTCGATGATTCCGTATACTATCTCGATTCATTGAGAAGCGACTTGGGTGACAGTATATTCCAGATTAACCAGTATGAGCAGGTTATAGGCAATCAAATTGTGGCAATTGATAAGGCACTTGACAACGCCGATGACACAACAACCCCAACACTTCGTGATCAGCTTGTTTCAGCGGAACAATCCATGCAATCAAATATGGAAAGCTTTGTTACCGTTGCAAGAAATATCAAGAAAGTTGAACTCCAGCAATCTATGAGTGAAGTAAATAAGGAAATGATTGAGGATGGACTTGAACTCACACTTATGAACTACATCACTCAAATAAGAAACACAGAAACACAGCTCAGCCTTTTGGAAGAGTCTGTTGCTCTCGGACAGGAAAACATACGTAATTTGGAAGTTAAAAATCAGCTTGGCTATGAAAGCGACACAGCACTTGCCTCAGCAAAAACAACGCAGAGTGAAAGCGAATCAAGCCTTAAAGAGCTTAAGCTCACACTTGAAAACGCAAAGCAGGATTTAAAAACTTTCCTCGGCTTAAAGGCTGATGATAATGTTTATATTGAGTATGACCCCGAGGATAACACTTTCTTTGAGAACCTTGCACTCGAACCTTATATAACAAAAAAGACTAACGGCGACCCAAGCATAAGAACACTCAAAAACAACGTGCTTATGAATGAATACATCGTGCGTACAAACGTCGTTTATCAGAGTGAAAACAAAAAAGGCGTTCAGAACGACCTCGCCACAGCGCAGAGAGCACTCAAAGATGCACAGGACTCAATGGAAAAAGCCATAAGAAAGAACTACAACACAATATTGCAGCTTAAGGAAATGAGCAAAACCTACAACAAAGCAATCACTCAGGCTGTTGCCGATTACAATACGGCACTTGTGAGCTATGAATCAGGCTTTTCAACCGAGTATCAGGTTAAGCAGGCAAAGCTTGCCGTTATAAATGCAGAAAAGAAGCTTGATGACAACGAGCTTAACATAGCTATGTTGGAATTCCAGTTGGAACACCCTTATCTTTTGTCATAATTCTTTGTTAAATTTGCCGAAAGATGAATTATTAACATAAAAAACTTGCAAAAAAGTTGCAAAACATATTAAAAAGTGGTATAATTCGTTTATATCACTTTTTTTATTGGAGGTTATAATTATGCAATTATCGGTTGCACTTGCCTTTTTTGCCTATCTTCTATTTATGATTGGCATTGGCGTATTTTTTTCAAAAAAATCCTCTAACGTTTCGGATTACTTTCTGGGCGGCAGAGGTATGGGAAGTTGGTTGACAGCACTCTCCGCACAAGCCTCTGACATGAGCAGTTGGCTTTTGATGGGTCTTCCCGGTGCAGTGTACTTAAGCGGTGTGGGCGAAAGCTGGATAGCAATTGGTCTTGCACTCGGTACGTATTTAAACTGGCTTCTTGTGGCTAAGAGATTGAGAAAATATTCTTATGTTGCAAATGACTCAATCACAATACCACAGTATTTCCAAAATCGTTTCAACTCACAGACACCCGTTATAAGAGTTGCTTGTGCCGTTATCATTTTCATTTTCTTCCTTGTTTACACGGCATCAAGCTTTAATGCTGCGGCAAAGCTTTTGCTCACCGTTTTCGGCATTAAGTACAACATAGGTCTTACAATAGGTGTTGTAGTCATCCTTGCCTACACAATAACAGGCGGTTATTTTGCTGTTGTTTGGACAGACTTTTTCCAAGGTATGCTTATGTTTATTGCACTTATGGCTGTGCCTATCATAGCTTACACCATCGTTAAGGTTGACTTGAACGCTATGATGCAACAGACACCCGAGTTTTTCAGTATGACTCACGGCGAAAGCGGTGTTTACAGCTGGCAGTACATAGCATCAAACCTTGCATGGGGTTTGGGTTACTTCGGTATGCCTCACATACTGGTAAGATTTATGTCAATAAAGAACAGCTCAATGATTACAAAATCAAGAAGAATTGCCATTGTTTGGGTAGTAATCACATTGTTTGCCGCTGTTATGGTTGGTGTAACGGGTAAGTGCTACATAGCAAAAATGGGCTTGACAGAGCTTGACAGCGTAACAAGCGAAACAGTATTTATGGTACTTGTTCAAAAACTTACACCTGGCTTCATAGCAGGTATATTGCTTTGTGCCATCGTTGCCGCAATAATGAGTACATCGGACTCACAGCTTTTGGTTACGGCATCTGCGGTATCAAACGATATTTACAAAACATTGTTCAATAAAAATGCTACGGATAAACAGCTTCTTATGCTCAGCCGTAGTGCGGTGCTTGTGATTGCCGTTATGGCATATTTCCTTGCACGTAATCCCGAAAATTCCGTTATGGGACTTGTTTCTTATGCATGGGCAGGTCTTGGTGCAGCTTTCGGCCCTGCTATCTTAATAAGCCTTTACTGGAAGAGAATGACAGCAAGCGGTGCTATTGCAGGCATAATCGCAGGTGGTGCGGTTGTTATCATCTGGGGTAGTTTCCTTAAGGATAAACTCCTCGTTGCCGCAGACGGCACACAGGTTTACGAACTCTTACCGGCTTTCATAATTTCATCAATTGTAATTGTAGTGGTTTCTCTCTTAAGTAAGAAACCCGATGAAAAGGTTATAGCCGATTTTGAAAAAGTAAAAACAGTAGAAGTATAAAAAATTATCCCGTATGTTGATACAAAATTCAACATACGGGATTTTATTATCTTAACAATCACTGTGCTTTTCTCTGACCTATAAGCCTGTTTCTCATCCTCACCGCAACCTTAAATTGCTTTTCCATCTCCGGTGACATCTCGGGTGAATCCTCATCAAATGTGATAGGATACTTTTTAGCTTCTTCAATCATTTTGATTTCTTCTTCTGTAAGTTTTTCGTCTTTAGATAAAGTAGACGTTACCATCGTTACACTCACCTCTTTTTCTAAAAAAACATAAAACAATTTTTATATTTGGCTATGTCACAACAAACAACTGATAAATAATCCTTTTTATAGGGAGTTCAAAACTCCCCTATAAACTTTAATTTGTGATTATTTTTAGTAAAAAGATTGTTCTTTTTTACGAAAAAAGAACCAAAAACGTTGGGTGGTTCGCATTTTGCGAAGCAAAATTGCGAATCCCTACGGGATTTCAAAATTACTTTGTAATTTTGAAACTAGATTCGCCCCAAACCCCTAACGGGCAGGGGCAGTGTGCTACGTCGGTTCATCAGAGTTTAGTACGGGTTGCCCCTGCACCCACCCGTTTGGGTGTGGTTTGAGTAAGCGATATAAATCGGATTTTGTTAAGTTCTTTTGTATAAATTTTATATGTATTAATTATGCTGTTTCTTGTCAAAAATCAACTATTTGTTATGACATAGCCTTATATTTTTTGAATCATTTGGTTTAACCACCTTCAAAAAAGCGTCGCAGACTTA
Organism: uncultured Lachnospiraceae bacterium; assembly: GCA_964624605.1. GTDB lineage: Bacteria > Bacillota > Clostridia > Lachnospirales > CAG-274 > CAZUXS01. The sequence goes on along the minus strand of CAZUXS010000070.1, from coordinate 421 downwards.
AATCGGACGAGCGAGCTTCGCCCGTTCGTCCGTAGAAAAATTGGTTTTAGAACAGCACAGTGTGCTGTTCGTCTAAAACCACATTTTTCTTACTTCCGGGCAATTTTTTGTGTCGCAAGGCACAAAAAATTGTTATCTGCCGTAAATGCTCCCATTTACGGCAAAGGGGTGTAGCTTTAGCTACACCCCGCCCTATGCACCTGATGCGATTCGAACGCACGACCCCCCGCTTAGGAGGCGGATGCTCTATCCACTGAGCTACAGATGCACAATATTTACAACAGTTCTATTATATAACAAATATGCGGAAAAGTCAATCACAAATGAGAAACTTTTCCGCAATTTCTGTTGAGGTACAATAGATAAGTAACACTAAAAAATAAAAAAGTAAGGTTCAACTTTTTATGATATAATTGAATCA
>CAZUXS010000069.1:0-11505 GCA_964624605.1 uncultured Lachnospiraceae bacterium | reverse complement strand
ACAAAAACACAAGTTCAAAATCAAACTTACCGTGCTTTTGTATCTCTTGAAAAAGCTTTGCCATAAGCATTGAATCCTTGCCGCCCGAAATACACACGGCTATTTTATCATTCGGTTCAATGAGCTTATATTCATTTATTGCCTTTGTGAAGTTGCACCATATTGTTTTTCTGAATTTTTTTATTATACTTCTTTCAATATCGGCTGTTTTTGTCTTAATTTCTTCGTCCTTATCGAGCATCCTTTGCAGATAAAGCCTTAAATATGAGCGATAGCCGCCCTCAACGTTGATGGCATTATAACCAAGCTCACAAAGTCTTTCAACCACGGAAACACTCTTATCGCCCGTATGACAGAGCACATATATATCTTTGGACTTATCAAGCTGCTCAATGCCCGCATTAAACTTTTCAATCGGCATATTCACTGCACCCTTAAAAGTGCCTTTGTTATAATCGTTTTCGGGACGAATATCCAAAATCGTAATTTCGGATAAATTAAGTTTTTCAAGTTCTTCAATTGTTATTGTATTCATTTTTGTAAAACCACTTTCAGTATATTATTATCGGGAGTGAAAACACCACTCCGTCCATTTTATTATACCATAAACAACATAAAAAAGGTAAAAAAATCTATGAATTTTTTTATTTTTTTCATAGATTTTCACTTTGTGGCTCAGTTTGGTCTTAATCTTGTTTTTTCACTCGTTTCAATCTGAATAATTTTTCCGTCCTGCACCGTAACGGTAACCGAGCCGTACTCAATACTTTCAAGCTTTTGTTTTATTGTATTTAAGACTACCTCATCAACCCTTGTTTTTTTACAGCTCATACACCGCTACCTCCGAATTTTGATTTATCTTGCGTTACAATTATTATAAAGAATTTCGCCATAAAATCCTATATTTCATTATGTTTTGTAAGTATATTTACCTTAAAAGAAAAAGAGGCTTTGAAAACCGTATTTAAACAATCTTCAAAACCTCCGGTTGTCCGGTCAGTTTTCATACTATTCCAATAGACTTTATTGGCTATAATAATATATTATAATATCAAAAGTACAAATAGTCAATATGTAACATATAAAAAAATTCAAATTATAGCTTTTATATTATAAAATCCCAAAATTCGTCTTCGTTTATTTCATCTTTTTTATGGCTGTCGTATGAAAACTGCAATTCTTGATTTTTTATGCTTACCCTTGTGCCTGCTTTTACGGACGTTGTTATGAACGTGTTGCCGCCTATAACCGCATCATGCCCGATTACCGTATCACCGCCTAGTATTGAAGCGCCGGAATATATAGTCACGTTATCCTCAATAGTAGGGTGACGTTTTTTGCTTTTCAGCTTTTGTCCGCCCCTTAAGGACAACGCACCCAGAGTTACGCCCTGATATATCTTTACGTTATCACCTATAACGGTTGTTTCACCCACAACTATACCCGTGCCGTGGTCTATAAAGAAATATTTTCCTATGGTTGCACCGGGGTGTATATCGATACCCGTTTTGCTGTGTGCAAGCTCCGTCATAACTCTCGGGATAAGCGGCACTTTGAGCTTATAAAGCTCATGTGCAATTCTGTTTACCATTATGGCATAAAGCCCCGGATAGGCAAACACAATTTCTTCAAGGCTGTATGCGGCGGGGTCTCCGTCGTAGGCTGCGTGCAAATCCGTTTCAAAATACTCTCTTATTTTGGGGATTTGCTTTATAAATTTCACGGTTATTTCATCCGCAATTCTGTTTATGTTTTCTTCCGTTTCTTCCGCATAATTTTCATCGTACTGGAGTGCATTCACAATCTGCTTTTGCAAGTTATAAATTACGTCCTCCACAAGCATAGTAAGCTGATTTCTGACAGTATATATCTTGTATGCCCTGTTTCTGAAATATCCCGGAAGCAATATTCTTTGAATATTGTTCACTATTCCGGATATGGCATCACTGTCAAGCTGATTGAAAATTGTTATCTTGTCTATACTCTTGCCTTTTTCATAATCTATGAGTATATCGGAAACAATTTCCAAAATGTTGTTTTCAATTAAATTTTTCATCAAACCACCTCTCTCTTATTGAAAAAGACTGCCACAATACGCAACAGTCCTCTACCTTGCCATTATACCTCTTTTTGGCTGTAAAGTCAATGCCGCAAGCCTTATTTTAAAATCGGTAAAAATTATTTACATAAATTTGTGAGATTTTTATTTACCGTGTCGGGAATACTGTTTTTAAACAATGTATTACTGTTATTTGGAGGACATATATGGAAAAATTTATTGTGGGGCATACCGATTATCTCTGTGGCGATGTTGACATCAGCGGTTCAAAAAATGCCGTATTACCTATAATTGCGGCAGCCTTATTGGTTGGCGAAAAATGCACACTTTTCAACGTACCTAAACTAAGTGACGTGCGAGTTATGCTTAGCTTGCTTGAAAAACTCGGGTGCACCGTAGGCTACAACACTGCATTGACTTTAGATTGCAAAAATTTGAACACCTACCGTGTAAACGCCGATGATGCAAAAAGCATACGTGCCTCATTTCTCATATCGGGTGCACTTCTGGGCAGATTGGGCAAGGCTCTTATTCCTCTGCCGGGTGGCTGTTCCATAGGTTTACGCCCCGTGGATTTGCATTTGAAAGGCTTTTTGGGCTTAGGTGCAAAATACAAGCTTGAACACGGAATAGCAGATATAAGTGCCACGAAATTAAAAGGCGCTCAAATATATTTGGATTTTCCCAGTGTTGGAGCAACCGAAAACATAATACTCGCCGCCGTAAAAGCCGATGGAATAACCGTGCTCAATAACTGTGCAACCGAACCCGAAATAGTTGATATGGCAACATTTTTAAATAAATGCGGTGCAAAAATTTACGGTTCGGGCACGGACACAATAAAAATAGAGGGTGTTAAAAAACTGCACGGATGTGAACACGCAATTATGCCGGATAGAATTGAAGCGGGCACTTTTATGCTTGCGGCAGCGGCAATCGGCGGCAAGGTAAAAATTAAAAACGTAATCCCAAGCCATATACGTGCCGTCACCGCAAAGCTGCGTGAAATAGGCATATCCGTGACGGAGGGTGAAAATTTCATAGCCGTCAAATCAAACGGAAAATATTCCAACACCGATATAAAAACCCTCCCCTTCCCAGGCTTTCCCACGGATATGCAAGCACAGTTTATGAGCCTTATGACCAAGGGCAACGGCACGGGAATAATAAACGAAACCGTGTTTGAAAACAGATTTATGCAGGTCGGCGAGCTTATAAGAATGGGTGCCGATATAAAAATTGAGGGAAGAAGTGCTGTAATAAACGGTGTGAAAAGGTTGACGGGAACAAAGGTAAGCGCAACGGATTTGCGAGCAGGCGCAGGGCTTGTTATTTCCGCATTGCTTGCTGATGGTATGACGGAGATAGGCGAAATACATTATATAGACAGAGGCTATGAAGCAATTGACAAAAAATTAAGAGCTATTGGCGGTAATATTTCAAGAATTTAACAATATTTAATAATATCTAACATCAGAAATCAACTCATAAACAATTTATACTTATAACACTAAAAAAAAGATTGCACTCCTCTGTTTTTTGTGATATAATGCCTATAGAGTATCTCTGTTTCACATATAAAGATATCACAATTCAACTATATTCGACAAGAAGGGAGTAGAATAATATGAAATTCAAAAAAATTATGAGTACGATGCTCATCTGTTCATTGACGGCAAATGCAAGCTATGCCGTGTTTGCCGATGAATATGATGATAACGTTTCATCATTGCAAACAATTGAAGATGATTTGAACAAAGATAATGACGTTGCCTCATTGCAAACAATCGGAGATAATTTAAGCGAGGATGCCGATGCTTCCTCATCACAGACAATTGAAGAGGATAATGCCGAGGATGTTGCTGTTTTCCCTATGGCAGATGATGAAAATAAATACAGTAGGGTGTATGATTGCCCCGCAACGGATGCAAACGGTAAAGCAACCAAGGTTTCCATCACTATCAGATATGCTAAAAACGGTAGCTCCGACTACTACAATTCGGTTTACGGTGAAGCCTACGGTATTATAACCAACGTATCCAATACCGCTGCGGCTGATATGGTTATTCCCAATGTTGTAACACTTGATATTGATGGTACACAGACACAGGTTATCATACGTTCCGTTGGTGAGAATGCTTTCCAAAACAGTACCGTGACATCTGTTACTCTTCCTGAAACCATAAAGCAAATAAGTTCAAAAGCCTTTATAGACTGTAAAAATCTTAAATCCGTTACCATAAAGAGCAACAAGGGTATGAAAGAAGACGGAACATTAGATTTTAGAGTAGACTCCACCGATGATGAAGGTAATATTGTACCCGGCGATATATATCTGTCAGGCAAAACATATTATATTATGCCCACATCTATAGGTGATAGTGCATTTAGTGGCTGTACTTCTCTTGAAACCGTAAATATTTCCGGAATTCAAACCATAGGTGCAAGTGTTTTCGCCGGTTGTACAGCACTCAAGAACGTAAATTTTGACTTCAGCAATATGTATGGTTTAGTAAAAGCAACAACTATCCAAAAGGGTAGCAGATTATTTGGTTCAATAGGCGATTATGCTTTTGACGGCTGTACAGCACTTGAATCAATCACCCTGCCCGACGGTCTTCAAACGATAGGTGCAAACAAATTCTTTAAAGACTGTTCAGCACTTGAATCAGTTGAAATCGGACTCAATCTTAGCAGCGGTCTTTCAGCTGATTCATTTTCCGGTTGCAGTTCACTTGAAGAAATTAATGTTGCCGGTTCCGACGAAGATGATAATGACCCTTCCCAAAAAAACGATGCCGATACGGAAGGTAGCACAAACTGTTGGAATAAAAAATACAGAAGTATTGACGGTGTATTATACAACTGTGCAAATGAAACCAGAGGTACCAAAATAGTCGGAGAGGATGGCAAATATCTCAAAGATGATAATGGAAATGATAAATTTTTCATTACGGTATCCAAACTCATAGCTTACCCTGCCGCAAAACCCGATAAAGACTATATTGCACCGGATACACTTGAAGAAATTGCAGAAAATGTGTTTGAAAATAATACCAACGTTGAGAATGTTGTAATAAATACAACACCCGGGTACAAATCAAGCGGTACCGGTGTTACGGCAACCGAAGTAAAAGTAAATATAGATAAAAATGCCTTTTTAAATTGTCAATCATTGAAAAAGCTTCAAATAAACAATGTTTGTACTATAGCTGAGTCTGCTTTTGACGGTTGCACAAATCTTCAAACTCTTATACATGACAAAGATGAGTTAACGTCAAACAAAAAAATAACCAGTACAATAGGTAAATATGCTTTCCGTAACTGTGCTCTTGATTTCAGCGAGCTTAACTACTGGGCATCAATAGGTGAGGGTGCATTCACGGGAAACAAAAATATCAACAAACTTGTGCTTAACTCCACTGTGGGCACACTCGGAGCCAACGCTTTTTCGAATTGTACCGGACTTAAATCTGTGGATGCAACAAATTGGAATAATGATATAAGCACAAACCCAACCTTGGGTAAAGGTGTGTTCAAGGGCTGTACTGCTTTGGAAACGGTTGTTATGAACGATAACCTCCTCGAGCTTACCGCTGAAACGTTTATGGGTTGTTCCTCACTTACGAATGTCACCCTTGGTGAAAACACAGCTGACATTTCCGATAGTGCATTTTCGGATTGTACATCCCTTGAGCACTTCAAGGGCAACAAGTTCCTTGTAAAAATTGCTACAAATGCCTTTGCCAATTGTACAGCTCTTGAGGATGTTACACTCACAAGGTCTGTTAAAATAGTTGCAGCCAATTCATTTGATGGCTGTACGTCATTGACAACATTTTATGCTCCCGAGGGGTCATACGTTGAAGAATTTGCAGGTGGCAGTATCAGAGATGTAACAAAAGCTAACGGATCTACTACACCTTCAACCAAATATGATTTTTCTGCTATACCTAATGAAATAAGGGATAAGGATTATTTGATATTTGATGATGTAAAAATAACCGACAACCAAATAGATGATTACGATAATAGATTTATAACAGAGGATGAGAGCGGTAATCACTATGTTAAGGTTGTAAAGGGCTACAGAGGCGGCTTTGAAAAGCTCACCTTTAACGAGGTTGGCAAACTTGCCGGTGACGAAGCCATAACTCCGTATATTGCCGCTTCATTTATTTCAAAAGCCGAAAAAGAGTCAATGACTAAAATTTTAAAGGCAGTTGATTTATCCGGTATGGAGGTAATTGGAGATAGTTCCTTCAGTGGTTGTACCAATCTTACAACCGTTGTATTCGATGACAACCTCAAAACAATAGGTAAAACTGCATTTAGTAACTGTTCATCACTTTGCAGCACAGATAAGTGGGAAATGTCAGACCAAGGAATAGGTGAGTCCGGCGACGTTGTTATCGCAGATGATGCTTCTCCCGTATTCACAATTCCGAAAAACTGTGAATCAATCGGAGAAAATGCTTTTTTAGGCTGTAATAATATTAAGCAGCTTGATTTGACAGCTATGACCACAGGTACTGTTGGAAAAGGTGCATTTTCAAACTGTAAAGCCCTCACAAATGTATTGGTCGGTGACGGTATTACAGCCCTCGGTGACAGTGCGTTTTCAAGTTGTACATCTCTTAAATCAGTATCAATCGGTGAGGGATGTACATCAATCGGTGCAAGTGCGTTTTCAGGTTGTACATCTCTTAAATCAGTATCAATCGGTGAGGGATGTACATCAATCGGTAAAACAGCGTTTAACGGATGTAAAGCTCTTGAAGATGTTGAGCTTGGCTCAAATATAAGCACGATGGGGCAAAGTGCTTTTGCAAACTGTACATCTCTTAAGAAAATTGTTTTGCCTGCCGCACTTTTGACACTTCAGACATCTACATTTTCAGGTTGTACCTCACTTGAAAATGTAATCTTCAATCAGGGTCTTGAAAAGATTCAAAGTAATGCTTTCAACGGTTGCACGGCACTTAAGGTAGTATCACTTAATACCGGTCTTAGTGTTGAAGCAAAGGCTTTTGCAGGATGTACAAATATAGAAACAGTTGTAATACCTCCTACAGTAAAGATAGGAAGCGGTGATGACGATCCATTCCCTGCTGCGGATAAATTTACAATCTACTGTACAGAGGGCGGACAGGCAGCCACCTATGTTAAAGCTAAGGAATCAGCAGGCTGTACCTTACAACCGGTTGAATTTGTCGATAACTACAGCAAAATTAAGGTTACGACAACAATTCCTGATTATGTTACAGTTACAAATGCAGACGGAAACGTAATTAAGAGCGGTGATGTTGTGTACACAGGAGATGTTCTCACCGTAAAGAATGCCAATGGTGGTACAGATGCAATATATGCATCCGGTACTTCATGCGAGGAAGGAACATATACCGTTGCTCAGGATGACTATGATATATTATTCGGATATATGGGAGACCTTGACTTCAACGGTAAAATTGATCACGCTGATGTTGCTATACTTTTGAAGCATCTTTCAGGCGCAGATGAACTTAACAGTAATATTCTTAAATTTGCCGATGTGAAGGTTGACAATACCGAAAAGAAAAAGTACGGCGTATTCAAGGGCGTTGATATGCTTGATGCAATTGAAATTGCCAATATTGCAGATAATAAGTAATTTATAAATTTATAAGTTAAATGCCAAAATAATAGTATTTGTGCTTTCAAAAAATTTCAGCTCCGCAGTTAATTCTGCGGAGCTTTTTTATCCGTAAAATAATAATTTTAGATAAAAAAGACTTTTTTTATTACTAATTTTATGTTATACTTATACTATAGAACGTAATAAAGGAAGTTTTTAAAATGAAAGTAAATAATATACATGGCGGAGATACCGACGTTGTTTCGAGATTATACGGCATAGACAAGGCGGATATCAAAAATTTCAGCGGAAATGTGAACCCCTTGGGATTGCCGCAATCGGTGCGTGATGCCATAATAAACAATCCCGATGTTATAACGGGTTATCCCGATGTGAGCTATGTGGAGCTTAGGGCGGCTATAGCCGAATACACAGGCACAAGCAGTGAAAATATAATAGTGGGCAACGGTTCAACCGAGCTTATTTCGGGCTTTATAAAAACCGTAAGCCCCAAAAAAGCCGTTATCGTTTCACCCGCTTATTCAGAATATCAAAGAGAAATTGAGCTTACGGGCGGCAGTGTTGTGCTTTTTGAGCTTGAAGAAAGTGAAAACTTCAAACTTAATACCGATAAACTGAAAGAAGCACTCACAAGCGATATCGATTTGCTTGTTATTTGCAACCCTAATAATCCCACCGGAAGCTACGTATGTGAAGAACAGTCAAGCGAGATACTCACCCACTGCGAGCAAAACGGCATATACACAATGATAGATGAAACCTACATCGAATTTGCCGATGAGGATGTGAAAATTTCAGCCGTGCCGCTTGCGGATAAATTCAAAAAACTTTTCATAACAAGGGGTACATCAAAGTTTTTTGCTTGTCCTGGGCTTAGGCTTGGTTACGGTATATGTTCCGACAAGGACATCATATCAAAAATAAACACAAAAAAAGACCCTTGGTCTGTCAACAGCTTTGCCGAATTGTGCGGCAAAACAATGTTTACCGACACGGAGTTTGAGAAAAAAACAAAAGACTTCATAACAAGTGAGCGAAACAAAATAAAAACAGAGCTTTCAAAATGGAAGAACATAAAGCTTTACGATACGCAATCAAATTTCTTCCTTTTCAAGCTTTTGAGGGATGATATAACATCAAGCCAAATTTTTGAAAATCTTATACGTGACGGGCTTCTTGTGAGAGATGCTTCCGATTTCTCGTATCTTGGCGAAAGCTTTATAAGATTTTGCATACTTTTACCCGAAGATAATTCAAGACTTATAAATAAACTTTATAATATAATAGAAAAATAATATAATTCAAGAGGAGGATACATAATGAACAATGACACTATCAGTTTAAGTGATGCCGTTTATGACTCACAGCCATTCACAATGGAAGAAGCGATTGCGGAAGCAAAACGCTGCCTGCACTGCAAAAAGCCTATGTGTAAAACGGGTTGCCCGATTGAAAACGAAATACCCGATTTTATACATCAGCTTTCAAGAGGTAACTTCGGTGAAGCAAGAAGCATACTTGCGGAAAAAACAAACTTACCTGCTGTTTGCGGACGTGTTTGCCCTCACGAAAAGCAATGTCAGGGTCACTGCGTGCTCAACAAGGCAAACAAACCTATAAGAATAGGTAAGCTTGAACAGTTTGTTGCCGATTTCGACTACGAAATGAACCTCACAAGAGAAAAAATACCGCCAAAAACAAGGGGTAATGTTGCGGTTATAGGTTCAGGCCCCGCAGGTCTTACGGTTGCGGGTGACCTTGCAACAATGGGCTTTAATGTTACGGTTTTTGAAGCAGAGGACGAGCCTGGTGGCGTTCTTCTTTACGGTATACCCGAATTCCGTCTGCCAAAGGACGTTGTAAGACGTGAAACAAAGAGAATTTCCGAGCTTGGTGTTACATATCAAACAAATGTGCTTGTCGGCAATGATATGACTATTGATGATATGTTCAAGAAGGGGTTTGATGCTATCTTCATAGGCACAGGTACGGCACTTTCAAGAGAGCTTGATATTCCGGGCAAGGATTTGCGTGGTGTTGTTCAATCACATTATTTCTTGAGAATGGTGGCACTTTTCAACAGCGGAAGCCTTGAAAGAAAGGAAGTACCCGTTAAGCCCGGCGATACCGTGCTTGTTATAGGTGCGGGCAACGTTGCCATGGACGCATCAAGAACAGCACTGCGAATGGGTGCTAAAAAAGTAACCGTAATTTACAGAAGTACGGTTGACACAATTTCAGCCGAAAAGCTTGAATATGATGAAGCTGTTGCCGACGGCGTAAAATTTATGTGGAACACAAATTCCATAGAATATATCCCCGATAAGGACGGCAAGAAGATTGTCGGCTTAAAGGTTGACCAAGACGGCACGGAACTTATTGTGCCTGCCGACAAGGTTCTTATAGCAATAGGTGCAAAACCCGCAAGAAGAATCATTTCAACAACCGAGGGAATTGAAGTTGACGATAAGGGCTACCTCATAACAAAGGAAAAGCCTTATGGTATGACAACACTTCGTGGCGTATTCGCAGGCGGCGACGTTGTTCACCAACCTGCAACCGTAGTTCTTGCAATGAAAGAAGCCAAAAAGGTTGTTGAGGGCATAGCAAGCTACGTTGATGCCGTTAAACTTTTGGAATTATAAAAATTTTATAAATTTACTGTTTTGACCCTCTCTGTTTTTATAACCGGAGAGGGTTAAAAGCTATTAAGGATGTAATAAAGCAAATTATCAAGCACAGGTAGGGGTAGTACAAAAGGAAAACTAAGAAAGTATGCAAATTACGCAGCACTAAAAAAAGGGGCTTTATATACCAGAAAACCTTATACCGGTAATGTAGAACCGGATTCATGGCTTGATTTGGATGAAGTGGTAAATAAAAGTTTAGAAGCTCAATCTTTAAATTACGGAATAATAAGGAAATTATTATGTATAAAGAAATTTTTTTGATATTAAAAAAAAATGGTATAAAGATTGAAGAACCATTAAGTAGTTCTGAAATATGTCAAATTGAAAAGGTATATAATATTCAGTTTCCTTTAAGTTTAAAAAAGTTTTATTCAATAGCTCTACCTGTTTCAAATGGATTTTATAATTGGAGAAATTTTTCATCTGAAAATATTTCCAATATACAAAGTATGATTAATACACCATATTTTGATGTATATAATATGGCAGAGGATGTATATTGGAATGATAATTGGGGCATTGAACCAACTGAAGAAACAATAAAAATAAATGAAATAAGGAAAAGGTTAGCTAAGGCACCTAAATTAATTCCCATATTTTCTCATAGATATATTCCTGAGTTATACAATGACCCTCCGGTTATTTCGATAAGTGGTGTAGATGTTGTATATTATGGTAAAAATCTAAAAGATTATTTTAATGTTGAATTTGGCAGAAGAAAACTATTTTTATCTTTAAATAGTTTTAAAGAAATACCCTTTTGGTCTGAAATTATGTAAAATATATTTTCTTAATGTAAAATTTGAAGCGTATTATATAAACAAGAAGCAGAACTTTGCCGGTTCTGCTCCTATTGATATACATAGTTTTTTGTGTTTACACAAAACTTGAAACGGGCTCTGTCAACCGAAATCGACACCACGTATTTTTATATGCTTACCCAACAACCTCAGCCACATACTTCATTTCCTCGGCATTAAGTGGGCGATATTCTCCCTCTTTCAATGTTTCATCAAGTTCAATCTCACCAAATTTCATTCTCTTAAGATATACAACCTTGCACCCTAGTGCCTCAAACATTCTCTTAACTTGATGGAATTTTCCCTCGCTTATGCACACTT
>CAZUXS010000068.1:0-11630 GCA_964624605.1 uncultured Lachnospiraceae bacterium | reverse complement strand
GAGATTTGGCAAGTGATGTGAACATGGATGGCAGCATAGATAAGGTTGATGCGGCGGCTGTTTTGAAGATTATATCCGATATAGACGGCGATAACTTCGACGATGAAAGAGCCGATATCAACGGCGATGGAAACGTGGATATGCTTGACGTTGTGGAATTGCTTAAAAATGAAGGCTGAAATAATGAATAAATAAAAAATGACGGAGTTTTCAATTGAGAAAGCTCCGTTGTTCTTTTTTAGGAAAAAGATTGTTCTTTTTTAGGAAAAAAGAACCAAAAACCTCGGGGCGTTCCGATTCGCCCCGAACCCCTAACGGGCAGGGGCGGAGAGTGCGGCGGCTCAGCGGAGTATGTGACGGGTTGCCCCTGCACCCACCCGTTTTACGGTGTGGGTGGATATAGTAGTTTTCTTAAGTTGATGACATTGCCGTTTTACGGGGTGGTTGGAGTAAACTACTTAACCACAATTGCTGACAGAAAAAACGTCCCCCTCTGTCCCTACCTCTGTTTACCTATTGCATTATACCAAATTTTTAATTCCGTCACAGATTTTCTTTGCTACAACAGGGTTATTCATTGTGTAGATGTGCACGCCGTCAACACCGTTTGCAATCAAATCCACAACTTGATTTATAGTGTAAGCCATACCCGCATCAAAAAGTGCATCCTTATTATCTTCATATTTATCAAGTATTTTTTTGAATTTTGGTGGGAGTGAAGCACCGCACATATTCACCATACGCTCAATTTGAGCCTTGTTTGTGACAGGCATAACACCCGCATCCACGGGTACGGTTATTCCCTCGGCCTTTATTTTGTCGCAGAAATTATAAAACACATCATTGTCAAAAAACAGCTGAGAAACAAGGTGGCTTGCACCTGCATCAACCTTTCTTTTGAGGTTTTTAATATCGGTTGCGGCATCGGGTGCTTCAAGGTGCGTTTCGGGATAGCAAGCGGCACTTATGCCGAAATCACCCTGTGAATTTATAAATTCCACAAGTTCATTTGCATATTTGAAATCGTGCTTCACCGGAATATCGGGGTTGATATCGCCACGCAGGGCAAGCACGTTTTGTATATCCGCTTTTTGGAGCTGTGAGAGTATGGAAAGTATATCATCCTTGCCGTAGTGCAAACAGGTGATATGCACAAGCGGTTCAATGCCGTAGTTGTTTTTTATCTTTTTTGCTATTTCAACGGTTTTGTTATCCACACAGCTGCCGCCCGCACCGAAGGTGACACTTATAAAATCGGGATTGAGTGCACAAAGCAGGCTCAATGTTTCGTCTATGTTCTTTAAAGCCGCCTCTTTCTTGGGCGGAAAAATTTCAAATGAAAGCACGGGCTTGTTCTCCGCTTTCTTTGCTTCAAAAACAGATGCTATTTTCATATTATCCTCCTGAATTTAAGACGTAATTTCTATGTATAATTATAACGGATTTTGTCGCAATTTTCAATAGTCGGCTTAAAATTTTCAAATTGTTGACTTTGTGAAAAGTATATGATAAAATAACAAAAGAAATAAGAAATTTGTATACAGGTGGTATAAAAATGAAGGGCATAATTCTTGCAGGCGGTTCGGGCACAAGGCTTTATCCGCTGACAAAGGTGACATCAAAGCAGCTGTTGCCTATATATGACAAACCTATGATATATTACCCTATGTCGGTGCTTATGAATTCGGGCATAAGGGATATACTTATAATATCCACACCACAGGATACACCTCGTTTTGAGGATTTGCTCGGCAACGGCAATCAATTCGGTGTGAACCTCACCTATGCGGTGCAGCCGTCACCGGACGGACTTGCACAGGCATTTTTGATAGGCGAAAAATTTATAGGCAATGACACGGTTGCTATGGTGCTCGGTGATAACATTTTTGCTGGGCACGGACTGAACAAACGCTTGAAGGCTGCCGTAAAAAATGCGGAAGAGGGCAAGGGCGCAACTATATTTGGTTACTATGTGGATGACCCCGAAAGATTCGGTATCGTTGAATTTGATAAAAACGGCAGAGCGGTTTCAATTGAGGAAAAACCGAAGGTGCCTAAGAGCAATTATTGTGTTACGGGGCTTTATTTTTATGACAACAGAGTTGTGGAATATGCGAAAAGTCTTAAGCCATCAGCAAGAGGGGAGCTTGAAATCACCGACCTCAACAGAATTTATTTGGAAAACAAGGATTTGAATGTGGAGCTTTTGGGTCAGGGTTTTACATGGCTTGATACGGGTACGCACGAAAGCCTTGTGGATGCCACAAATTTTGTGAAAACGGTTGAAACTCATCAGCACAGAAAAATTGCCTGCCTTGAAGAAATTGCATATTTGAACGGTTGGATAAGTAAGGAGGATGTGCTTAAGGTATATGAGGTGCTCAAAAAAAATCAGTACGGTCAATATCTTAAGGATGTTTTGGACGGAAAATACATTGATGTTTTGAGGTAATGTAAAATGAAAAAAACTGTTATAGTTACGGGTGGTGCGGGCTTTATAGGCTCAAACTTTATTTTTTATATGCTTGATAAATATAAGGACTACAAAATTATTTGCCTTGATAAGCTCACCTATGCGGGAAATTTGTCAACGTTGGAGTCTGTCATGGATAATGAAAACTTCAAATTCGTAAAGGCAGATATCTGCGACAGAGAGGCTGTTTACAAACTTTTTGAGGAAGAAAAGCCCGATATTGTTGTCAACTTTGCGGCTGAAAGCCATGTTGACAGAAGTATAGAAAATCCCGATATATTTTTGAAAACAAACATTATGGGTACTGCAACACTTATGGATGCTTGCAGAAAGTACGGCATTGAGCGTTATCATCAGGTGTCAACCGACGAGGTTTACGGTGATTTGCCGCTTGACAGACCCGATTTGTTCTTCACGGAGGAAACTCCCATTCACACAAGCAGCCCTTATTCAAGCTCAAAGGCGGGTGCCGATTTGCTTGTTTTAGCATATAACAGAACTTATGGTTTGCCTGTTACAATAAGCCGTTGTTCAAACAACTACGGTCCTTATCATTTCCCTGAAAAACTCATTCCGCTTATGATTGCGAATGCACTTTATGATAAGCCGCTTCCCGTTTACGGCGAAGGTCTTAACGTGCGTGATTGGCTCTATGTTGAGGATCACTGCAAAGCAATAGATTTGATAATTCACAACGGCAAAGTGGGTGAGGTCTACAACATAGGCGGTCACAATGAAATGAGAAATATCGATATTGTAAAGCTTATATGCAAGGAGCTTAATAAGCCCGAAAGCCTTATAACTTATGTTACGGACAGAAAAGGTCACGATATGCGCTATGCCATCGACCCAACGAAGATACACAACGAACTCGGTTGGTTGCCCGAAACAAAGTTTGCGGACGGCATAAAAAAGACGATAAAATGGTATCTTAATAACCGTGAGTGGTGGGAAAACATAATAAACGGTGAATATCAAAACTACTATAAAAAGATGTATTCTAACAGATAAGGGGTTAAAGTTATGGGACAGATAAAGGTTACAAAAGCACCTATTGAGGGTTTGTATGTTATTGAGCTGACAGTGCATGGTGACAGCCGTGGCTATTTTATGGAAACATACAATCAAAATGATATGCACGAAGCGGGACTTGATATGGTGTTTGTGCAGGATAATCAAAGTATGAGCACAAAGGGCGTTTTGCGTGGCTTGCATTTTCAAAAGCAGTACCCACAGGGCAAGCTTGTGCGTGTTATAAAGGGCAGTGTTTTTGATGTTGCTGTTGACCTTAGAAGTGACAGTGAAACTTACGGCAAGTGGTACGGCGTGGAGCTTACCGAGGAAAACAAAAAGCAGTTTTATATTTCCGAGGGTTTCGCACACGGCTTTTTGGTGCTCAGCGACACGGCTGAATTTTGCTATAAGGTAACGGATTTCTATCACCCCGGTGATGAGGGCGGTCTTGCATGGAATGACCCCGAGATAGGTATTGATTGGGCAAGCCTTGGTGTTAAGGGTGAATATAACGGCAATGCAAGTGCAGATGGTTACACACTCGAGGACGGCACAAAGCTCAATTTGAGTGATAAAGATCAAAAGTGGCTTGGACTCAGTGACACATTCAAGTTTTAATATCAAAAGAGGTTGAATAAAATGTGCGAATTTATAGAAGTAAGGTTGAATGACGAAGAAAATATACAGGCACTTTCAAAACTTGCCGCCGCTGTTGTTAAGGAACACTACGACCCAATAATAGGAGCGGAGCAAAATGACTATATGATTGAAAGATTTCAGTCTGTTGAAGCACTTAAAAATCAAATTGAAAACGGTCACAGCCTTTTTATAATTTCAAATGACGGAAGATATATTGGCTATGTTGCTTTTTATCCGAAAAAGGGTGAGCTGTATTTGGATAAATTCTATATTCAAAAGGATGAACGCAAGAACGGCTACGGAAGAAAAGCTATGGATTTTGTGAAAAAATCCGCTGTGGATATGGGATATGATGCTGTGTTTTTGAACGTGAATAAGTATAACACAAATTCAATTGAAATATATAAGCACTTCGGCTTTGAAGTTGTAAGAGCCGAAAAAAATCCTATAGGCTGCGGATATTATATGGATGATTTTGTGCTTGAAATAAAGCTGTGAAATAAGGGTGACACCTCCCGGTGGGGTGTTGCCTTTTTTATGTTATAAACAGTATAACATAAAAGTTTTATGATATTTGCTCCAAATGAAAATTTACTTTTCCTATAATCACTAGGAAAAGGATTGTTCTTTTTTACGAAAAAAGAACCAAAAACCTCGGGGCGTTCCGAATTCGCCCCGAACCCCTAACGGGCAGGGGCGGTGATGGATTGCGGCTCATTTGAGTGTTATGCGGGTTGCCCCTGCACCCACCCGTGTTAGGGTGTGATGGGTGAGTGGGAATATAGGAATTTGCACTAAATTTGGGTGAATGGTTTTTCAGCCTTCCCTAGTAGGGAAGGGGGACCGCTTTAGCGGTGGATGAGTGGTGGAAGGCTGGTGAATTGGGGTGAGAGGTTACATTCAGTTTTACGCCTCATCCGTCATTTTTGCAAGCAAAAATGACACCCCGAGCAAATTTGTGGGGCTGTTCACAGTTCCCCGTGGTGGAAGGCTAGTGACGGCTTCGCCGCTTAAAATCATTAGTCAACATATTTGGGTGAGCGGTTTTTTCAGCCTTCCCTAGTTAGGGAAGGGGGACCGCTTTAGCGGTGGATGAGTGGTGGAAGAATGGTAAATTTGGGTGAGGCACAATTTTTAGTATTGACAAAATACCCCAACGGGGTATATACTATAAATACCCGTTGGGGGTATATGTGAGGTGAATTATATGGAAAATACGGAAAAATGTTGTTGCGGAAAAACAACCCTACGTTCCGAGGAGGAACAGAAGAAACTCATAAACAGGTTAAACAGGATTGAGGGGCAAATAAGAGGAATAAAAGGCATGATAGAGCGGAATGCTTATTGTGCGGACATTTTGGTGCAGTCGGCGGCGGTGAATGCCGCTATCAATTCATTCAACAAGGAATTGCTGTCAAGCCATATTCATAACTGTGTGGCAAGGGATATAAGGCAGGGCAAGGATGAAGTGATTGACGAGCTTGTTGTCACACTGCAAAAATTGATGAAGTAGGTGAGGGTGTGAAAAAATTTGATGTAACGGGTATGAGCTGTGCCGCTTGCAGCGCAAGGGTGGAAAAGGCTGTTTCGGCTGTGGCGGGGGTCACGCTTTGCAATGTAAATTTGCTCACAAATTCAATGGGCGTTGAGGGAACTGCGGAGGTTTCCGCTATAATTTCGGCTGTGGAAAAGGCAGGCTACGGTGCGGCTTTGAAAGGCGAAAAGGTTGCAAGTAACGATAAACCGACAGAGGATAAGTCATTTTCGGCACTTAAAAGCAGGCTTATTGCCTCGCTTGTGTTTCTTGTCGTGTTGATGTATTTTTCAATGGGGCACATGATGTTCGGCTTTTCTTTGCCGAGGTGGTTTAACAACAATCACATTGCAATGGGGCTTGTGCAGCTCATACTTTCGGCAATAATAATGGTAATAAATCAACGCTTTTTCATAAGCGGTTTTAAAGGCTTGGTGCACCGTGCATCAAATATGGACACCCTTGTTGCCTTGGGGTCTATGGCATCCTTTGTGTGGAGCACTTATGCACTTTTCATGATGAGTGATGCACAGCTTCACGGCAATGCGGAGCTTGTTATGACTTATATGGATGAGTTTTATTTTGAGTCTGCCGCTATGATATTGACACTTATTACGGTGGGCAAGATGCTTGAGGCTAGGTCAAAGGGCAAGACTACCGATGCAATAAAGTCGCTTATGAATCTTGCACCGAAAACAGCGGTTGTTATAAAAGACGGCAAGGAAATAACGGTGCCTGTTGAGAGTGTGCAAAAGGGTGATATATTTGTTGTGCGCCCCGGTGAGAGTATACCCGTGGACGGAGTTATAAAAGAGGGTACAACCGCCGTGAATGAATCGGCTTTGACGGGTGAAAGCCTGCCCTGTGACAAAACCGAGGGGGATATGGTTTCATCGGCAACAATAAATCAAAACGGCTTTATAAAATGCGAGGCAATGAGAGTTGGCGAAGATACAACGCTTTCACAAATTATAAAGACCGTGAGTGATGCGGCGGCTACAAAAGCACCGGTGGCAAAAATTGCAGATAAAGTATCGGGAGTTTTTGTGCCCGTTGTTATTACAATTGCAGTTGTCACAACCTTGGTTTGGCTGCTTGTGGGTGAGGGCTTTGCCTTTGCGTTGGCAAGAGGTATTTCGGTGCTTGTTATAAGCTGCCCTTGTGCCTTGGGGCTTGCAACACCGGTTGCCATAATGGTCGGCAGCGGCTTGGGTGCTAAAAACGGCATATTGTTCAAAACTGCGGCGGCATTGGAGCAGACGGGCAAAACGAAAATTGCCGTGCTTGACAAAACGGGCACTATCACAAAAGGAGAGCCGAGGGTGACGGATATAATCCCCACAAACGGCAACACAGCCGAAAGCCTTTTAAATCTTGCCTACAGCTTGGAGTTAAAGAGTGAGCATCCACTTGCAAAAGCGATTGTGCAAAGGGCAACCGAGGACAATGCCGTAGCCGAAACGGTTGAGAATTTCAAGGCTTTGCCCGGCAACGGACTCACGGCTGTTTTAAACGGTTATGAAGTTTACGGTGGTAGTTTAAAGTTTATTTCCGGTAAATTCAAGGTTGACAGCGATATTACAAAAATTGCCGATGAAATTTCGGAGAGTGGAAAAACACCTTTGTTATTTTCAAAGAGCAGCAATGTTTTGGGCATAATTGCCGTTGCCGATGTAATAAAAGAGGATAGTCCGAAAGCTGTTGAAGAGCTTAAAAATATGGGCATACGTGTTGTAATGCTCACGGGTGACAACGAAAAAAGTGCAAAAGCCGTTGCGGCACAGGCAGGTGTTGACGAGGTTGTGGCAGGTGTTCTGCCAAGTGGCAAAGAGGCTGTCATATCAAGGCTTAAAAATGAGGGCAAGGTTGCCATGGTGGGTGATGGCATAAACGATGCGCCTGCACTCACGAGAGCAGATACAGGCATTGCAATAGGTGCAGGTGCGGATATTGCAATCGATGCCGCCGATGTTGTGCTTATGAAAAGCAGTTTGACGGACGTGGCGGCGGCGATACGTGTCAGCCGTGCCACACTCAAAAATATACACCAAAATCTTTTTTGGGCGTTTTTCTACAACGTGATAGGTATTCCGCTGGCGGCAGGCGTGTGGATAAACCTTTTGGGTTGGAAACTGAACCCCATGTTCGGCGCTGCGGCTATGAGCCTTTCAAGCTTTTGCGTTGTTTCAAATGCTTTAAGACTTAATTTGTTCAAACCTCACGATGCAAGTCGTGATAAAAAAATAAAAACAAAAAACAAGGAGGATAAGATTATGACAAAAACTATTAAAATCGAGGGTATGATGTGCGGTCACTGCGAGGCTAGGGTGAAAAAGGTACTTGAAGCCCTCCCACAGGTGGAGCAGGCGGAAGTGAGCCACACAGAGGGCACTGCTGTTGTTACGCTCAAAGAAGATATAAGCAATGAAGAACTTAAAAACACTGTGGAAGCACAGGATTACAAGGTTATCGGTATTGAGTGATAAGCGGTAAGTAATAAGTGATAAGTTGAAATAACGGATTGTCAATTAAGACGGTCCGTTATTTTTTATATTTTTATAAAACTGATTTTTATAACGCAGATATAATAGGTATAACAAAAACACTGATTTAATATTGACATAATTTATGTCAAGTAGTATAATTCTTTTGGAGATAATTATGGCTTTTTTGTTGAATATGAAGGGAGAATGTAACTATGAAGTTTAAGGTTTCAATTATTTTACTGTCAGCTGTTTTATTAAGTCAAAATGTTTCTGTTTTTGCCGATGATGACTTCAATGCAAAGGATTCGGTTGAAAGTTATTCAGCTTATGACTATACAACTCAAAAAGCACTTACCCCGATAGTAGGCTTGGATAACCGTTATGTTACGGGTGATATTGATTACTATGATACCGACGGCAATATTGTAAGCGAGCCGAAAGAGGGTTCTGGTGTTAGTGAAAAAAATATTGATACATCATGCAATGATTGGGCAAAGGAAAGTATAGATAAAGCAATAGAACTTGGACTTGTACCCGAAAATTTGCAGTCAAATTATACTCAAAAAATAACAAGGGCGGAGTTTTGCCGTCTTGCTATGCAGACATACATAGCAAAAACTAAAAATCAAATTGACACAAGTGCAAAAACACCTTTCACCGATGTTGATGATTATTACATAACAAATGCCTACAATATGAAAATCATAGCAGGTGTGGGCAACAACAAATTTGCACCCGATAACAACATCACAAGGCAGGAAGCGGCGGTTATGCTGAATAACCTTGCCACCGTTTTGAATGTTGATACAGACAATTCGGCAAGTAATAAATTTGTTGATGAAAGTTATTTTGCCGATTGGGCAAAGTCTGCCATATACAGCGTTGTGGGAATCAAAAGCGGTGATACCTATGTGATGGTCGGCACGGGAAACGGCAAGTTTTCACCTTGGATGAACTACACAAGGGAACAGGCGATTGCCACAATGCTCAGGCTTTATAACTGTGAAACCAAAGAAATGTTTTACGACGGGCAATATAAACAAATGACGGAAAAAAGTGTTGAAAAATACGGCGATTTCCTTTTTTATACCTACACCGATATATCTGGTGATAATATGATCGGAAAACTGATAAGGTACGATGTTGAAAAGAACGAGAAAAAGGTCATTGATTCCGCAGGAACGAGTATGAATTTATTTGTGGACGGCGATTATTTGTACTATATTGTTCACGGTGATTATGAAAGCAAGCACTATAAAATGAAGCTTGATTTGACGGAAAAAACGGAAATAACATCGGAAGAATGTAACGATGTTCTGAGTAAATACGATGAAAAAAAGGCACATAACGATAAATATAATTTTTATTATACACTTGAATTTTTTGCAGGAAAATCATGTATAGCTTATCCTACAAGAAGTGATTTAAACGGTGATAACGAAACAAGGCTTTATAACGAATCGGCACTGGGTGATCTTATACTCTATGATGACCATATCTATTTTAATACATCTACTCAAGGTGCAAATAACATTGTAAGGTTGGATTTTGATGGTAATTTTGAAAATGTAACTCATTATCAAAACGATGATGACGAAGTTGTCGATATTGTAAAAATAGAGAACGGCAAAATATACTATTTGCGTTCATTATATAATGACACCTTATATTCAATAAATGTAGACGGAACGGATGAAAAATTATTGAGTTGATGAGCGGTGAAAGGGTGGTGTGGAATCATGAAAGTCAAAAAAATTATTTCAGCAATTGCTGTGTTTACGTTTTGTTTTTACAATATAGCATTTGCAAGTGATATTGCAAAAACATCTCAAAGCACTTCAAGTGTATGCAGTGATTGGGCAAGGGAGAGCATTGAAAAAGCAATAGCCCTTGGCTTAGTACCCGAAAATTTGCAATCAAATTATACACAAAACATAACAAGGGCGGAATTTTGCCGCCTTGCCGTTCAGACTTATATGGCAAAAACGGGCTATACCCTACAACGGGATTTACAAACTCCGTTCACCGATGTTGATGATGATTATGTTACCACAGCTGTTATTCTTAATATTGTGTCGGGTGTGGGTGACAATAAATTCAATCCCAACAGCAATATTACAAGGCAGGAAGCGGCTGTGATGCTGAATAACCTCGCCGAAGAAGCGGCTGTTGAAAATAATGAAACCAAAGATGAAAAATATATTGATGAAAGCTATTTTGCAACTTGGGCAAAGTCTGCCATTTACAGTATATCTTCGATTAAAAGCGGTGAAACAACCGTAATGAGCGGAACGGAAAAAAATAAGTTTTCACCTTGGATGAATTACACAAGGGAACAGGCTATTGCAACCATGTATCGATTGTACGGCTGCGATTCAACACCCGTTATAATACCTCAAGATAATAATTTTTATTTCTCAAAGGATAACCAAAGTATCTGCAAAATTGATGCCGATAACAACGGTTATGCGGAATTGTGCAAGTTTGGCGAAAGTGACCTTATAAAAATAAAGGGTGTGAGCGGTAATGAAATTTACTATACGGTTAATTTCGGTGATACTTCAAGATATGAGATAGCTTTATACAAAATCAATACCGACGGCACAAACAATACGGAGCTTATCCCTGCCGCATACAATATTTATATAGGTCATAAATATATCTATTATGTGCCTTTTGATAAGCGTACCACAGTGGTTAGAACAAATCTTGACGGCACAAATAGGGTGGTTGCGGATTTTTCAAACTTGGTTTCGGAGAGTGCAATGTGTGAAATAAGGTCGGATAAAAACGATATATTTTATACCCAAATATATAATGTTGAACGCTATCCCGAAGTTACTTATATGTATTCCTACGATTTTTCGACGGGCACAGCCACAAAATTATCACCTGATGAAAAAACGGAATGGCCCGAAAATGAAGTGCTTACGGACGGTAAATATAAATATTATGTCTATCCAAAAGTTTTGAATAATTACACCGGTATGACCGATTTTGAATTGCACAGATGCAATATCGACGGCACAAATGATGTGATTTTAGATCATATCTGTGATGACGGCTGCGGAAAAATGACACTGTATAAAAATAAAATATATGTTCCGTTTATCGATGAGTACACTCTTTGTATAGGTATTTATGATAGTGATGGCAACAGAGAGGAGTATAAAATTCCTCCCGATGAAAACGGTAAGCAAAGAAGATCCGGATATTTTTGCGGTGTGAGAAACGATAAAATAATCTACAACTTCTTTTCGGATTCGATTGTGCGCAGTGCAGGCATTGATGATATGACAAAGGTTGAACATTCGGAAGATGTTGACGATACGGAATAAAATGAAGTTTATTCATTTATGAAAAAAGTTTTCTATTACTATTTACAAAAAATATATGGAGGGATTACCATGAAATTTAAATTTTCACTTATTTTTTTATCTGCTGTTTTATTAAGTCAAAATGTTTCTGTTTTTGCCGATGATGA
>CAZUXS010000067.1:0-11709 GCA_964624605.1 uncultured Lachnospiraceae bacterium | reverse complement strand
CCCACATATCAACAATGTTGTTACCTACCGCAAAAACCGTGCCGTCTGTCTTTAAACCTACGGAAATATCCTTGCCTACAAAGATTTCCGTTACATCTTTCCAGTTCACAACATTGCAACGGTTATCATCATTTATACCGGAAGCATAAGCACCGCCATCTGTTCTGAGGCCTACGATATGCTCATCTGCTGCCGCAACAGCAATGATATCATCCCACTTCTGCATTTCACCGAAAGCTGTGGCATCAACCTGAGTTCTCTCACCGTTGCTTATTACGATAGCCTCTTTGCTCTTCACATTTACGGCAATACTTATCTTAGTATCGAAAGCCTTATCCACAATAGGCATAGCAGCAAGTCTGGTAGTTCTCTTTTTAACCTTTACGATATTTTTCTTTACAGCCTCGCTGTAATCTATATATCTCTTCTTTTCATCACCCTGTGCATACTCAACTGCTTTTTTATAATTTTCATCATCATCAAAAGCAGAGCTTCTCATAAGAAGATTTGCTTCCTTACTCACCTTAAGGTCACAAAGCAACTTACCGATATAAGCCTTGGCATTCTTAGGGTCCATACCAAGTGCCTTATCCAAAAGACCCTCAGCCTGATCAAACTCAAGGTTTTCTATCATAAGGAAAGCACTCTTTATAAGCTCTTCGGGTTTAATATTGAAACCTGCGTTTTCAACAGCCTTATCCTGATGCTTAACTTCGGCTTTTTCGGCTTTCTTCTCAGCCTTTGCCTCCTGCTTTTCTTCTTTCTTTTCAGTCTTTGCTACGGCAGCTGCCGCTTCTTTATCAGCTTTTTTCTTATCTTCTTCCGCTTTTTTCTTTGCTTCCTCTGCCTTTTGTGCCGCTTCCTTTTCGGCTTTTTCTTTAGCCGCCTTTTCGGCTGCTTCTTTAGCTGCTTTTTCCTTTGCCGCCTTCTCGGCTGCTTCTTTAGCTGCTTTTTCCTTTGCCGCCTTTTCTGCTGCTTCTTTAGCCGCCTTTTCCTTTGCCGCCTTCTCGGCTGCTTCCTTAACTGCCTTCTCCTTTGCCGCCTTTTCTGCCGCTTCCTTTTCAGCCTTTTCCTTAGCTACCTTTTCGGCTAACTCCTTGGCTGCCTTTGCTGCCGCCTCTTTTTCAGCTTTTTCTTTAGCTGCTTTTTCGGCTGCCTCTTTTTCGGCTTTTTCCTTAGCTGCCTTTGCTATTTTTTCATATTCCTCAGCCGCTTTCTTCTTAGCTTCCTCGGCTGCTTTCTTATCCGCTTCGGCTTTCTTTTTAGCTTCCTCAGCCTTCGCTGCCGCTTCCTTTGCGGCTTTCTCGGCTGCCTCTTTTTCAGCCTTTTCCTTTGCCGCCTTTTCTGCGGCCTCCTTTTCAGCCTTTTCCTTAGCCGTCTTTGCTAAGTTTGCATATTCCTCGGCTGCCTTTTTCTTGGCTTCCTCGGCTGCTTTCTTGTCCTCTTCGGCTTTCTTTTTAGCTTCCTCGGCTCTCTTCTTTGCCTCTTCTTCCTTAGCCTTTGCCTCGGCTCTTACCTTGGCTTCAGCCTCTTCCTTAGCCTTTTTGTTTGCCTGTGCAAGCGCATCGAAGCTCTGTGAAAAACTCTGATACTGAATCTTATCCATAGGATCGGTTACATACTGTAAAGCCTTTTTGTAGTCCTCATTATCCGCAAATGACTTTTTAACAGTCACAAGTGCACCTATTTCGGGCACTTTCAAACTTGCGCAAAGTCTGCACATATAAGCCTCTGCATTTTTTTCATTTTTTGATATAACCTCGGTGAACTTCTTTGAAGCAAGATCAAACTTACTCTGTGCAAGAAGCACCTTACCCTCATTCATTGCAGCATGCTCATCAAAGGAGGAAACTTCCTTATTGACTGCATTAAACACCGGTGCAGCGCCTTTCTTTTCATCCTTTTTAACAGTATCTGCCTTATTTGGTTCTGTCTTTGCTTCGGTGTTTGCAATCTTTTTTGCGTAACTTTCAAATTCAGCCTTCTGTTTGTCATCCGTAGCAAACTTGATAGCTCTTTTGTAATTTTTATTGTCTGCAAAAGAAACATCTACCTTTGAAAGATCCTCCACTGTGGCAACCTTAAGTTCAACCATGAGCTTGCCTATGTATGCCATCGCATTTCTTGAATTTGTGTTGAGCACATTTTCAAGCATCGCATCGGCATCTTCAAATTCCTCGTCCTCGAGCATCATAAACGCTCTGTCAAGCATAGATTCTTCATTACCTATAATTTCAGCCAATTTTTCTTCCTCCTCGTTAAAAGAAATAAGATTCTGTATATCTTTTTTTAGTCTAACTGTCACTTTTGACAGCCGCAACCTTTCAATGAATATACAAGCTGTACATAACAACAGCTATACAAAGATACACCAGTATGTTTATATTATACCATAATACTGAAATTTTGCAATCAAAAAATTAAATATTTTTAATAAATCTTTAATTTTTAATAAAACAACTAATTTTATCACTATTTTTTGTGCAATATGTCCATTAAAAAAACTATATTATTTCAATCTATAAACAAAAAAGCTCAGACCGTTACTTTATTTTAGCAACAGCCCGAGCCAATTGTTTATCTTATATATATTGTTATTGTTTTGTCGGCAGAATTAAAGACTATATCTTCATTTTTCACACCCATAGCATTAAATACGGGCACAAGAGGAACATATAAATTTCCGCCATCGCTGCTCACATCATAACTCAAATCAACACTGTTTTCTCCGAGTGCTGCGGTGGATGAGCCTACTTTAAAGGTCATTACCTTATCACCGAAATTGATTTTTGCACTGTTTCCGTCACTGCTGAAATCTTCATCCTTTACATCGTAAACAGCCCTGAAAACCTCCAACGGAATAACCGTGTGCATTTTTTCAATCTTTAGCGGAAGATATGCGCTTCTGCTCACACCATCCACATTATATTTGTCCGAATTCACACTGAAAACAACAGTCTTTTTCGGTCCCTGTGTTGTTGCCTCGGTTGATGCCTCGGTTGTGGTCGGAGTATACACATAGTTTGCATCGTAGGTTGCTGCGGCAAACTTTCGGGTATACTGTTCCATTCCCTTGCCACTCATCTCAATCATAATAACCTTGATAGCACCCGTGGCATTTCTTTTGAGTACAAGTCCGTCAACACTTACCTTACCCGTTTCGGCAGCTGTGTCCTCGGTTATGTTGATATATCCCACACTCTTGTCACTTTCATCCAAACTAAAAGTGCATTTGCCCTCAAATTTACCGGTAGCACTTATACTGCCGTTGTTTGTGAAATAATATCCGTTGTCAACACTTACTTTAAATTTTGTACCTGCCTTATACACCTGAGTTGTGGTATCGTTTATATATATGGGATTAAGCTCACAGTATTCGCTTGCCTTAACCCCATCCATATTTGTTCCGAAGGATACGTTTCCATCCACGCCCTTTGCAAACACAACCGTTTTATCGGAAACGGATGTGCCGTTACTCTCAACTGTTGCGGTTATATCTCCGCCACCCACAATTTTAACATTGACAGGCAACACGATTGACCTCTTCTTAAAATCAAATGAAGATTGATTAACCTGAATACAAAGCCTGTTTATATCTTCAACGGTGTAGGTCACACCCGTATAAAGATTGCCCGATTTCGGACCTGCCCAGTTTGCACCCTCAAAATTCACATAAAACGTAATTGCGCTTTTCTTATGTGTTGAGGATGAACCGATTACGATTTTAGGGTCGCCGCTGACATCATTTTTTATGTAGTCGCCCTTTTTCACAACCTTAACATTGCCCGTCACACTGACATTGCAATCGGCATATACAAGTGTTGTGCAAGCAAACATAAGACACATCATAATAAGTGATACTATAATCTTTCCAAATACAATTCTCTTCATATCAATCCCTCCGATATCAGTATTTCTTAATTCCAATATCCTTACGGTAGTGCATATCCTTGAAGTTTATAAGCTTAACGGACTCATAAGCTATCTTTATAGCCTCGTCCAAATCCTTACCTATACCCGTAACACCGAGCACTCTGCCGCCGTTTGTGACATACTTGCCGTCCTTAAGCGCAGTACCCGCATGGAACACAACCGTATTCGGTGCTTTCTTGGCATCTTCAAGACCCGTTATTTCATAACCCTTTTGATAACTTACGGGATAACCGCCGCTGGCAAGAACAACGCAAGCCGTGCCGCTGTTTTCCCACTGCACGTCAACCTTGTCAAGTGTGCCGTCCACACAAGCCTCAAAAATTTCAAGGAGGTCATTCTTAAGTCTTGGCAACACAACCTGTGTTTCGGGGTCGCCGAAACGTGCATTGTATTCTATAACTCTCATACCCTTTGGTGTGAGCATAAGTCCGAAGAAAATTATACCCTTGAATGTTCTGCCCTCTGCATTGAGTGCATCAACGGTAGGCTTGTATATCTTTTCCATGCAATCCTTTGCAAGCTCTTCGGTATATACACGGCTTGGTGAAAATGTACCCATACCGCCTGTATTAAGTCCCTCGTCATTGTCATAAGCTCTCTTATGATCCTGTGCGGAAACCATAGGCACAATTGTTTTGCCGTCGCAGAATGAAAGCACACTCATCTCCGGACCTGTCAAAAATTCCTCAATAACAACCTTGTTGCCGCTTGCACCGAACTTTTTATCAATCATCATTGACTTAAGTCCGTCCTCGGCCTCTTCAAGTGTGTTGCATATAAGCACACCCTTGCCAAGTGCAAGACCGTCAGCCTTTAAAACAACGAGGAAATCACCGTTTTTAACATATTCAAGTGCCTTTTCGTAATCATCGAATGTTTCATAAGCTGCTGTAGGTATGCCGTATTTTTTCATAAGCTCCTTGCTGAATGCCTTACTGCCCTCTATAACAGCCGCATTCTTTCTCGGACCGAACACACGCAAACCTGCCGCTTCAAAGGCATCAACGATACCGCCCACAAGCGGATCATCCATACCTATAACGGTAAGGTCAATCTCATTCTTCTTTGCAAAATCTATGAGTGCATCAAAATCCATAGCACCGATAGGCACAAGCTCCGCAAGCTCACCTATGCCCGCATTGCCGGGTGCACAGTAAATCTTATCTATTTTTTCACTCTGTGAAAGTTTCCACACAATGGCGTGCTCTCTGCCGCCACTGCCAACTACAAGTACCTTCATTATTGTTCCCCTTTCTCCAATATTCTTACCTTGTTACCCTCAACACGCAATCTGCCCTCACTGAAAAGTCTGACAGCCTCGGGGAATATCTTCCACTCTGCCTGTTCCATAACTCTTCTTTGCAAAACCTCCGGCGTGTCGTCATCTTTAATTTCAACCGCTTTTTGCATAATTATAGGGCCCGCATCAGCCTCCGCACTCACAAAATGCACGGTTGCACCCGTAAGCTTTACGCCCTTTGCAAGTGCCGCTTCATGCACCTTAAGTCCGTAATATCCCTCACCGCAAAAGCTTGGGATAAGTGCGGGATGTATGTTTATTATCCTGTTTTCAAAAGCATTTATAAACTTCTCGTCCAATATAACCATAAAGCCCGCAAGCACTATAAGGTCAATATCCCTTGACTTGAAATAATCTATGAGTGCATCCTCAAAAGCGCCTTTTTCGGTATAGTCTTTCTTGCTTATAACCGCCGTTTCTATACCTCTTGACTCGGCTCTTTCAAGCGCATAAGCACCCGATTTATTACTGACAACGGCACAAACCTTTGCATCAACGTCCTTGTTGTTATCAAGATAATCCATTATAGCTTGCAAATTTGTTCCGCCGCCGCTTACCAAAGCACCGATTTTCACCATATCCGCACCTCTTTTATTATTTCAAGTTAATCTGTATGCCGTCGCCTGCTTCAACACTACCTATTATATAAGCCTTTTCGCCGTTTTCTTCAAGCACCTTAACAGCCTTTTCCGCATCTTCCTTAGCAACAGCCGCAACCATACCGATACCCATATTGAATGTGTTGTACATACTCATTCTTTCAACGTCGCCCTTCTTCTGCATAAGCTCAAAAAGAGGAAGAACCTCCCAAGTACCCTCGTTGATAACAGCCTTTGTTCCCTCGGGCATCATACGTGGAATATTCTCTATAAAGCCACCGCCTGTGATGTGGCTCAGACCCTTTATATTTACCTTGCTTATCAAATCAAGCACAGGCTTAACATATATCTTTGTAGGCTCCAAAAGTGCCTCACCGAGTGTGCTGCCGAGCTCCTCAACATACTCACCCAAAACTTCTTTTGTAGGATTGAATATCTTTCTTACAAGTGAATAGCCGTTTGAGTGAATACCGCTTGAAGCTATACCCACAAGCACATCACCCGACTTAATGCTCTTGCCGTCGATAGTCTTTGGCTTATCGAGTATACCAACCGTAAAGCCTGCAAGGTCATATTCATCAACCGGATAGAAACCGGGCATTTCCGCAGTTTCACCACCGATGAGTGAACAGCCTGCCTGACGGCAACCCTCTGCAACACCGCTTACTATCTCCGCAATCTTCTCGGGATAGTTCTTACCGCACGCAATATAGTCAAGGAAGAATAACGGTTCAGCACCACCGCAAAGTACATCATTCACGCACATAGCAACCGCATCTATACCGATTGTGTCGTGCTTGTCCTGTAAGAACGCAATCTTAAGCTTTGTACCAACACCATCTGTGCCGCTCACCAATACGGGTTCTTCCATATTTTTAGCCTTGGCTATGCTGAAAAGACCGCCAAAGCCGCCTATATCCGTAAGTACCTCCGGACGGAATGTACTCTTTACGTGACCTTTCATAAGTTCGACTGACTTGTAACCAGCCTCAACATCCACACCTGCTGACTTGTAATCCATAATTATCCTCCTTAAATCCATAGAGCTTTATTTAAAATCATTAACCGATTTTTACAATCACTTCTATTTTATGATATCTTTCGATAAAAGTCAATGTATATGCAAAAATTCTTTAAAAATGTCGTTATCTTTTATCGCATTTTCCGTACCGACACTCACCAGCACGGCATTTTTACTGCCCTCAAGCAAGCTTTGACCGAATTGCTTTATATCCTCTGCTGAAGTATCAAGCATTTCACAGCGTCTTTTATCCAAAAGCTCCTCTGTTATACCCATAAAATGATATCTGATTGCTATTGAACCGAGGCTGTTGTTCTTTTCCGGAGTGTCCTCCTCATTCACAGCACCGATTATGAAACGGTTTATATCCTTTTGTGAGAAATCCGTATTTATAAGATAATCCCCCAAATTTTTGAAATTCTCATAAGTCTTTTCAAGCTGTGGGTCACGGTAGCTGTAAAGATAGCAATACTTACCGCTCACAAAGCCCGCACCGCCGCCGTAAGCACCGCCTTCAAGCCTTATCCTATCCCACATATATTCACGACTTATTATCTGCCTTACAACCTTTCGCACACCGCTTTTGCAATCCATCTCAAAAGCTGCCGCATTGTAGTTCACCTGTGTTTCGGAAATAATACCCATATTATCCCTGCCAAGCACAATTTCGCACTTCGGTACAAGCTCGCCCACAGGCAAAGCATCGTATATGCCACGCACCTCTTTCTCGGCAACAGCCCTGTCAACGGCATTTGCCGTCACACTGTAGAACATGGCACTCTTTGTGAAAAGCTTAGCCTTAACCTTTTCTATGCCCTCAAGAATCTCGTCTGTTGTCATATTACGAAATCTCTTGTAAAACTCAACACCGCTCACATTCTCCGTGTATGCGCTTGCCTTGCTTATACCGCCCAGTGCCCTGTAAAAAGCACGCACACTTCCGCTTGTGACATAGCTCTGCTTTATATCCTCTCTCTGTTCCTCAACCAATCGCTCAAAGCGTGCCCTGTCCTCAAACTTCATATCAAACATTCTTTTGAGTATATCGGCAGCCTTTTCCGTATTCTCACTCAAACACTTTATATTAAACGAAATTACGGGTTTAAAGTCTTTCTTGATACGTATTGCGGAAAATACACAATCAAAACCGCCCGTGTAGTAATCTATATCCTCGAAAAGCTCTATATCATATAAATCCACAATGTTCTTGTATATATTCATATATGCAAGCTCGTCAAGTGTCAAAGCGGAGGTATCAAAAAGCACATTTGTATACACAATACCCTTATCCTCAACAGGCACATAAAGCCCGTGGTCATTCACCTCATAGCTGTTATATACCGCCTTACGGCTGATTTTGGATATAGGCACTGTTTTTATCTTAGCTATCTCCTCTTCACTGTCGGAGGATGCCTGATAACTGAGTAGCGGCTCATTATTCTTAGGCGGTACAGCCGTTTCCTCTTCGGTCTTTTTATCCACCGCATTAAGTATGCCGTAGCATCCGTCCACAAACACAGCCTTTGCAAGACCCTCCCAGTCATAGTCCTCCAAACCGTCAAACAACGCATTTATATGCAACGGCTCAAAATCATCCTTGCCGTATAACACAGTATGCAACAACAGCACATTATAAAAAAGCCCCTTTGGCTTATACCCGAAGTCCTGTTCCTTGAAAAAAAACTTAAGCCTGTTTATAACACCCTGCGCCTTTTGCCTATCTATCTTAAGCTCGGAAATTGTCTTGTTTATTACTTCCTTAAACTTAGTAACATCCGTTTCGGTTGAACCCTCAACACAAACACCCATGCACCCAAGACACCCGTCATCACTAAAGCTGCCGCTCACACCACTGCCAAGCCCCGCACTAAGCAGCGCCTCTTTCAAAGCACCACCCTCACTGTTGCATATAAGGTCGCAGAGTATCTCAACAGCAAGCGAGTCCTTTGAGTCCTTCACCACATAGTTATACTCCGCCATGAGCATATTCTTACCCTTTGACTCAAAATCCACACTCACATCATTCGGCTTTTGCAGCTTAAACTCCGTGTTATACACAGGCGCTTTATACTCAAAATCGGAAAGAAACTCCCCGTCTATAATCCCCAAATACCTCTCTATGTCCAACTTACCGTATAAATAAATAACAGCATTAGACGGGTGATACTTCTCCCTATGGAACTCCAAAAACTCCGCATAACTGAGCTTCGGTATCTCCTCCGGCATACCTCCGGAGGCAAAGGCATAGCCCGTACCCTTGTACAGTTCCTTATTAATAGCCGTTTCAAGCACACGCTCCGGTGAAGAGTACGCACCTTTCATCTCGTTAAGCACCACACCGTTTATCTTCTCGCCGTCACTGTGCCAGCCCTCTTGCAGGAATATCCCCTCATTCTCATAAATAAGCGTTCTGAAAACAGCATCAAGATACACACGCATAAGCGTTTCAAAGTCCACCTCATTTGTACTGCCTATAGGGTATAACGTCTTATCCTGATAGGTCAATGCATTAAGATACGTATGAATAGACCCCTTATCAAGTATATTAAACGGGTCCTTCAGCCTGTAGTTCTGTGAACCGCAAAGCACACAATGCTCCATTATATGCGCTAAACCGCAATCCGAAGTCGGTAACGTCCTAAAGGCAACAGAAAACACCCTGTCCTCATCGTCATTATCTATAAACACCAGCTTAGCACCCGTCCTGTGCTCGTATATATATCCCACCGATTTTATATCGCTTAATTCCTCTTTTTTAATCAACTTAAAATTATCCATCTGTTCTTTTTTCTCCTTTTTTTAAGACCGTGGGGCGTTGCCCCACCACCCTATCCGCTTTTTAAAAAAAGCGGAGCAAAAACTTTTCAATCCGAAAAGCTAACGCTTTTCGGGGGCACAAATTGCCATACCCAAACTTAACGTCCGGCGAAGCCGATAGAAAAGTTTTTGCCTAGCTTTTTTCAAAAAGCTAGTGGGGTATGGGGCAAAGCCCCATGTTGCTCCAAGAGCATTTTTGAAAGTTTGAAAACTTTTTGCGATAGAAAAAGTTTTCAAAACTCCAAATAAACCACACACTCAAAGCCTAACAATCATAATTACTTAACCTTATCAAACTAACAAAAAGGTGCTGTTTATACAGCACCCCCTGTTATTCCAACTCATTTAATCATTTAACACTTAATACTAACCACTAACTCACCAACACACTTTATTCATTCTCATCAATATAACTCTGTGCCTCGTTTTTAATCGCTTTCACGGGGTGATTTTCAGCCACTTCTTTGAAATATGTCTTAGCCTTTTCGGTGTCACCCGCTTCATCAGCCATTTTACCGAGCTGATACATTGCGCTGTACCTCACTTCATCGCCCTCTTGTGTACACTCCACGCACTTCTCGAAATTCTCCGTAGCACGTTTTGTATTGCCCTTATTCATTTGGGACTTACCGTCTTCGTAGTATTTTTGAGCGGCGGTAGGCAAAATATCCTTTTTCATACGTTCATAACGCTCTTTCAGCTCATCACTGAAACCGTTGGTATCCACCTTCAAAAGTGCCTGTGCGGCATCCTGCTCATTACCCTCGTCAAACTCGTCCTGTATAGCGGAAAGCTCCGAAACCTTTTGCTGCAACTGCTGTTCATTTGATGTGTAAAGCTTAGACTTCAAATTCTCATTTTCCTCGGTCAGCTTTTCAAGGCTTGCGGCATCTTTTTCCACCATTGTGTTATATTCCTCAACGGACTTATTGTATTTTTCATTCACATCGGCAAGGGCGGCATTGTTTTGCTCCTTTAAATAAGGCAAAGCAAGTGTAAAATACACCACAACACAGCACAGCACACCAAGTGCAAACGCAAGGGGTGCAATCACAATATTTTCGCTTATGGCTATGCTTGCACGCCTTGGTTTAATAACGTCTTTTTTGGCACTACGCACCTGTGATATATATCTTGCCGCTGTCGGGTTTTCGGCATCAAGCCTGAACACCCTCTTCACAAGGGAGTATGCCTCCGCACGCCTATCCTGCTTTATAAGCAGCAGGATATAAAGGCAGTAGGCATCCACGCACTTTTTGTCAAGCTCCATTATCCTTTTCAGCCTTATAGCCGCCAGGTCCTCATTACCGTTTTTCAAAAGCTCCAGTGCCTCGTTATATATTTTGGGTATCTCCAGTCTTTTCAAAAAACGCTTGTCGGATAAAAGATTTTTAAGGTACTCCTCGGCTATGTTATCATTCGGGCTTAGCTTAAGGCTGAGTCGCCACTGCGTTACAGCCTCGCCGTATCTGCCCTTTTCATAAAGCACCAAGCCGAGCAAGTTTCTTGCATTTATGTTTTTGCCGTTATATAACACGCTTTTTTTAAGCAACTCTGCGGCATTTGTCAGTTCCCTGTTTTTGACTCTTTCAAGACCGTCGTTATAACATTTAACCGACAAATTTTCAATCATTACTCTTATGGTTTTCTCGGAAATCACATCGATTTTCTTCACTTGTCTGCCCTCATTTTATTATTCGCCAAAATACGCAGAACATCGGTTATATCATCAACATCATCAGCCTGTGGTGCATCGGCATCGTTCACCGATACCTCCTGCATAGGCTCAAATTTTTCAAGCTCCTTGTTAAAATCCAACATTTTAGCTTATTCCTCCGCAGTTTCTACCTCTGCTGAAATCTCTATGCCAAGCTCTTCAAGCTGCTTTGGCTCTACAATATTAGGTGCATCGGTTAAAAGACAGCTTGCATCCTTAACCTTAGGGAATGCTATTACGTCTCTTATGCTCTCCGCACCGTTAAGAAGCATTACAAGTCTGTCAAGACCGAATGCAAGACCGCCGTGTGGTGGAGCACCGT
>CAZUXS010000066.1:0-11714 GCA_964624605.1 uncultured Lachnospiraceae bacterium | reverse complement strand
TTTAAGCGGCGAAGCCGCCATTAGCCTTCCCCTACGGGGAAGGTGTCATTTTTGCTTGCAAAAATGACGGATGAGGCGAAAACTAAAGGGATTGAATAATTATATTTTTTTAGGTTTGTATTTTTAAGATTTGAATTTTCTAAATTTTTTATGCAATAATGAATAATAAAATAAAAAAGTCGGATATTCCCGTTTGATTGGGGATATTCGGC
Organism: uncultured Lachnospiraceae bacterium; assembly: GCA_964624605.1. Taxonomy (GTDB): domain Bacteria; phylum Bacillota; class Clostridia; order Lachnospirales; family CAG-274; genus CAZUXS01. The sequence continues at coordinate 11,502 of CAZUXS010000066.1, read as the reverse complement.
TTTTTTGTTAAAGAACCATAAATAATGTACCTGCGGTTATCAGTATTGAGCCTATTAGTGTTTTTGCTGTTATTTCCTCGTGCAAGAATGTGAATGCAAGCACAAGTGTGATTACTATACTCAGCTTATCTATCGGGACAACTTTTGATGCTGCTCCTATTTGCAAGGCTTTGTAGTAGCAGAGCCAAGATGCGCCTGTGGCTATGCCGGAGAGTATCAAAAACAGCCAGCTTTTTTTGCTTATGTCACCTATGCCGCCTTGTGCATTTGTCAGGAAAACCATGCCCCAAGCCATTGCAAGAACGACAACTGTTCGTATTGCGGTGGCTAGGTTTGAGTTTACTCCTTCGATACCCACCTTTGCCAAAATAGATGTGAGTGCGGCGAAAACCGCTGAAAGTAGGGCAAGTATAAACCACATATTTATCACTTCCTTTTTTGAACTAAGGCAATTATATACCTGTTATGTTATAAAGTCAATAATAACCGGTGAAATTTACAAACAAATGTAAAACGACGCCCGAAACAAGTCGGACGCCGTCTTAAAAAGAGAAAAAATATTATGTAGACAATTTATTATTTGCTTGCCGCTTCAAGCTCTTTTTTGCGTTTTTCAATTACTTTTTCCTGAACATCTCTCGGAGCTTCTTCATATCTCAAAAATTCCATGGTGTATTCACCACGACCCTGAGTCATACTTCTGAGGTCTGTGGAATAGGATGCCATTTCCGCAACTGGCACTTCAACCTGAATATTCTGCTTTTTGCCGACTTTATCCATACCGAGAATACGTCCTCTTCTCTTGTTCATATCGCCCATAACATCACCGGTGTAGCTGTCGGGAACAGTTACAACAACGGAAGCTATAGGTTCAAGAAGAGTAGGTTTAGCTTTCATGAAAGCATCCTTAAATGCCATTGTGGTAGCCGTCTTGAATGCCATTTCGGAAGAGTCAACGGGATGGTAAGAACCATCAACAAGAGTTGCCTTTATGCCGATAACGGGATATCCTGCGAGAGGACCTGCCTTAACTGATTCCTGCAAGCCTTTTTCAACAGCAGGGAAATACTGCTTTGGTACTGAACCGCCGACAATCTTTTCCTCAAATTCATAAGCCTTTGTCTGGTCTGCTGCAGGTTCAAAATCCATAAGAACATCACCAAACTGACCGTGACCGCCTGACTGCTTCTTATATTTACCTCTAACCTGAACCTTATCCTTAATCTTTTCTCTGTAAGGAATGATAGGATCTGAAAGGTCAACGTCAATCTTATATTTTGTTTTAAGTTTACTTACGAATACATCAATGTGAGTATCGCCTATGCCGCTGATAACGGATTCCTTCGTTTCCTTATCAACCTTGAATTTGAGGGTTTTATCTTCTTCAAGAATTTTGGCGATAGCACCTGCAAGCTTATCTTCATCACCCTTTGCCTTTGGCTTTATAGCCTTGCTCATAAGTGATGCGGGGTAGGTGATGGGTTCAAGCTGAATTGGTCTGTCGGCTGATGCAAGTGTATCGTTTGTGCTTGTGTTTTGAAGCTTTGCGATAGCACCGATGTCGCCTGCCTTAAGCTCATCAACTTCAATCTGCTCTTTACCTCTTAATATGTATATATGACCGATTTTTTCGGCTATATTCTTGTTTACGTTCTTAACCATTGTATCCTTCTTCATAACGCCTGAGCAAACCTTGAATATGCTGAGTCTGCCAACATAAGGGTCGGCGATTGTTTTGAATACAAAGGCTGAAAGCGGCTCCGTTTCGTCACAATTAATTTCAACAATGTCATCCGTTTTAGGATTTACGGCATTAACTGTTGGTTTAACCTTGTTTGTCGGTGGGAGATACTTATTGATGGAGTTCATCATAACTCTTATACCGATGGTGTAGATTGCAGCACCGAGAATAACAGGCGTAACCGTACCGTCAACGATACCTGTCTGCAAGCCCTTATGTATTTCTTCAACCTCGAAACTTTCCTCATTGAAGAATTTTTCCATAAGCTCATCATCCGTTTCGGCGATAGCCTCTTCAACCATAGTTCTGGTAACTTCAACATCGTCCTCTAAGCCATCGGGCATAGGGCAAGGCTCAACCATACCGTTTTCAAACTTTCTTGCTTCACGTCTTACCGTGTTTACGAAGCCCACAAACTTGCCACCCTCATAGAAAGGAAGCTGAATAGGCGCAATACTCTTACCGAAAACCTGCTTTAAACTCTCAACTATATCATCAAAATTAGCATTTTCATCGTCCATATCATTGACGAAAATCATCTTAGGGATACCCATTTCTTCTGCCATTTCCCAAGCTTTTTCCGTACCAACTTCAATGCCGCTTTTTGCGTTGACAACGATAAGTGCCAAATCCGCAACGCTGAGTGCCTGCTTAACTTCGCCCACAAAGTCGAAGTAACCCGGAGTATCTATAAAATTGATTTTTTCATCAAGCCATTCTACGGGAATCATAGATGCATTGATTGAAACCTTACGCTTAATTTCTTCGGGATCGTAATCACTTATTGTGTTACCTTCTTCAACACGGCCAAATCTCTTTGACACACCGCTAACGTGCAGACAAGCCTCTGCAATGGTAGTTTTTCCGCAACCGCTATGTCCCAAAATTACGACATTACGGATATTTTCAGCTGAATAGCTTTTCATACAAAATCACACCCCTAAAATGTTAGTTATATTTTGTTGGCAAAAGTGCGATATATTAAAATTCATACAAAGTAAATATTGAATGTAATGCACAAATGCAACAAGCTTATGCTCTTATAATTCTGCTAAATTTGTCAATTTCCTTTAAATTTTTGTATATATTTTTAACTTTGTGCAACTTAGATAATATTTATTGATAATTTTTGTATATATTTTCGGTGCGGGAATATATTGTTAAGAGGTGATAATTTTGAGTGAAGTATCGGCGCAGGTTGCTTATAAAGAGGAGTTTGAAGCAAAAGACAAACAGGAAGAGTTTATAATAAGATACAGCGGGGATATTTCCTATATTGAAAGTGAAACTAATATAAAAATAACTATACTTTCGCAAAGTTTTGCAATTGCAAAAATGAGTATCGAGGATATAGCCTTGCTTAAAAATTATTCCGAAGTAGAGTACATAGACACACCGAAAAGGCTTTATTTTGCCGATGAAAAGGCACAGCGTGCCGCCTGTGTGACCGAGATATCAAGGGGCGGACTGACAGGAAGAGGTGTGCTCGTGGGCGTAATCGATTCGGGAATAAGCAACATTGTTACGGAGTTTGGTGACAGGCTTATCGGTGTGTATGATGCCGTTGATGAAAAAACATATACCTATGAGAAAATTTTGAGCGGAAATTTCAAAGGTAACGATTTTAAAAATCACGGTACGGCGGTTGCATCAATTGCGGCAGGCAGCAGCGGAGTTGCCTACGGTGCGTGGTTGGCGGCAGTTAAAATAGATGATTCTCGAGGATATGCTTCATCGGTTCAAATTATGAAAGGGCTTAAATATATTTCCGATTTAGCGATAAATATGAATGTGCCTGCGGCAATAAACCTATCATACGGCACAAATGACGGCGCTCACACGGGTAAATCGCTTTTTGAACAGTACATTGCCGAGATTTCCGTATTGAAAAAAATAAATATTGTTGCTTCCGTGGGCAACGAGGGTAATAAGTCGGGGCACTACAGAGCGGATGTCGGTAAAACGGTTGAATTCAGGCTTGATGATGATGTTAAAAGCGTAAGTTTTTCGATATGGAAAGAACCGTCCGAAAATATTTCTTTGGAAATGATTTCACCCTCGGGAAATACAACGGGCTTTGTGGATTATCGTCAAAAAAGTTTTGAAAGAAAATTCGGCAATACAACGGTGCGTGGTGTGTTTGGGGAGGTTTCACCTTATTCGGGCGAGAGTGAAATTTACATATCAATGGAAAGTACAGAAGGATTTTTGGAGGGAGGAATATGGAAAATAAAGTTTTTCGGCAACGGTTACGAGAATGTGGATATTTGGCTTCCGATTTTGTCTTCCGTATCATTTCTGTCACCGAGTACGGACACAACAATTACAATACCCTCAACTTCCACAGCGGTTTTATCGGTTGCCGCTTTTGACGGCAGTAACAATGCAGATGCACCGTTTTCGGGTAGGGGGTATGCTGTGGGAGGAGGTGTCAAGCCCGATATTTCCGCACCGGGGGTGAACATATCTGCCATATCGTCAAGCGGAAACATAGATTATTTTACGGGAACGAGTTTTGCCGCACCTATGGCAACGGGCTGTGTGGCATTGCTGCTTGAATGGGGTATTGTGCGAGGAAATGATGATAACCTTTTCGGAGAAAGACTTAAATACTATATTATGCAGGGTGCGGAGAGGGATGAGGGCAAAATTTATCCCAACAGAATAAACGGCTATGGCAGACTTTGTTTCAAAAATACAATAAATTTACTGCGAAATATAAATGTGGCAGAGGTGAAAGAAAATGCCGTAAATGAGGAATATGCCGATGTTATCTTCGATTACAGCAATACTCTTGAAAATATATTTACGGAAAACAATGTGCAATTTTGCAGAGTTTGCACCTCATATATACTTGCTTTTATACCGAAAAAGGTTTATGATATAATCATAAGTGATGAAAGTTTCGGCAGTGGTGCAAGGGCAGGCACTCCACTTTTGCTTGCGCCTATGGCAACTGACGGAGAGTTTGAAAATGCTTTGAATGAAGGTGCATTGCTTGAAAATGCTTTGGATGAAAGCGGAATTTTACGTGTGCAGAATACGCTCGGTTTGCGTGGCAACGGTGTGCTTGTGGGCATAATCGATGACGGCATAGATATATTGAACGATGAGTTTATATATGAGGATAACACAAGCAAGGTTATATCACTTTGGAATCAGGGTGCCGAGGGCGAAGAGCTTTGCTACGGCAGGGAATATAATTCCGAAGAGATAAACGAAGCCGTGAAAAACGGCGTAAATATTGCGCCGTCAACGGACGGACACGGCACAAAACTTGCCATAGCGGCAGCAGGAAAAAACGGTGCCGCACCGAACAGTGATATCATTTTTGTAAAGTTGAAACAGGCAAAAAATTATTTAAAGGAAAGGCTGTTTATAACGGGAAAATCCGCATATCAGGATTCGGATATAATGACGGCTGCGGATTTTATTGTAAACAAGGCTTATGAACTGGGCAGAAGTGTTTCAATATTAATCGGAATGGGCACAAACGAGGGTGGTCACAGCGGTTATACTCTTTTTGAAAAATGTCTTTCTTCTGTTGCCGTAAAAAACGGAATAAGTCTTTGTGTGCCAATGGGCAATGAGGCGGTTGCAAGGCATCATTGCGGTTTTGAGGTAAGTGACAGCTATGATATTGAATTAAACGTCGGCAGTAAATCGGCGGGATGTGTTATTTGGATTTGGAACAGTTTGCTTGAAAGAACCTCCGTTTCCGTTATATCACCCATTGACGAAAGAGTTGAACGTATTCAGCCGTCCTCGTCTTTTTCAAGGACTTACAAACTTGTTTTAACCGGTTCGGAAGTTGAGATAAATTACAGCTTGCCGCTTTATAAAACATCACAGCAGCTCACGCAGATAAGGATAACAAATATTACTTCGGGAGTTTGGAAAATAAGGGTGTTTGCCGATACGGATAACTTAACGGAAGTGTTGGCATGGCTGCCCGTTAGTCCTTTTATAAGCGAGGATATATATTTTTTGAATCCCGATGTCAAAACAACTCTTACCGTGCCTGCAAGCACAACCGATATTTTGACGGTTGGCGGCTACAACAGCGTAACGGGCGGCAACTATGCCAAAAGCGGAAGAGGGCCTACGGCAAACGGCTTTTTACGACCCGATATAGTTGCACCCGTCGGTAATTTCGGCACAAGCTATGCATCGGCAATTACGGCAGGGGCGGCGGCACTTCTTTTGGAATGGGGCATTGTGAGGAAAAACAATCTCAATATGAACACCACAACCATATCCGCTTATTTGTCGGGCGGTGCTGTGAAACAGGACGGAACAACCTATCCAAACAATGCGGAGGGATATGGCAGACTTAATTTATATAATACATTTAGAAATTTGTGAGGTAATTTATATGAAAATACTTATAGATGCCGACGGCTGCCCCGTGGTTGGGATAGCCGTTGAAGAGGGTAAAAAACGAGAGCTTGAAATTATACTTATATGCGACACGTCACATTATTTCAATATTGAGGGCGTTGAAGGCCTTGTTGTGGATAAGGGTGCGGACAGTGCCGACTTTGTGCTTGTGAACAGGGTGAGCGAGGACGATGTTGTTGTGACGCAGGATTACGGTTTGGCGGCGATGGTGCTTGCCAAAAAGGGTAGGTGCATAAACCAAAACGGCTTGATATACACCGCCGAAAACATAGATAATTTGCTTTTCAGACGGCATATAGGCAAAAAAATTCGCCGTGCGGGAGGAAGAACAACGCATATAAAAAAACGTACCGCCGAAAATGATGAAAGCTTCAGAAAAAGTCTTGTGAGGCTGTTGGACGGAGTGATTTAACACAAACTTGTATTTTATGGAAAATTGTGGTATAATTCTCAGTGGTTCAAAAAGAAAAAATATTTTTATAAAAAGGAAGTTACAGCTATGATAAAAAGAATTGCGGCATTGTTGATAGGAACGTGTTTTATATCAATCGGAATTGCTGTTATGTCGAAAGCGGCAATAGGAATGTCACCGATATCCTGTTTCCCTTATGTGATGTCACTTGTTTTTACAAAATTGACCTTGGGTGAATGGGTTCTGATATGGAATGCTTTGTTTGCGGTTTTGCAAATATTTGTTATGGGTAAGGATTATAAATTATATTTGCTTTCACAAATACCGCTTGCCTTTCTTTTGGGATATTGCACCGATTTTGCAAAGTTTTTGATTAATGGAATTGAGGTTGTAAATTATCCGGAAAGTGCTTTGCTTATTGTTTTGGGAACGATGTGCACAGCCTTGGGTGTTTATTTAACGGTAAATGCAAAACTCATTATGAATGGTCCCGAGGCATTTTTAAGAGCGGTTTCAGATAAAACACATATCAAATTCGGAACGCTGAAAAGCATTTTTGATATAAGCAATATGTTGCTTGCGATTGTTGCATCATTGATTATTTATCATGAATTGTACGGCGTGAGAGAGGGCACAGTGTTTGCCGCTGTGTTTACGGGTGTTTTCGTAAACATATACACAAAGATAATTTCAAAAATAAGAAAAAACACAAATTGACCGACGTACCGAAATTTAAACTTGACACTTAATTTTTTTTGTGATAGAATTACAAGGTACAAAAAATTATACTATATAAATGTAAACGACACATGTAGCGCTTATGCGTGTAAATCTGCCACGGGACATTAGATTTATACAAGGGCTATGTGTGTCTTTTTGCGTTTAAGAAAAAAAGGAGAGTGCTTTTATGCCGAGAAATCAATTTCAAAGAATGTTTTTTGCATTTGTAACCGTTCTTATTACGGTACATGCTTATGTGTTTTACAGCTTGTATGTTGTAAACGGTAATACCCTTATGGAAGTGAACGGAGTACATAGTGTGATTGAAGCCATAAACAAACAGGGCGGTGTGTTTATGTTCGGACGTTTTCTGCCAATATGGGCGGTAATTGTCATTGAATTTGTTTTTGCCTATGGTCTTGAATGTGTTATGGGTAGCCCCTGTTCATTCAAAATTGCAAGAAGTATGTTTGACCCACAAAGAAATCATCCTATGGTTTTTGAGAGTGCCATTATATGTGTAACCGTAAGTCTTATGTGTCCCGCTATGAGTTTTCTTGCATCTATTTTTTACTATCCTTATTATGAGGGTTTTAATGTGATTACTTTGCTTGCAAATTGGTTGAAGCTTGTATGTTTCAACTTCCCGTTTGCCTTTTTTAGTCAGCTTTTCTTTATACAACCACTTGTGCGTGCGATATTTAAAGTGGTATTCCGCAAGGATATCGAGGCAAGAGAGAAGCTTATTGAAGAAAAGAAAGCACAGGGTGAAAGCCTTAAGCCTACAAGCGAAACAGAGGCAATTGTTGATATTATGAAGCGTGTTTCCGATATTCAGGAAGAATTGAAGGTTGAATATGCAAAGTTAAATAATAAATAAAATATTTTCAAAGCATCGGTAAATGTGAAAATTTGTCGGTGCTTTTTCTCTCTGTTTTTAAAATATTATACAAATTTATCTTGTATATGTGCAAAATATATAGTATAATTATCGGTAAGATGGTTTATTGATAAAGAAATAAACCGATATTTAAGTGTTTACAAACTTGAATATACCAACAGTAATTTTAAGTTGACAGAGGCTGTATATGAGTAGTGATTTTTTGTTTTCACGTTGGTTGATGTATTTTTTTATATATTGTTTTCTCGGGTGGTGCTGGGAAAGTGTTTACGTTTCCGTCAAGGAAAAAAAGTGGGTAAACAGAGGCTTTATGAAAGGACCGTATATACCGATATACGGTTGCGGAGCAATATTTATATTGATTGCGACGCTATCGGTTGAGGCTTATCCCGTTGCAGTGTATTTTTGCGGTATGATTGCGGCAACGGCACTTGAATATGTGACGGGTGTTGCCATGGAGGCGATTTTTAAAGTACGATACTGGGATTACAGCAATGAAAAATTTAACGTAAACGGGCATATTTGCCTAAAGTCCTCAATTGCATGGGGATTTATGAGCCTGCTTATGGTTTATATCATACATGAGCCAATAGCCGCCTTTGTTTCGGCTTTGCCAAAAGGTTTGCTCAATCTTTCATCGCTTGTGCTTGCCGTTTTTTTCGGTATGGATTTCGGATATTCATTTAAGACAGCTTTCGATTTACGTGCCGTAATATTAAACAACGAAAGAATTATGAAAGAACTTTTGATTGCACAAATAAGGCTTGAAATGCTGGAAGCAAATATGCAGGACAGAGAGCGTGAAGCTGCGGAAAAGTTTGCCGATATACAAAGCATAGCGGCAAAGAGGTTTGCCGAGTATAAGAAAAACGGCACTTTCAATGTTGATTTTGCTGTCGGCAAACTTAAAGACAAGGTTGAACATTTGGGCGGCGTTGTGCCTAATTTGGTTGAAAGTGCAAAAAGCGAGAAGTTGAAAAACGAAATTGCGGAAACAAGAATGAAGATAAGGCTTGTTACCGAGAAAAGACGTACACAGCTTACAGGCAGTATACAGTCACTCATAAGACGAAACCCATCTGCCATATCCGATAAGTATGCAGGCATATTGGAAGAATTGAGGAATAATGTTGTTCAGTTGAGTACACCGAGGTGGATTGCCGATAAGCTTAAAAAGTTTTTCGGGAAAAGGGGATGAGATAAGATGTATTTGAGGATTCTCATATTTGTGATTGTGGCAGTGTTCTTGACGCTGAGTAAATACAAAAAACGAAATGAAACGGAATATGATTCAAACTCAAATCTTCCTCCGAAATTGCCCGAAAAGCCTAAAAAGAAGTCGGAAAGAAGTTACAGACTTCATGATTTTAAGGTTGAAAATGAAGCCGACTATTTTGAAAGCTACAGCATAGGTTCTTATATACAGAACAACAACGACATAATCGAGAAAACGGTGATGGTTTATAATCCCTGTTTCAGGAGTGTGACTTTTATAAATTGGGCAATGAAAATAATAAAGGGGATTGCCGAAAACGGAACAGAGAAATCACGTTCGGTTATGACGGAAAGTTTTCAAAACGATGTCGGCGATATTTTTGATATAAAGCACGATAGCATTGTAAATATAAATTATTTGAGCCTTTATCGTCTGGATGGCAATAAGGAAAGCTTAACACTTTGCATAGCCGTTTCGGATAACGAAGTACAATCAATTGATGAGCTTAATTCACTGCCGAGATATTTCGCCGTATTTGAGAGAAAATCTCAATACGACAATATGACAAACGGCGAATATGAAAAAATAAGCTGTCCGCATTGCGGTGGCAAGCTTTATATTTCAAACGAAGCGAAATGCCCTTACTGCGGGCACATAATTTCCAAAAGTGAAGATGATTGGCACATATCCTCATTCAAAAAGCTTGTTGAAGGAACACCTTTTACGAATGTAGGAGTTATAATAAAAAAATAACATAAGGGGAGGAAAATTTATGAAAGAAATAAAAATAACGGATATTGAAAATGTTGTGATAGGTAATGCGCAGGATATTGAAAATGCAACGGGTTGCACAGCTGTAATATGTGAAAAAACGGCACCTACCGGTCTTGTTGTTATGGGTGGAGGTCCCGCTTCAAGGGAAAGTGAACTTTTAAAGAGCGTGGCTAATGCCGATGGTATTCACGCTGTTCTTTTGAGCGGCGGCAGTGCCTACGGGCTTGATGCGGCAGGCGGTGTTATGAAATATTTGGAGGAAAAGGGAATAGGCTTTGATGTGGGTGTGGGTGTTGTGCCCCTTGTGTGCCAGTCCAGCTTATTTGATTTAACCGTTGGCAGTTTTGATGTTCGTCCCGATAGGGCACTGGGTTACAAGGCAGCCGAAAACGCATTCAAGGGTGAATTTGAACAGGGCAACTACGGTGCGGGCACAGGTGCAAGCGTCGGTAAATTAAGCGGTATGGAGCGTGCCGTAAAAACAGGTATAGGTGCTTATGCCGTACAAGTGGACGATTTAAAAATTGGTGCTGTTGTGGCTGTTAATTCACTCGGAGATGTGTTTGACTATGATAGCGGAAAAATGATAGCAGGTATGCTCAATGAGGAAAAAACGGCATTTGCAAATTCCGAAGAGGAGTTATATAAGCTTTACAAACCGGGTGCAAATCTATTTGTTGAAAACACAACAATCGGTGTGGTGATAACAAACGGAAAGTTTAATAAAACACAGATGAACAAAATTGCCGCAATGTGCCATAACGGATATGCAAGAACCATAAAGCCCGTGAACACGACGGCAGACGGTGACAGCGTGTATGCTATGTCTGTCGGTGATGTTGCTGCAAATATCGATATGGTGGGCACATTGGGAGCTGTTGTAATGGGTAGGGCGATAAGAAATGCCGTTATGAATGCAAGTGATGCATACGGACTCAAAGCCGGAAAGAATTTTATAAGATGACAAAATGCCGAAAAATACACCGTATTTATATTGCAGTTTGTAGCAAAATGAGAAAATTGCTGCGAATTTTGTAGACATAAGTCGAACAATATGATATAATTGTGTCAAGTAGGGTATTTAAATATAAATAAAATCGGGAGTAGTCGTTTAAAACGGCAACCTCAAAAGGGAGGAAATTAAGTATGAAAAAATTACTGGCTTTAACAACAGCGGCTATGCTTACCTTATCCGCTATGAGTGTGACGGCTCTTGCAGGTGATGGGGTAACTCTTGTTGTAAACGGTGAAACCGTTGATTTTACAGGTGATCAGGAACCTGTTATTCAAAACGGAAGAACACTTGTACCTTTCCGTGCGGCATTTGAAAAAATGGG
>CAZUXS010000065.1:0-12075 GCA_964624605.1 uncultured Lachnospiraceae bacterium | reverse complement strand
TCACTTTCGGTCACATAAAGTATATTCACGTTTATAACTCCGCTCACGTTTATTTTATCGTCCTCTATGCTTATATCGTCTATGTAGGGCATACCGTCAACCTTGAAAATTTGCATTATGTCGGGGTCACCCTCATCCAGTTCGATAATTTCCTTTATGGGATATTGGCTGTTTACGGTGCAAACGTTTAAATCGTATGTAATTTCTTCTTCTTTCATATCTATATTTTTGTTTAGGCTGTAGGCATCTTCAAGCACATCAATGCCGTATTCGTTGTCTGCATCCACAGTGCATCCCATAACAACATCAACATCAATCACCCTGTTTTCGCCGTCATTATCCTCCGCAATTGTGCATAGGCATTGCTCTATGTCAAGTTTGACGTTGCAATTTGCATTATCGGCATTTTCAAGGGGAATACTTCCGTTGAAGTCAAGCTTGCCCTCGGCTGTTTCCATGGGGTTATTCTCCTCTTCACCCTTGTAAATTGCATTTATGCTTACCTCGCCGCCTATATCTATTCTGTCCTTGTGGCATCTTACACTCTTGTCCGACACAACAGCCGTGCATTGCAATATTTTTTCTATATTCGGCTTGCTGTTCGGTAGGGATATGCTGTCCTTTATTTCAAAATTTTCCTTGGTGTCAAGTATGGGTGTGTTTATGCGTATTGTTTTTGTTTTCTGTTGCTCGGGCGGTATTTCGGGAGTATCCTCGATTGAAATTACGGCTTCAATCTCTATAGGTTCTTTAACACTCACATCCACATCGGAAAGTATTTTGCATCCTATTTTTCTTTCGTTGATAACGTCGGATGAAACATCGGATATTATGTAGCTCAAATCCGCAACCATATTTTCTTCCGCTCCCTCAACGTCAATAAAATCGTTTATTTCAATATTGCCGTGCATACTTTGAAGGCTCTTGTCGCCTTTTGCGATATACAATATTTCAACAGGTATATGCCCCTTGTAATTTACCCTGTTTTCACCGGTTGATACATTTTCAATCACGGGGTGTGCAATCACCTCCAAAACCTCTGCCGCATCGGGAAGATTATCCGGCACAATCAATTCCCCCGTTGTCACCGCCTGTCTGCTTTCACGACCTATACTTTTTTCGGTTTTTATATTCTCTTTATTAAAATTCACAATATTCCTCCCCCAAAAACTTATAAAAAAATATATTCACAAACTTGTAAATATATGCTAAAATACAGTTGGAGGTGTTCTGATGATTAAAAAAATATTATTTATATTTATCTGCGTAAGTTTGATGTGTATAACGGTATTTGCCGACAGTTCCGATTTCACAGACGAAAGCTCAAAATTCAATAAAGACCGTGCTGTATTTTGTCTTGAGCATTGTATTGCCGCCGATACGGAAGTCGGAATTAAAAACAAGCTTTTAGATGAGGGATTTGAAGATATACGAACTTATAATTATGACATAGATACGGAAGATAATTCAAGTTTCAGCCTTGCAAGAAAGGACAGGATTGTTATTTTAACGATTCGCCAAACGTACGATAAGGAATGGTACGGCAATTTCAATGTTGCCGATAGCGGACTCGGTGAAAGGCACGAAAGCTTCAATAAAGCTGCTCAAAACGTTGTTGAGGCAACAAAAGAATATATCGGAGATGAAAATGTTTATCTTATAATAACGGGTTACAGCCGTGGTGCTGCGGTTGCGAATCTTGCTGCAAGAGATTTGAAGGATAGTGTTTCAAAAATATTTGCCTACACATTTGCAACCCCCGCCGTCACTACAAATGTTGATGAAGAATGTGACTATATTTTCAATGTTATAAATCCCGAAGATTTTATAACATTTTGTCCGATTCCACAATGGGGATATAAAAGATACGGCAAGGATGTTCTTTTGCCTGTGAGTACGGATGACAATTTCACCGAACTTTATAAAAGCATGAATGAAAAATATAAATCTCTGACGGGTACAAGCTATAAGTATTACGGCAACGATGAGCCTACTGAATTTGCAAAAAACGCTTTCGATTTGGCACAAAGTGTGTCGGAATATAATGAAGAAAAGTATTTTGTGTATTCTTTCGGGGATACTGCGTTGAGGGAGTATTTTGGAAAAATAGCAATCATATTGTGTGAGGATAGGAACAGCGATAAATGGTCGGAAGCATATCAATTTTTGCAGAATACAAAGGGCACAAGCTTCAACAGCCTTACAGAGTTTGTTATTGATAATTATTTAAGCGGTAAAATTTTTGATGCACATAATGCAAACACATATTACAGCTGGCTACTTACCTTGGATGAAAGTTATTTTGACAATGTAAAAAAAGGTGATGCCGATTGCGATGGATTTGTGGCAGCAAATGATGCCGCACTGGTGTTGGAAAAATCATTGAACGGAGATTTTAAATTAAAAATTGAAAAATATTCAAACTATATGAAGTTTATAGATATGGATGAAAATAATTTTATTGATGCAAATGATGCGGTGAGAATTTTGGAGTTGTCGCTTGGCTAAATGCAGTAAAACGGATGTCGTTAATCGGCATCCGTTTTTAAGTGAATAATTTTTTATTGAGGCTTGTGGATAATCATTAACAACTCTGCGCAAATTACCATACTTATCCACAACTTCATATCGGTTATATAGGTTTTGTCAACAAAAATCGATGAGATTGCATTACCAATAACTCTTACGGGGCTGAATTCGGCAAATGCTTTTAAATTTTCGGGCAGGAGTGCCGTTGGTACAAAAGCACCGCCTACAAAACCGAATATAAGAGTGATTGCGAATATTATCATTGCACCGGAAACAACATTGCCGCCTATTTTGTAGGCAAGTACGGTGATTGCGGATGCAAGCCAAGCGGCAATCGATATGCCTGCGATATCAATTGAATATTTTATGTTGAAATACTTAAGCGCCTGTATGGTTGCAAGCATAATTAACATATAAAATATGAATATAACCAATTGTTTTGAAAGGCTCAGCATAAAACTGCCGCCGAACTTTGATTTCACTTTTGTTGCAAATGCGACATTGTCTGTCATGAAGCGTCCGAAGCTCATACCAAGCATAAGTATGAACACGGCAAGTCCCATGGATATGTAGTATTGCAAAACACTCATACTGCCTGTGGCATTTGCCGAAAGCTCGGTGAAATATTTTTCCCTCGACATAACAAAGCTGACATAGCTCAAATTAAGTGCATTGAGCGTTTTTCCGTCAAGCGTTTTTCCCGTTGTCTTAGTATATTCTTCTTGAATTGTGTATATACCCGCCTGCACGCAGGCAAGCATACGGCAACCGCTGTTCACCAAATCACCGAAAAGTGCATTGTCGGCATTTGAGTTTTGCTTCATAATTATTTTTGCGGGTGGATTTTCACCACGCACAACACCACGCACAAAGTTATCGGGAAATATGATTGCACCGTAAGCAGTGCCGTTTTGCACGGCAGCTACCGCCTCGTCCTCGTTGTCACTTTCCGTAAAGTGACAGAGTGAGGAGGTGCTTTTCATATTTTTGAGCATTTCAACGGCAAGCGAAATATAGTTATCATGCTCGGGCATAACAAGTATAATTTCAGCCTTGCTCACATCTCGTTTATTGTAAAGCAATTTTCCGCTGCCAAAGGCAAGCCCCGCTATGATGGCAAGCAATATCGCCGCACCCAGTATAAGGCGGGGGAGAGAATGAACAAATATTTTCAGCTGTGCATAAAATAGCTTTAAAAAAAACATAGTCCACCTCTTGCTTAATTATCTGTGTTTAATCGGGAACTAACCTTTAACAGAAGGCTGTCTATCTTTTCTTTTGCTGATTGAAGTTCGGATTTAACCGTTTCGGGGTCATCCTCAAATAATTTTATTATATTACCCTCAAGCGGCTCGATAGGTTCTTCAAGCTTTGAAAGCTCAAATTCCGCTGACATTTCAAGGCTGTCCTCATATTGATTAAGGCTCACTTCATCAAGCTGTGCACTTATTCCGTTTGAATCGGAAACAATTGTGCCGTTTGCGCTCAAATCCAGTATTTCATCATCATCCGATAAAATGCTGACATCCGCATCGGTTTCACCGCTTGTTTTATTGAGGTTAAGCACAAGGTTGATTTTTTCCGTACTGTTTGTATCCTTCTTTGAAAGCTCGATACTGTTTTCTATTGTGCCGTTATTTTCTATGGCTTTGTCATTGTAGGTATACACAACAGTGCCCTCACTGCTTGTAACATTTAAGTTTGAATTTATCTCTTCTTTGTTTGCATAATCAAAATTAAAATCAAAACCAACCTTGTCACTACCCACGGAAATTGCACTTGCGGCAACTGCATTTGCAATATAACCGTCATAAACAAACATCGTTATGCTCAAATCATCAAAATCCATATATGTATCAACAGAGGCTATAATGCTGTCGACACGTGTTGTCACAAGGTTGTAAAATTCATCTTCCGAGCCTATGAAAAGCTGATACATGGAGTTGTTGTTATATACGGCTGCACAGCTTGTTTTAAGATATGCTTTAAATGTTTCATCACAATACACATCCTTTACTGTGCCGAGAATGAGTGATTTTATATCATCTCCGGCTATTGTCATACGATAGCCTCTGCAGTTTTTATCCTCGCCGTCTATATTTATGCTTTTGCTTCCGTCTCTTGTGACGGAAATGTTATTTTTTATACCGACAAATTCATTATTCCATGAGTCGGAAACAAGTGATTTGAGCTTAAGCATGGATCCGGCATCAATTTGACCGTCATCACCCTCATCACCGAATATTTTCACTGAAATATCATTTGAGGTATCTATGCTGTCCTTATCCGTACAAAGTTCGGAGGAGGCATATTGTGAAAGAATGTTTTCACAATTGAACTGTAAAACATTGTCCATAACGGCAGGCATTGCAAAAAGTATTATATCATCATCTGTGTATACATCTGCATTCAAAAGCTCCGCACCCTGATACGTAGCTGAAATCTTTGCATTTGCAAGCTTGTTTTCACCATCAAAGCCTGCCGTAAGTTTACCGCCTATGCCGTTGAATTTGTCACTTACCGTGTTTTGATTTATTGTGCCTGCCAGTGTCAAAGCAAGCTTATTTTCATCAAGTAATGCAGAACTGTTGCCGAATATTGTGCCTGTAACGGAGGGTCTTTGAGCTACAGTTAACAGTGTTTTGTTAATTGCTCTTGTCATAACCCTTGACGGGCTGAACCATACCGCACAGAATGTCAGTGCACTCGCCGCAACAAGTGCGACAATTGTCAATATAATCGGTTTTTTGATACCGGAATTTTTTTCGGATTCGTTATCATCCGTGGAATAGGTGCTGTTTTCATCATCTGATTCAACAAGTTTTTCGGTCTTGTTTTCCTCCAACACCTCCGCAAGTATATCTTCGTTTGAGTTTTGTGTAGATTTTTCTTCGTCCATATTATTTTCTCCTGCTTAATACACCGTTTTTCATAACATACAGAGCGGTGCACATTTTTATTTCGGTTTCGTCATGTGTACTCATAACAACCGTACCACCGTTTTCGGTAAATTCCTTTATATAATTTCTTACCTCTTCTTTGCCATATATATCAAGTGCCGCACCGGGTTCATCCATTATGAGTATGGGTGCGTTTTCGGCAAGTGCTATTGCTATGCTTATTCGTCGTTTCATACCGCCCGAAAGCTTGCTGACCTTTTTATTAAGGTATTCGGTAAGTCCCAGTTTTTTTATTATACCGTCTTTTTTTGAATCGGCATAGTTTTTGTGAGAATACCAAAGGCGCAGATTATCGGCTGTGCTAAGCTCGTCTATAAGCGGATTTTCCTGCGGAACATAGCCGACGTATTTTTTAAACAGCTTTTTATCCTTAACAGCATTTTTGCCGTTATAAAAAAGTTTGCCGCCGTCCGCTTTTTTGTTGCCGGACATTATGGATAAAAGAGTTGTTTTTCCGCAACCGTTTTCACCCAGTATGCCCACAATTTCACCCTTTTCAACGGTGAAACTTATATTGTTTAAAACCTGCTTTTTATAGCTTTTTTCTATGTTGCTTACCTCAATTATGTTATCCATAACATCACCTTATATTATATAATTCGCAAGCCTGTTTTCGGCCTCTTCGTCGGCATATATCTTAAAATAATAGCCCGTGTCTTTCATATCGTTTTCCACAATTTCGCAGTTGCCGTGTATTATTGAAAGCAAGTTGCCCTTATCGTAAGGTATAACAACTTCAATTGCTTTTTTGAAGCTTCTCACAACTTCCTCAACCTCAAAAATCAGCTTGTCGGTATTCATACCCGTTTTTGCCGCTATAGGTATTGTTTTGAGTGCTTTTTCATCAAGAGGCAAGGGCATTTCAACGTCTTTATCGGATTTATTGTACACAGTTATTACGGGCTTATCGTCCGCTCCAAGCTCTTTGAGTGTTTTATATACAACACTCATCTGCTCACTGCGTTTCGGGTTTGAGGCATCCACAACGTGCACCAGTATATCGGCATACTTAGCCTCCTCCAATGTGGCACGGAATGCCTTTATAAGTCCGTGTGGGAGTTTTTGTATAAATCCAACGGTATCGGTGAAAAGATACTTTGCACCAGATGTTGTTTCAATCTGCCTTGTTGTGGTGTCAAGAGTTGCAAAAAGCTTATCCTCCGCAAGCACACCCGCCTGTGTGAGTGTGTTGAGCAGTGTGGATTTGCCTGCATTTGTGTAGCCAACAAGAGCCACAACGGGAATACCGCTTTCCATTCTCTTTTCACGCATAACACCTCTGTGGCGTTCTATTTCTTTTAAGTTGCGGTTAAGCTCCGCAATTCTGTCGGCTATTCTTCTTCTGTCGGTTTCCAGCTTTGTTTCACCGGGACCTCTTGTGCCTATACCACCGCCCTGACGGCTGAGATATTTGCCCTGTCCCACAAGGTGAGAAAGGTTATATTTGAGCTGTGCAAGCTCCACCTGAACCTTACCCTCGGCAGATGCCGCTCTCTGTGCAAATATATCAAGTATGACAAGCGTTCTGTTCATTACTTTTAAGCCCAGCACAGCCTCCATATTTTTTATTTGATTCGGAGAAAGCTCATCATCGCAAATTATGCCCGTTGCACCGAGTTCCTCGGCATAGCCTTTCAATTCTTCAAGCTTACCCTTGCCGAGGTATAAACTGTGGTGCACACCCTCACGACGCTGTATAAGCGAGCCAAGTACCTCTGCACCCGCTGTTTTGGCAAGGTCGCCGAGTTCTTCAATGCAGCTTTCCGCATCAAATTCACCCTCACCCGTATCTATTCCGACAAGTATTACTTTCTCAATATCCTTTTCGGTTTCAAACATTCTCATCACCTGTTTTTGTTTCCTTTATTTCAATTACTTCATTTTTGTGCCTGCCCTCCAAAATATGAAGTGCAAGCTGAATTACATAGCATATATATGCTGCATACATAAAATAGTATTTTACACTGTTCGTATTGATATTCAAGCTTATTGTTGAAACGCTTATTTGAACGATAAAGCAGAAAAGCACAATAAGTGCCGTAACAAAAAAGCTTTTAATATGTCCCTCTATGTATACAAAAATCACTCCGAGTTCAACTATGCAAATTACGGCAAACACAATTGCAAGTGCCGTTGATGTGCCTACGGAAATCGCCTTTATGACGGAGCCTATGCAAAGCAACACGCCGAAAGCCATCATAATTGAATACACATCACCGCCATTGTTTTCTCTATCTCTTATGAGAGCGCAATATAAGCCGTAAATTGCAATAGGCACGGAATATGTATATCCTCTTATTGAAGAAGCGTAAAGTCCTTTCACAAATATATACCAGCAAAGGAAAAATGCTATCATAATAAATATGAGTGATATGTACTTGCTTTTTATAACTCCCTCAATGGTGCAATACGCAAAAATCACTGCAACAAGCAACATAACCATAGCCGCAAGTGTGGGAGATAAAAGGGATGCAGCACCCGATGTTGATAATTTTTTTAAGTATAAAGTATATATTCTGTATAAAAGATACACACAAAATATACCCTCACCGATACCAAAAAATTTGGGCTGGTTATTGAATGTGATGTTATACAGTAAAACAGCAACCATGGCAACCGTAAACAACACGGGTGAACCGTTTATAACACCTATGATTGAAAACAAGGCAGCCAATGCCGAAAATACAAGCAACATAACATTCATTTTCTTGTCTTTAGTATAATAAAGTTTGTTATCCATAGTAATTGTTATCCTCCTTAACGTTTATACTACTATTATAGAATATAAGCACAAAAATGTCAATTCACAATAATTTTTTGTTGCATAGGTCAAATTGACGTGCTATAATTATGATAGATTAAAAACATAAGAACGGGAGGGGTTTTTATGGATAAGAAAAACTGTTATAAAAATCGTGAGCTTTCATGGTTGCAATTTAACGAGAGGGTGCTGGGCGAGGCAGGCAACCACGCCGTACCTCTTGCTGAAAGATTGACCTTTGCATCCATATATCAAACCAATTTGGATGAGTTTTTTATGGTCAGAGTGGGTACGCTTATGGTACAAACACACTCCCACGAGGAAATACGTGAAAACAAAACAAATATGACCACAAAAGAACAGATATCAGCAATACTCAAAAGGACAAGAGCACTCGAACGCAAAAAAGCGGAAATATACAATAATCTTATGTCGGAGCTTGAAGAACAGGGGATAAGAATTATAAATTTCGACAAGCTTTCAAAAGAAGAGGGTTTGTTGCTTGAAAAGTATTTTGATGAGCATATATCACCCTTTCTGTCACCTATGATAATAGGTAAGGCACAACCGTTTCCGTTTTTGAGCAACAAGGCGCTTTATGCAGCGGTTATGCTCACAACAAAAAACGGCAAAAATAAAATAGGCATAGTGCCCTGCACAAACAGCGTATTTAAAAGATTGATTGAAATACCCACTCGTCCCGGCACATTTATGCTTTCCGAGGAGATAATACTCCACTTTGTTTCAAAGCTTTACGCAAAATATTCAATAAGGGAAAAATCTATAATGAGGATTACCAGAAATGCGGATATTGATACCATAGATGTGTATGACGAGGATATGGACTATCGTGGCATTATGGAACACCTTATAAAACGCAGAGTGCGACTTTCACCGGTAAGGTTGGAGCTTACCCGAAACATAAATGACGTTGAGAAAACCATTCTTGCAAAATATGTGGGCATAAAAACAGACCACATAATAAAGGTTGATACACCTCTTGACCTGTCATTTATGTTTACAATTCAAAATTATTTGAGGGATAAAAGTGAGCTTTTCTATCCCAAGCGTACACCACGTATGCCTGCCTGTCTTGATGCAAAACAGAGCGTGATATCACAGGTTCTCAAAAAGGATGTGCTTTTGAGCTATCCATACGAAAGCTTCAGACCATTTATAAAGCTTTTGAATGAGGCGGCATTTGATGAAAACGTCGTTTCAATAAAAATAACTCTTTATAGGTTGGCTGCAAAAAGTGAGGTTGTGAACGCTCTTGCAGAGGCAGCCGAAAACGGTAAAGAAGTTGTGGTTGTTGTGGAACTGAGGGCAAGGTTTGACGAGGCAAACAACATAGATATGTCAAGAAAATTGGAAGATGCGGGCTGCCGTGTAATTTACGGCTTGGATAATTACAAGGTACATTCAAAGCTTTGCCTTATCACAAGAAACAATGACGGAGATATATCATATATCACACAGGTCGGCACGGGTAACTACAATGAAAAAACGTCAACACTGTATACAGATTTGTCACTTATAACGGCGGACTACAATATGGGTAAATCTGCTGCGGCTGTGTTCAATGCACTGCTTTTGGGTGACACGGTTGAAAGCTCCAATCCACTGCTCGTTGCACCTCATTGTTTGCAAAACAAAATTATAGAGCTTATAAATGAGCAAATTTCACTCGGCTGTGATGGCTATATAGGCGTAAAAATAAATTCTCTCACAGATAAGGTTCTTATCAAGAAACTCATTGAGGCATCAAAAGCGGGAGTTAAAATTGAAATGATAGTGAGGGGAATATGCTGTCTTATACCTCAAATCAAGGGTGAAACCGAAAACATAACCATAATCAGCGTGGTGGGCAGATACCTTGAACATTCCAGAATATACCGTTTCGGCAGGGGTGAAAACGACAAAATATATATAGCCTCCGCAGACTTTATGACAAGAAACACAACAAGACGTGTCGAGGTTGCCGCACCCGTGTTTGATGAGGATGCAAAAAAGAAATTAAGACACATTTTCGATACCGTTATGGCAGATAACGAAAAGGGTAAATTCTTAAATGCCGAGGGTGAATACGAGGACAGAGATAAATCAAATGGTTCAATAAACGCACAGGAAATATTTTTTGATGAGGTTTATGCGGCGGAGAAGAAGAATTGAAAATCCTTTCGGCAGGTGAACAGAAAGGAGCGAGTGAATATGTGTGAAGTGGTGGATAGCTTTATCAAACAGGGCAGAGAAGAAGGTAGAGAAGAAGGTAAAAGGGAAGAAAGAATACAGTTAATTTTGAATATGTATGAAGACGGAATGACTGTGAGTAAAATAGCTAATATTGTGAGGACTACGGAAGAATCAATAGTCACGATATTAAAATCAGCAGGTAAATGAAATTTTAAATAGACTAATTCGGAAAGGAGATAGGTACTATGTTAAAAATCGGTATGCTTACAAGCGGCGGAGATTGTCAGGCTTTAAATGCGGCTATGCGTGGGGTGGTTAAAACTATTTATTCCACAGCGAATGAGCCTGTCACAATTTACGGATTTGAGGACGGTTACAAAGGATTGATATACGGAAATTACAGAATACTTACAGACAGAGATTTTTCGGGTATACTGACGGTCGGAGGAACTATACTCGGCACTTCCAGACAGCCTTTCAAGCTTATGCAAGAGCCCGATGCAAACGGACTTGACAAGGTAAAGGCTATGAAGAAAAACTACAGTGATTTGGCACTTGATTGCCTTGTTGTGCTTGGCGGAAACGGCACACACAAAACGGCAAATTTGCTCAGTGAACAGGGGCTTAATGTTGTCACGCTGCCAAAGACCATTGATAACGATATATGGGGCACTGATATGACTTTCGGTTTCCAATCAGCAGTAAACATAGCTACCTCTGCTATAGATTGCATACACACAACAGCGGCATCTCACGGACGAGTTTTCATAGTTGAAGTTATGGGGCACAAGGTCGGCTGGCTTACACTTTCCGCAGGCATAGCAGGCGGAGCTGATATAATTCTTCTGCCCGAAATACCTTATGACATAGACAAAATTGCGGAGGCTATACAAAGACGTGATAATCTCGGCAAAAGATTTACAATTTTGGCAGTTGCCGAGGGTGCAATTTCAAAAGAAGATGCGGCACTTTCAAAAAAGGACTACAAAAAGAAAGTGAAAAATTATCAGTATCCATCCGTATCCTACGAAATTGCGGAGCAAATACTCCAAAAAACAGGTAAAGAAGTGCGTATTACGGTGCCGGGACACACACAGAGAGGCGGCTCACCCTGTGCCTATGACAGAGTGCTTTCCACAAGACTGGGTGCGGCAGCGGCTAAGCTCATATTGGAAAAGAAATTCGGTTATATGGTGGGTATAGTGAACGGAGAAACAAAGCCTGTGCCGCTTGCGGAGGTTGCAGGTAAACTCAAAGTTATAGACCCGAAGTGTTCAATCATAAGTGAAGCAAAGGCAACGGGAATAAGTTTCGGTGATTGATAGTGTAAGATACGATGTCAAAATGCACAATTTTGATGTCGTATCTTTTTTGTAATTATTCTTGCCAAATAATCGTTGTTATGTTATAATGTGGCTTTGTGATACGGCAGTGTACAATAAACTTATTTTTTAAGGAGGAAAACGGTATGAACGTTAAGAAAGAAGTAAGTGTAAACAAGGTTAAAACAGATGCGGAAAATTATTTCCGTGGCGGTTATTTTTGCTGTGAGGCTCTTATGGCTGCGGTGCGTGATAACTTTGCACCCGATTTGCCAAAGGAGATAATTGCAATGTCATCCGGTATGGCTGT
>CAZUXS010000064.1:0-12137 GCA_964624605.1 uncultured Lachnospiraceae bacterium | reverse complement strand
TGGAGCGACGGCAGATTTTTCAAGAAGAAAAAAATCGAGAAGCCTCTTATTTACGAATGCCACATAGGTATGGCTAACGAGGAAGAAAACATAGGCACATTCAATGATTTCACCGAAAAAATTCTTCCCAGAATAAAGGCTGACGGCTACAACTGTATACAGATGATGGCTATTATGGAGCATCCTTATTATGCCTCATTCGGTTATCAGGTTACAAATTTCTTTGCCGTTTCATCCCGTTTCGGCACTCCGGACGAGTTCAAAAACCTTGTGAACACGGCTCACAAAATGGGTATAGCCGTGCTTTTGGATATAATTCATTCCCATGCCGCCACAAACACGTATGAGGGACTTAATATGTTTGACGGCACGGATTATCAATATTTCCATTCGGGCGCAAAGGGTACTCACCCCGCTTGGGAAACAAGGCTTTTCAACTACGGCAAGCACGAGGTTATTCACTTCCTGCTTTCCAACATAAAGTTCTGGATTGAAGAATACCACTTTGACGGTTTCCGTTTTGACGGCGTAACTTCAATGCTTTATAATGACCACGGCTTAGGCATTGCCTTTGACGGATATGATAAGTATTTCAGCATGAATACGGACGTTGAAGCGGTTACATATCTCCAGTTTGCAAACGAGCTTATAAAGGAAGTCAATCCAAAGTCAATCACAATTGCCGAGGATATGAGCGGTATGCCGGGTATGTGTATTCCTATTGAGGATGGCGGCATAGGCTTTGACTACAGACTTTCAATGGGTGTGCCCGATTACTGGATAAATACACTTTCAAAAATGCGTGATGAGGACTGGAATCTTGACCACATGTGGCACGAGCTTACAACAAGGCGACCACAGGAAAAGAACATAGGCTACTGCGAATCACACGACCAAGCGCTTGTTGGCGATAAGACAATAATGTTCTGGCTTGCCGATAAGGAAATGTACTGGTCAATGGATAAGGATAACAAAAATCCCGTTATTTCAAGGGCTATGGACTATCACAAAATAATAAGGCTTGTTACCTCAACCCTTGCAGGCGAGGGCTACCTCAACTTTATGGGTAACGAGTTCGGTCATCCCGAGTGGATAGATTTCCCGAGGGCAGGCAACGGCGAAAGCCACAAATACGCAAGACGTCAGTGGTCTTTGGTTGATAACAAGGATTTGAAATATCAGTATCTTCAAAACTTCGATAATGCCATGATAAAGCTTTTGACCGATTATCCTATATTCGGTTCAAAGCAAGAGCTTATTTACATTCACAACGATGATAAAGTTATGGTTTACAAAAAGGACGGGCTTTATTTCCTCTTTAACTTCCACACATGGGTTACAAGAGAAGTTCCTCTTCCGCTTAAAAACACATCTTTCGAAGTTGTGCTTGACAGCGACTTGCCCGAATTTGACGGAAACAGTCAACCTAAGAAAATAGCAAAATCCGCAAAAACGGTCACATTGAACCCAAGAACGGCAATTGTGCTCAAACCTAAAACGGATAAAGCAAAATAATAAATAAGATATAATCCCCTCGGGCAGACATACGAAAAATGTATATCTCACCGAGGGATTTTTATTTGTGGGAATACGTCAAATTTCACCGTAATTTAAAATCCGCTCCATAAATCATTGACATATTTATGATAGTAATGTATAATTATTACTATAAACTTTGTGTATTTACTACAAACAATGACGATGGGAGGATACAAAATGAAATTTAAGACAATTATGGCAATACTGCTTGCTACAACTATGTTTGCAAACATAACACAAATTTGCTTTGCCGAGGATATTTCGGACAATGCAGCTATTGAACCAATGTACTCAAGTACAGATACAAAATATGCCGTTGACGGAGGATATATCTATTTTGATGAAACTACCGGCACTATCAGCGGAGCGGATACAACCGTTACGTCTGTTGATATTCCAAGTAGAATCAATTCAACAGATGTCATATCCATCGGAAAACTTGCTTTTGGTGAATGTAAAAAATTAAAAAATATCACTATACCCGATTCGGTTACTTCAATCGGTGATGCAGCTTTCCTAAAATGCACAGGCTTAACAAATATTACCATTCCCGATTCGGTTACTTCAATCGGCATTTCAGCTTTCGCCCATTGCGACAGTATTACGAATATTGTAATACCAAATTCTGTCACCTCAATGGGAATATATGCTTTTGACAGTATGGAAAATTTAACCGATGTAACTCTGTCCAATTCCCTAGATGGCATTGCAAACCTTACTTTTATACGTTGTTACAAATTAAAAAATGTTGTTATACCCAATTCAATCACTTATATTGGCCGTGAAGCTTTTAGATATTGTACAAGCCTTTCAAATATTGTAATACCCGATTCTGTTACTATAATCTGGGACTACGCTTTTGATGAATGTGAGAGTTTAACGAGTGTTACAATACCCGATTCGGTCTTTTATATGGATGTTTCGGCATTTAGTAATTGCACAAGTTTGAAAAGCGTTATTTTATCCAATTCAATAACAAATATTCAAAGCAGTGTATTTTTCAACTGTAGTGCATTGGAGAATGTCACCATACCCGAATCCGTTACTTCAATACATAGCGGGGCTTTTTTAGATTGCGTAAGTTTGAAAAAAATTGAAATTCCCTCTTCTGTTACCGTTATAGAGCCGGAAGCTTTTCGTGGTTCATGCACGGATATATCCGTTTCCGATAATAATAAGAACTATAAAAGTATATCGGGGGTTCTTTTCAGTAAGGATGAAACTATCCTCTGCGCTTATCCTGCACAAAATAATGCAACCTCTTATAATATACCGAACAGTGTTACCGAAATTGCGCAAAGTGCTTTTGCGGTTTGCAATAATTTAAAAAATATTACATTTCCGGATTCCGTAACACTTATTGATGATGAAGCCTTTTCACGCTGTACAAATTTGACCGACATAAATATTCCCGACTCTGTTACTAAAATCGGTGACAATGCTTTTTCCTATTGCACAAATCTGAAAAGCGTTAATATTCCGAACTCTGTTACGGAAATCGATGATTATGCTTTTTTTAAATGTGAGAATCTGCAAAGCGTTAATATTCCCGATTCTGTTGAAAAAATAAATAGCTATGCTTTTTCAAATTGCAGCAAACTTGCAGATATTTCAATACCCGAATCCGTTACATATATCGACCAAAAAGCATTCTATCAATGTACGAATTTGAAAACGGTATATTGCTACAAAGACAGCTATGCGGATAATACGGAGTTATATCCAAGCAAAACTAAAATAATATATCTTACCGCCGCAGCCTACACATACGGTGATGCAAACGCTGACGGAAATTTATCCGTTGATGATGTTGTATCTGTGCTTAAGAAGATAAATGACAATAATTTTGTTATGGATATCGAGAACAACACGGATGATTATTTAACCTATGTTGATGTGGACGGTGACGGCTGCATAACAAAGAAGGATGCCGCAATGATGTTGAAAAAAATATTGGATACAAATTATAAGTTTAACATCTAAAAATTATTTTTAATCTAATAAAAGCTTAATTTGAAAATTCAATATTACTTAACAAGCTAACATAAAAACACCGCCAATTGTAATCTTGACCACATGTGGCACGAGCTTACAACAAGGCGACCACAGGAAAAGAATATAGGCTACTGCGAATCACACGACCAAGCGCTTGTTGGCGATAAGACAATAATGTTCTGGCTTGCCGATAAGGAAATGTACTGGTCAATGGATAAGGATAACAAAAATCCCGTTATTTCAAGGGCTATGGACTATCACAAAATAATAAGGCTTGTTACCTCAACCCTTGCAGGCGAGGGCTACCTCAACTTTATGGGTAACGAGTTCGGTCATCCCGAGTGGATAGATTTCCCGAGGGCAGGCAACGGCGAAAGCCACAAATACGCAAGACGTCAGTGGTCTTTGGTTGATAACAAGGATTTGAAATATCAGTATCTTCAAAACTTCGATAATGCCATGATAAAGCTTTTGACCGATTATCCTATATTCGGTTCAAAGCAAGAGCTTATTTACATTCACAACGATGATAAAGTTATGGTTTACAAAAAGGACGGGCTTTATTTCCTCTTTAACTTCCACACATGGGTTACAAGAGAAGTTCCTCTTCCGCTTAAAAACACATCTTTCGAAGTTGTGCTTGACAGCGACTTGCCCGAATTTGACGGAAACAGTCAACCTAAGAAAATAGCAAAATCCGCAAAAACGGTCACATTGAACCCAAGAACGGCAATTGTGCTCAAACCTAAAACGGATAAAGCAAAATAATAAATAAGATATAATCCCCTCGGGCAGACATACGAAAAATGTATATCTCTCCGAGGGATTTTTATTGTTGGGAAAACGTCAAATTTCACCGTAATTCAAAATCCGCTCCATAAATCATTGACATATTTATGATAATAATGTATAATTATTACTATAAACTTTGTGCGTTTCACTATAAATAATGACGATGGGAGGATACAAAATGAAATTTAAAACAATTATGGCAATACTGCTTGCTACAACTATGTTTGCAAACATAACACAGGTTTGCTTTGCCGAGGATGTTTCGGACGATGTGAATATTAAACCAATGTACATGACAGATAACGATGTTAAATATGCCGTTGACGGAGGATATATCTATTTTGATGAAACTACGGGTACTATTACAGGTTCGGATATAGCCGTTACATCTGTTAATATCCCGAGCAAAATCAATTCAATAGATGTAGTATCCATTAAAGATTTTGTTTTCTGTCAGCATAAAAACTTAACAAGTATTACAATACCCGATTCGGTCACTTCGATTGGTGAATTTGCTTTTACCGATTGTGACAATCTAAAAAGCATTGTTATACCAAACTCGGTCACATCTTTGGGTGCGTATGCTTTTGAAGATTGCGATAATTTAACCAATGTAACACTATCCAAATCACTTACCGGCATTGAAAAAGAAACTTTTGAAAATTGTGTCAACTTAAACAATATTGAAATCCCCGATTCTGTCACTTCGATTGGGGGATCTGCTTTTACCGATTGTGACAATCTAAAAAGCATTGTTATACCAAACTCGGTCACATCTTTGGGTTCGTATGCTTTTCAAGGTTGCGATAATTTAACTAATGTAACATTATCCAAATCACTTACCGGCATTGAAAGAAATACTTTTAGAAATTGTGTCAACTTAAACAATATTATAATACCTGATTCGGTCACACATATTGATGATTTCGCTTTTGAAAATTGTATAAGCCTTACAAATATTGTGATTCCGGATTCGGTCACTTCAATCGGAGGAGAAGCATTTTACAAATGTGAGAATTTATTGAGTGTTACTATCCCCGATTCTGTCACATCAATTGGTTATGAGGCTTTTTCAACGTGTAAAAGCTTGAAAAGCGTTGATTTGCCCGATTCAATCACTCTTATTGAACAGGGCACATTCAGTTACTGTAGTTCATTGGAAAGTGTTACTATACCGGACACTGTCACTTCCATAAATTATATTGCTTTCATTGGTTGTGTAAATTTAAAAAATGTTGTAATTCCCGCTTCTGTTACCGTAATAGAAGAAAGAGCTTTCGGTATGTGTACAAGTTTGACAAAAATAGTAATTCCCGCTTCCGTTACGAAAATAGATGAAAAAGCTTTTTATGGCTCCTGCACGGATATATCCGTATCGGAAAAAAATGAGAACTATAAAAGTATAAATGGTGTGCTATTCAGTAAGGACGGAACAATACTCTATGCCTATCCTGCACAAAATAATGCAACATCTTATGATATACCCTACGGTGTTACCAAAATTGCAAATGACGCTTTTGCTTATAGTGAAAATTTAAAAAGTGTTACCTTGCCTAATTCCGTAACACTTATTGATGAAGAAGCTTTTTATAAATGTACAAATCTGATAAGCATTAATATTTCGGACTCTGTTACGGAATTAGGAGAAAGTGCTTTTTCCTATTGCACAAATCTAACAAGCATTAACATTCCGAACTCTGTTACGGAAATAGGGGAAAGAGCTTTTTTCTATTGCACCAATCTGGAAAGCATTAACATTCCAAACTCTGTTACAACAATAAGATACTTTACTTTTTCCTATTGCACAAACTTGACAGATATCAGTATTTCTGATTCAGTTAAAAGCATAGAATGGTATGCTTTTGGAAGCTGTACCGCTCTCACAGATATTTCAATACCTAAATCCGTTACATATATGGATTATCCATTCTATGAAAGTACGAATTTAAAAACGGTATATTGCTACAAAGGTAGCTATGCGGATGATGCGGAGTTATATCCGGACGGAGTTGAAATTGTATACCTTGATTCAGATACCGCCTACACATACGGTGATGCAAACGGTAACGGAAAATTATCAGTTGATGATGTTGTATCTGTGCTTAAAAAGGTAGATAACAATAATTATGTTATGGGTATTGAAAACAACACGGATGATTATTTAACCTATGTTGATGTGGACGGTGACGGCTACATAACAAAAAAGGATGCCGCAATGATGTTGAAAAAAATATTGGATACAAATTATAAGTTCAAAGTCGAATAATAATTTTAAGCCAATGAAAGCTTAATTTGAAAATTCAATATTACTTAACAAGCTAACAAAAAAACACCGCCAATTGTATTTTATTGATACGATTGGCGGTGTAAATTTTATTTTTAAAATATCAGTTTGTCAGATATGAGCACAGCTTTTATTCCTCACCGAAAATAGCACTTGAAAATGCCATTGAATCAAACGGTTGCAAATCGTCTATTCCCTCGCCCACACCTATGTATCTCACAGGTATGTTAAGTTCATTCTTTATTGCGATTACGATACCGCCCTTTGCCGTGCCGTCAAGCTTTGTGAGCACAATGCCCGTTATATCGGCAGCTTCATTGAAAAGCTTAGCCTGCTGAACGGCATTTTGTCCCGTTGTGGAATCGAGAACAAGAAGTGTTTCAACCTGTGCCTCACTGTATTCTCTTCCGATTATCTTTGATATCTTCTTAAGCTCGTCCATAAGATTTTTCTTGTTGTGGAGTCTGCCTGCCGTGTCGCAGATAAGCACATCAATCCCTCTTGCCTTTGCCGCCTTAACCGCATCAAACACAACCGCACCGGGGTCGGAATTTTCCTGATGCTTTATCACTGGCACGTTGTTTCTTTCGCCCCAAATTTCAAGCTGGTCTATCGCCGCCGCACGGAAAGTATCAGCCGCCGCAAGCATAACGCTTCTTCCCTGTGATGTGAAGTTGTGCGCAAGCTTACCTATTGTTGTTGTCTTACCAACGCCGTTTACGCCGATAACAAGAATAACGGTCGGAGGTGTGATTTTAAGCTCGTCATCTTCGCTTTTAAGCATATCGCTTATTACCTCGATGAGTGCCGGCTTCACAAGCTCGGCATCCTTTATCTTTTCGGCTTTTATTTTTTCACGCAGTTTTTCAATAATCTGCATTGAAGTTTCCATACCGATATCAGCCATAACAAGTGCTTCTTCAAGCTCCTCAAACATATCCTCGTCAATTGTTTTAAAGCTCTTCAAAACTTCTTCAACACCCGAGAGAATGTTCTCTCTTGTTTTTGTAAGTCCCTGCTTTATCTTGGCAAAGAATCCGATTTTAGGCTTTTCTTCCTCTTTTTCGGTGTCCTTGAAAATAGGTTCGGGTTCTTCAACCTCTTCTGTTTCCTGTGTCGTTTCTTCAATAACACTTTCAACCTCTTCGGCAATCGGTGTTTCCTCTACACTTGTTTCCTCGGTTGCTTCTTCGGTTTCGGTATTTTCCGTCACAGTTTCCGCTTCTTCGTTTTCGGCGCTTTGCGTTGTTTCAACGCTTTCGCTTACTTCCGTGTTTTCAACATTTTCGTTATTGTTATTTTTTTTCAACCAATCAAATAATCCCATTTAGTATTCCTCCGGTATCTCTTTTTTATTTTCATCAAATTTGACCGAAACAAGCTTACTTACACCCTGTTCCTGCATAGTTACACCATAGAGTATATCAGCCGCCTCCATAGTGCCCTTACGGTGAGTGATTACAACAAACTGCGTAGATTCGGTGAAATTATCCAAATAATCCGCATAGCGGTTTACGTTTGCATCATCAAGCGCCGCCTCGATTTCATCCAGTATACAGAAAGGTGACGGCTTCATTTTGAGTATGGCAAAAAGCAAAGCCATAGCCGTGAGCGCCTTTTCACCACCACTTAAAAGCATCATATTTTGAACCGCTTTTCCGGGTGGCTGAACTATAATATCAATTCCCGAATTGAGCACGTCACTCGTATCCGCAAGCTTAAGTTGTGCAGTGCCGCCGCCAAACATCTCCTTGAAAACCTGTGAAAAATTTTGCTGAATTATGCCAAACTGCTCGGCAAACTGCGTTTTCATAAGTCCCTCAAGTCTATCGATGATTTCAATGAGTTTCTTTTCCGTTTCCACGATATCATCACGATTTTTCTTCATAAACTCGTAACGCTCGCTTACGTTTTTGTATTCCTCAACGGCATTCATATTCACGGCACCGAGTGCTCTCAAATCACCTCGAAGCTGCCTTTCCTCTTTCTGCATATCAGCCGTGGTTGCATCTATTTTTTCAAACTCCTTGGCACTTACGTAGGTTATCTCATATTCTTCCCACATATTGTCGTAGAGTGTACGGCATTTTGCATCGGTATTTTCCTTTTTGAGTTCAAGACGGTTTTTCTCTCTTTCAAGTGCCGCCCTTGTTTCCATATTAGCCTTGATATCCACTTCCAGTGCAACAATATCCTTATTTATATTGTTTTTATCCTCGGCAAGGCTCTTTTGACGGTTTACAATATCGTCGTATTCTTTCTTTAAAGCATCGGCAAGATTTCGCAGTTCATCGTTATCCGCCGTAAGCTTTTCGATTTTTGCCCTGTATTCATCAATCAATGAAACATTGTCTTTTATTTTTTGTTTAAGATTTTCAATATCGCTTTCAAGCCTTTTTATATTGCCCGTAATGCTGTAAATATCGTTTTCAAACTGGTTCAATTCAACTCTGAGAGTGGAAACCTCTTTTCTGAGTTCCTCCATTTCCTCCCTGTCGGATTGCCTTATATCCTTAAATTCTTCCAGTTCGGCATTTATTTTTGCAATTTCGGCATTTATTGAGTTAAGACTTGTTGTATTAACTCTGACTATTTCTTCCGTCTCGGTTATCTTTGCGCTAAGCTCGCCCTTTTCGGCATCAAAGGCTGTAATTCTGCTCTTGATATCCTCCGTCAATGAGTTGAAACGGATGATTTCGCCCTCCGCCTGTGTTTTTTCAATTTCCAAACGGCGGCTTTTTTTGCCCATTTCATCCAGCTCATAATCAAGACTTATATTCATCTGCTTTATTTTCTCAGCGGTTTCGTTGAGCTTCATTTGTTCTTCGTAAAGCTCTTTGAGAGTTTCCTTAAGGTCAATTATCTCCCTGCCTCTTGAAAATATACCCGCTGATTTTTTGCTTATTGAACCACCTGTCATAGAACCGCCCGCATTGAACAAATCACCCTCAAGCGTAACTATTTTGTAGGCATATTTGAGCTTTCTTGCAAGCAAGGTACCGTTATCGATGTTATCAACCACAATAACCCTGCCCAAAAGATTGGATACAATCGCTTCGTATTCCTTGGAATATCTCACAATTTCCTTTGCAATGCCGACTACGCCGTTTTCCCTTAAAATACTGTCCCTTTCGGCAATATCTCTGCCCTTTATCGCATTCATGGGC
Organism: uncultured Lachnospiraceae bacterium; assembly: GCA_964624605.1. Lineage (GTDB taxonomy): Bacteria > Bacillota > Clostridia > Lachnospirales > CAG-274 > CAZUXS01. Next base: position 2,360 of record CAZUXS010000064.1, on the reverse strand, counting down.
AAGAATGTTGCACGTCCCGAATGTGTCTTTTTAAGGTAAGCTATAGCTTTTTTTACGTCCTCCTCTGTGCGTGCAATAATGTTTTGCACAGCAGACCCGAGGGCAATTTCGATTGCCGTTTCGTATTTTTTATCCATACTCACAGCTTCGCCGACAGCACCGCAAATCCCCTTGAAATCGGGATTTTTCTTATCTCTCTGGCTAAGCACCGCCTTAACACCGCCGTAATATCCCTCGTAACTTTTTTCAAGTTCGGAAAGAATTTTGTAGCGTGAATTTTTTTCGCTTATAGTCCTTGTGACGGCTATCTGCCTTTTGTCGGATTCTTCCTGTTTCTTCACAAATTCCGATTTTTTAACACCTATATCGGCAATTTCTTTTTTTACATTTTCGATATCGTTTTCAATGTCGGCAAGACGTTTTTTCTGCACGTCCATAGCCGCAGTATTTTCATCAAGCCTGCTGTATACAATGCTTATATCATCGTTCACCTGTGTGAAACGGCTTTTATACTGCTCCAAAAGTGCATTATTTCTGTCGATTACACTTTTAACATCCGTTGAAGCATTCATCTTACTTATTATTTCGGTGTTAAATTCATTAAACCTTGCTTCTGTAAGACTTATTTTTTCATTGAGTGCCTTAAGTGCTTCGGATTTTTCCGCATATATATTTTTCTTTGATGAAAGCTCAATATTTTTTGCGGAAATTTCGGATTTATGTATCGTAATGCGGTTATTGTTTTCTTCTATGTTTTCTTCAATACCGTTCTGCTCGTTTTCAATTCTGTTTATATTGTTTTGAAAGTTTTCAATCTGCTGCTTGTAAAGCCTTATATCATTTTCTTTCTGCTCGGATTGTGAACGCTTTTCAGCAAGCAACTCGCCGCAATTTTCAATTTCACTCTCAATTTGTGCAAGTCTTTCTTTCATAACCTGCTTTTTGCCCTCCAAAGCCGACTCCGACTTTTCTTCCCTTGAAATGTCCTCATCAAGCTTTGAGATGTTGTTTGAAAGTTCTTTAAGTTCCTGCTCGTATTTTTCCGCATCGTTTATGAACAAATTCACTCTCACAAGCTTAAGCCTATCGGTAATTACAATGGCTTTTTTAGCTTTTTCGGCTTGCAGTTTCAAAGGACCTACCTGTGTTTCAAGCTCCGAAATGATATCGTTTACTCTCACAAGGTTTTCCTTTTCCTTTTCAAGCTTACGTGAAGCTTCCTCGCTCTTGGTTCTGTATTTCACAATGCCTGCGGCTTCCTCAAAAAGCATACGTCTGTCCTCGGATTTTGTGGAAAGAATTTCATCAATTCTACCCTGTCCGATGATGGAATAACCCTCCTTGCCGACACCCGTATCCATAAAAAGCTCCAGAATGTCTTTTGCCCTGCACTTTGTGCCGTTTATGAGGTAATCGCCCTCGCCCGAACGATAAACTCGCCTTGTTACGGTAACCTCACTGTAATCCAAATTGAGCGCCCTGTCGGTGTTATCCATAATCATGGAAACCTCGGCAAAACCGAGTGGTTTTCTGTTTGCCGTGCCGTTGAAAATTACATCCTCCATCTTCGTGCCACGCAAACTTTTTGCACTCTTTTCGCCAAGCACCCACCGCACAGCATCGGCAATATTGCTCTTGCCGCTGCCGTTAGGGCCTACAACCGCCGTTATTCCTTTGTTAAATTCAAGTTTTATCTTGTCCGGAAAAGACTTGAACCCCTGCAACTCCAACCTCTTTAAATACATATTACACCTCTCTTGTTACCTAATCTTTTGATATGCAATTCTTGCACTTCCGTCATCAACGTAAATTGTGCCGCATTTCACATAATCGAATTTTTCAAGCAAATGTTGCATAATCAAATTATCGGTATGCGTATCTGCCTTTATATTATCAATTAAGTTTTCGCAAAAATTCAAACATACGGAAAATACACCCCTAGCTTTGCCGTTACCCGCAAGCCTATGTATTGTGCCGTAAGCCTCATCATTCAGCCAACAACCGTTTTCAATATGCCTGTAAGTCGGTTCTTCACCTATAATAAAAGCGAAAACTCCGCATATTTCACCGCAATTTTCAATCACGTAACTTACACCGTTTTCAATATCACTTTCAACAGTTGCCCTGCTTGGTCTGTTATCACCCCACTGTGACGGATTTCCGCTTTTTTTCATAAACTCCCTCGCATGAGAATATACCTCCCATATCCTCTCAAAATCACATTTTTCCGATTTCCTGATTACCATTAAATAACCTCCGTCCGCTCTACATAACAAACCACTGTAATTATACCACAAAAAAGCAAAAAAGAAAAGAAAAAAGCCCGTTATAATACGGACTTTTTTACAAACCTTCAATAT
>CAZUXS010000063.1:0-12342 GCA_964624605.1 uncultured Lachnospiraceae bacterium | reverse complement strand
TATGAAAATGCCTTTGCGGCAGTGCCTATTTTGGTTGCCTTTATACCTATGCTTATGGATACGGGCGGAAACTGCGGTTCTCAAAGCTCCACACTTATAATTCGTGGACTTGCACTGGAGGATATAAAGTTTAAGGATATATTCAAAGTTATATTTAAGGAAATAAGGATAAGTTTTATTGTTGGTGTTGTGCTTGCGCTTGTAAACAGCGTCAGAATTTATATTATGTATCAACATGAATCTGTGCCTGCACTTTTGCTTGCTTTCGTTGTTGGTGTGACACTTGTTTGTGTTGTTATGCTTGCAAAACTTATAGGCAGTGTGTTGCCTATGCTTGCCGATAGGATAGGTCTTGACCCCGCACTTATGGCATCACCGCTCATCACAACAATTGTTGATACCTGCTCCGTGCTTATATTCTTTAATATAGCTATGAATGTGCTGAGTAATTATGTTACGGGATAAATACAGGTTGACAAAATGATAAAAATATGTTAATATAAAAACAACAAGAGGGACTCCCTTACGGTTGTCCCTGCTAAAGTTTTTAGCTCTTATTTTACAGTTATGAAAAATAATCGCCTAGTCTTTGCTAGAGTCTACGGGCGGTTATTTTTTTACCTCAATGAGGATGAGCATAAGTATGACTAATGCAAAAGCAAATTCATAATATGTCATTGGCATCTCACCTCCATGCACCTCTATGTAAAAAACACAAAGAGCCAAGATTGTTCTTTTTTAGGAAAAAAGAACCAAAAACATTGGGGCGTTCCGAATTCGCCCCAAACCCCTAACGGGCAGGGGCAATAAGCACGGTAACTCATCGTAGTACGGTGGCGGGTGCCCCTGCACCCACCCGTTTTATGGTGTGATGAGGTAAGCGACATTCTAGGATGAGGAGAAAAACGCTGATAAATAATCACCTAAAAAATGATAACATTCCAGAAATTTATTAATGCACATTTTTCATTTAAGCAGTTAATTTTTATATGAAAACCGTCCCCTTTGTTCCTGATGTAGTTCGTCTTACTAAAAAAAGCCTAATCAATCACGTTTATTTGGATTGATTAGGCTTTTAATTTGGTTTACAGTAAATTTTATATATTTTTATTACGCACAAGAATTTGAGACATCAGTTGTCCGAACACCGCGAGGCTGTTTATATCGGTTTCATGCCAGCAACGTCCGGGTGGCAGAAGTTCAAATGATATAAGTCCTACAATTTTATTGTTATCGGTTTCATCCCTTATGAGGCACTGTATAACGGACATTATATTTTGTCTGCTGAGTTTTTCGTATGCTTCGGGTGAATACATCTGAAGTATATCGATTTTTTCCAGCACGTTAAGGTTATTCTTTGCAAAATATTTTTCGTAGTTTTCATCGAAAACATAGTTTGCGGTAGTGTTTTGGTTCGGGAGATTTCCGCAGCTGTAAATGAGCTTCATATCATCACCGAAGAAAATCTTGGAGCTTGAAAGTCCGAATTTTTCATTTACGTTTTCAAGCACCGCAGGTATTGCATCCTTGCCGCCTGTGAAAAGCATATTGTTTATTTCATAAATAAAGTCAATGTTATCGGTAACACGGTTACTTCTTTCAAGGCCTACGGAAACATCCGCATTTATGTTTTTCTGAGTACGTTCGTCCAATATAATATATCTGTTTTTGCCGAACTCTTTTGCAAGATAAAGGCATTTATCCGCAAGAGTGAAAAGGGTTTCGTATTCGTTACCGTCACTTGGGCAACATACGCAGCCTATTGAACAGGTAACGCTTACATCATCACCGAGGTTTTTAAATTCGGCTTCCACATTTGTTCGTATTGAACGCAGGAAGTTTCTTTTTTCAATAGCGGTTGGAATATTGTCGAACACAATCAAAAACTCATCACCGCCGAAACGTCCCACGGCACCGTTATCACCCACAACTGAGGTGAGTATTTCGGAAAATCTTATGATTACGGTATCGCCGAAAGAGTGACCGAGGTTATCGTTGACGTTTTTGAAGTTATCCATATCAACGATTGCAATAACGATGTTTTCATCTGTTCTGGTGTTTATTTTATCCTTGGCATACTGTATTATTGACGGCTTGTTTAAAAGACCCGTCATAGGCTCTTTTTCATAGTGCGTGCTTTCCATACCGGAATTGAATCTGTTGGATTCGCTTGCAAACGTACCCATAACAAGTGTTGGCTTGTTGTTGCAAAATACGGTGCAGCCCGTCACAATATCCATAACACTCTTTTTTCCGCAAGAGGAAAGGGAGTTAAGAATGTTGTAAGTAAACTTGGAGGCACAGCCCTTTATATCTCTTATCAAATCACGGAAGGTTGCAACATAGTCGCATTGTATAAGTCCGCCGGATATAAAATCACGAGCAATTGTGTCTATATTTCCCTTGTATACAACGTGCTTAAGGTTTGTCTCAACATAGTAAAAAATTATATCGGAAGTTTCGGGATTATACTCGAAAATAAGATTGCGGTAGTAGCTGAGTATATTTCTCAGTCCCTGCAAACGCACATCATCGTCTACGAGATGCGAATATGTCTTTTCTATTTCAAGCATCTCAAATTCAATCATCTTTTCTTCTTCTTTTGTATTATTCTTTAAATATTTGAGCCTTATGTATACCCACACATACTTACCTTCGTGGTTTTGCATCATAATCACAAGTGTTTTGACTTCGTCATCCGTAAGTGAGTACACAGCATCTTTAACGGACTGTAAGTCATTTTCATGAACCATTTTAAGAAGAGAAGCATGGTTTGTGGCACCCACAAATCGAAAAAAATCCGGACTTCCCGTCACGATATTAAGATATTTATCCAAAGTTGCAAAATTAGTATACATTTAATGCTCCATCTCCTTTTAGTTGGTGGAATTTGCTATCTCATTATATTTTTTTAGCTTCTTCATTACAGCGTAATGAACGCTTCCACGAGGATAGTTACCTTTTGTATTTATTTCTCCGGCTTTTTTACCCATCAAAAGTTCAATACCGTCATCGATATCGGTTATTGAATAGATATGGAATTTGCCGTTTTTAACAGCTTCAATCACTTCGTCTTTAAGTGTGAGGTCTTTTTCGTTTTGCTTTGGTATTATAACTCCTTGCTTTCCGTTCAAACCTCTTGCTTTGCAGACTTCAAAGAAGCCCTCAATTTTATAGCTTACGCCGCCTATAGGCTGTATTTTGCCTTTTTGGTTCATACTGCCCGTTACCGCAAGATTTTGCTTTATGGGAATACCGCTCAGTGATGAAATGAGTGCATAAGTTTCCGTACTGGAGGCACTGTCACCGTCAACACCGTTGTAGCTCTGTTCAAAACATATTCTGCTGCTGAAACTCAAAGCAAAGTTTTGAGCATACTTTGTGCCGAAATAACCCGTCAGCACTTGAATACCCTTATCGTGTATAGCACCGCTCATCTCGGCCTCTTTTTCTATGTTTACGATACCTGCTTTTCCCATATAGCTGCTTGCGGTTATTCTTGTGGGCATACCGAATGTATGCTTGCCCGTATCCATAACGCAAAGTCCGTTTATCTGACCGACTTCACTGCCATCAGTATCTATCATAATCTCTCCCTCATTAATCATGGAAAGATATTTTTGCTGATATATATTCACTCTGTTTTCGCTGTATTCAATGGCTTTTTTAACGTAATCACCCGTTATTTTGTCTTTGCCGTCGGCTTTTGCCAGAGTATTTGCTTCAACAAGCATATCCTTTATAAGGCTTATTCTTGTTGTGAGCTTTTGCTGATTTTCGGCACTGCGTGAAGAATATTCCGTCAGTATCGTTGCCGCACTTGCATCAAAGGGGAGAACCTCCTTCTTTTTTGCGTATTCTTTCAAAAATGCGGCTGTTGCCTTTATGTTATCAAGTGTGTTTGGCATTTCGTAATCAAATACGGAGCTTACCTTGAAAAGCTTTGAAAATTCATCGTCAAACTCGTTCAAAAGCTCGTAATGATAGTTGCTGCCTATCAATATCACCTTGAAATTTACATTTGCACTTTGCGGCTGTATACCGGAAACGGATATATTACCGAATTGATATTCCTTTATTGGTTCAATAACAAGCTCGCCTGTTTTGAGCACACGTCTCAATGTTTCCCAAGCATAGAAGTTATTGAGTAAATCATGCATTTGCAGTATTATATATCCGCCGTTTGCCTTGTGGAATAAACCCGGTTTTATTTTCGTAAAATCGGTCACAAAGTTGCCGTTTTCGTTGTCGTACTCCACTTCACCAACAAGGTTTGTGTAGGTCGGATTAAAGCAGGGGATAACGGGAGCGGCTTTGAGATTGCTGTTATCCACAATCAAATTTACACGATATTTTATAAGGCTGTCGTCGGTCGGCTTTTTAACCATCCACGGCATAACCATTGAAAGAGGGTCATCACCCTCGGGTGTTTCATCAAAAAGAAAGTCATCGGGAGTTGAAATTATGCTTTCCTTTGCAAGAGAAAGATATTCGCTGACAGCTTTGTTGTTGCTGTATTTTTCCTGCAACGGCATAAAATAATGCCCTACGGTGAAAAGTGCAAGGTTATAATCCATTGCATCCAATACTTCTTTTGACTTTTTATCTATATCTTTCAAAAGCTTCATAGCTGCGGCACAAAGCTCCTGCACCTCATCGGATACGGATGAAATGGCATCCTTTGTTTCCTCGGAAAGCTCGTCAAATGATTCCTCGTCAATTGTTTCACCATCAACTATGGGCAGAAAATATATGCCGTTGGGACTCATTTTTATTGAAAAATCATATTCCTTGGCATCTGCCGTAAGCTTTTTTATTATCTCATCTTTTTTCTTTTGAGCCTCTCTGAGTTTACCGTTTTTTTCGTCCTCGTAGGCTCTGTCGTTAAAACGCTTCGGCAACTCGTTTGAAAGTATGCCTATAACTTCTTCCATATCATCGTGAAAAAGCTTTCCTTTGCCTGCTTCCATTGTGAGCAAAATAGGCTCTTTGGGATTTTTAAAGTTGTGCACATAACACATATCGGGCGGAACAGGCTCGTTTGCGGCTGCTTCCTCGGCAAATTTCTGCGCAAAAGTTGTTTTTCCGCTGCCCGGAAGACCGGAAATATATATGTTGTAGCCCTTGCTTTTAACACTCAAACCGAATTTGAGCGCATCCGCACCCTTAACCTGACCGACAATATCATCGGATGGTGCTATGGCATCAATATCTATGGAATTTATGTCAACGTTATCTATGACAGTATTCATCTTAAGTTGTGTATAATCCAATTCTTTAATCAATATGAATACCTCCCCTCTGTTCCCGCAACAGTCACTTCTTCCTCGGGAATAAAATACCTCCACATTATGAGGGCATCCTCTCTGTTATCCTCATAATATTCCTTTCTTATACCTTCAAGTTTGAAGCCGTATTTTTTATAAAGCGAAAGTGCCACATCGTTGCTTTTACGCACTTCCAAAGTCATACCCAGCATTTCAAGCTCGATTGCCTTTTGTATTGCCGCCTCCAAAAGTGCGGAAGCTATGTGTTTTCCTCTGTGTTGTTTTGCCACGGCAACATTTGTGATGTGTCCTTCGTTCACAACGTGCCACATACCGAGATAGCCGAGAACTTCATCGCCCTCAACGGCAATGAAATATATAGCCATTTTGTTTTTGAGTTCTCCCTCAAATGATTTTTTTGACCAAGGTATAGCAAAACATTCTTTTTCTATTTTTACAACACCGTCGAGGTGTTTGCTTTCCATATTAACAATTTGCATTATTGCTCTCCGATAAATTTCTTTCTTCTCTTTCACGCTCAGCCTGTGATTTGCGCAAATAAATTATCTCAAAATCGTTGCAGTCAACGGCGGTGTGAGTTCTTTTCATTGCAACAGCCGCAACAACAGCGGCTCTTTGCATATTGCAACAGGGTGGGGCAAGCCTGAATCCCGCTGAATATGAAAGTATGGCATCTTTAAATACGGGCACGCCGTCACCTAAAAAATACGCGTTTCTGTCGTACTGTGAAACAGTATTAAGCACGTTGTTTATGTCATCGGCAACATAGTCACTCACTCTTTCCTGTGAGCCTGTTGCCGCATTTTCTTTGTATACTGCCGTGTATACCTGATTCCTTCTTGCATCCATAATGGGCACAACAAGCCCGTCACAAGCACACATATTGTATGCAAGGGCATCAAGTGTCGGCACAGGTATTATTTTTTTATCCAGTGCGTGTGCAAGTCCCTTAGCTGTTGCCGCACCTATTCTAAGCCCTGTGAATGAACCGGGACCGCAGGCACAGGCAATGTAGTCTATGTCGTTAAGGTCAAGCTCCACCATATCTTTGAGCTGCTCCAACATAGGCATTATGGTCTGTGAATGTGTTTTTTTGTAGTTTGTGGTAAACTCCGCAATTGTTTTTTCATCATCAACGAGGGCAACGCTCGCAACAAGCCCTGTTGTGTCAAGTGCTAAAATCTTCATTATAATCGTTCCTTTAAACCGTTTGTTGTGGCTATTGCTTTGCCACTGTGATTTTCCTGTAATCAAGACCCTTTTCAAGATTCTTTTCTATCGTAATTTGCAAGGCATCTTCGGGTATTAAATCGTCAATAAGTTCCGCCCATTCGATAAGGCATACACCCTCGCCGAAAAAATACTCCTCATAGCCTATGTTGTACATTTCATCCGGGTCGGCTATTCTGTAAACGTCAAAATGATAAAAGGGCAGTTTGCCGTCATATTGATTCACGATTGTGAATGTGGGGCTTGTAATGTGTTCGTCAATGCCAAGTCCAAGCGCAAACCCCTTTGTAAAAACCGTCTTGCCGACACCTAAATCTCCGTTCAGGCAAAATATATCTCCCGCTGTGGCATTTTGCCCAAGTTTCCTGCCAAATTCCAGTGTTTCAGCTTCGCTGTTTGTTTCAATTGTTTGTAATATCTGCATACAAAACCTCTTTATTTCCTAAAAACGATAGTACATAGTAATCTTATTATATCATATTGCATAAAAATTTACAAGGGAAAAAAGAAAGATAAAAAAATAAATATCGGATTGGTTAAGGATATGTTTCTGTCTGTAATGAAAAAAATTTAAATGAAAATACTTATATTCGGCATAGTGACAATAGTATGTATGAACAGCCGCCGAAGCCAAAATCAAAGGGTTCAGCGGCTGTTTGGATTTTTCAACCGGCTTTCAATTCAAGCCTTAATCTGTCTGCTATGAGTGCTATAAACTCGGAATTTGTGGGCTTTCCTTTGTGATTATTCACGGTGTAGCCGAAAATAGAATCTATTGCATCCACCTTTCCTCTGCTCCAAGCAACCTCAATGGCGTGTCTTATGGCTCTTTCGACACGGCTCGGTGTTGTGTTGCATTTTTTCGCTATAGATGGATAGAGTTCTTTTGTGATGTAGTTTAAAACGTCTATATCCGCAATAGCCATAATTATTGCTTCACGCATATAGTGATAGCCTCTTATGTGTGCGGGTACGCCTATTTCGTGGAGTATATTTGTTACCCTTGCTTCCAAATCCACCTCGGAATGGTTGCTGAGGCAGAGAGATGTGCCTAGGGATTTTGTTGTGACGGGTGTGTTGAGTTGACGTATTCTGGAAACCAAAAGCTCCATATCAAACGGCTTTGCAATGTAGTATTTAGCTCCCAAACTGAAAGCTTTTTGTGTGATTTGCTCTCCCGTTATTGCCGTGAGCATAATGCACATGGAGGATGTGTTGTTTGCCGCCTGAAGTTTTTCCAAAACGCCTATTCCGTCAAGCTTTGGCATAATTCCGTCCAGAAGAGCAACATCGGGTTTTGTTTCCATTATCTTTTTGAATGCTTCGTTTCCGTCATAAGCTGTTTGAGTGACTTCCATATCGCTTTGCATATTTATGTAATTGCAAAGGCAATCACAAAAGTCCTTGTTATCATCTGCAACCAAAATTTTAATTTTCTCTTTACTCATTGCTAATGCTCCTTTATGATGTTTAAAATTGTAATAAATGGTAAATATTACCAATTAACAATATTATAATACACCTTAGTCAAAAAATCAAGAGAAAATTTTAAAAAATTAGCAAAAATGGTAAATTATACCATTTTTTGTTTTAACCTTTTTAAATATCTTCGGGGTTATAGTCGTTTGGTATGCCGTTTTTGGAAAGTGAACCGTTGGAATATCGCCTGTCCTGAGTTATCTCCTTGCCAAACCACTCGGGTGGGTTGAAAAGCACAGCCTTTTCAACACTGTCAAACTCCACTTCAACATTTTTAAAACCACTTAAATAGCCGTCGTATATGTCAAGCTCAGCTTTGAGATTATCGCAAAGAGGGATAATATAGCGCTTTTTGATTATAATGTTGTTTTCGACTTTTTCGGAAAGATTGTTATATTGCTCTTCACTGAGTTCCAATTCATATTCCACACGCTTAAGACCGCCGCCGCCTTTTACCGTCAGTATATAGCTGTCGTCCCACTGTCTTATTCTGATGGTGGGATTTGTGGAAATATAGCCCTGCGAAATGCGGTGACACTCAGCTCCGTTAAGGTCGGGGAGTGTTTTTACAAGAAATTTTCTTTCAATTTCATAAATTTTTTCGTTACTCATATTGTAACCCCCTTGAATATTGTGTTGTTTTGGTATATAATTAATACATAAATGATATAAAATAGTGTATAGTTACAGTATACACCATTTTTGAAGAAATGGGAGATAAAAATGAACAAAACCGTAGTTTTTCTTGCCGATGGATGTGAAGAGGTTGAGGCACTCACAATTATCGACGTTTTAAGAAGGGGCGAGGTAAATGCTGTGGGTGTATCACTCATGGGCAGAAAAGAGGTTCACGGCGCACACAACATCGTGCTTACTGCCGATGAGCTTTTTGATGAAGTAAATTTTAACAACGTCAAAATGATAGTATGCCCGGGCGGTCTCGGCGGCACAAATAACATAAAAACACACAACGGTGTTAAAAAGATAGCGGAACGTTTTATAAATGACGGAAGTCGTTATGTTGCCGCAATCTGTGCAGCACCGAGTGCACTCGGCAAATTCGGCGTTTTGGAGGGCAGAAAAGCAACCTGCTATCCCGGCTTTGAGGGTGAGCTTACGGGTGCGAAGTTTTCAAGTGACGAGGTTGTTAAGGACGGAAATCTTATCACATCAAAAGGCCCTGCAACAGCAATGGCTTTTTCACTTGAACTTTTAAAGAATTTAACGGATGAGGAAACGGCTGAAGCCGTTGCAAGAGGTATGCTTTGCAAGTAAAACGAAAGCGGTGTTTTTATGAATGCTTTGCAGAAATATTTTAACTACAGACAAGCTTTGATAGACCAATATATCAAGGGCGATATGACAAAAAGGGAGTATCTCGAGGAGAATATGTCCGCTGTGCTTGCCTTGGATATAAAGCCTTTCAAAAGGATAGATACTGTGGATAAGGGACTTTTTAATTATCAATATTACAATGCGATGGCAAAGGAAGCGAGAATGACTTCACGTTGCTATTCAGATTTTGAAATGAAAAAGATGTACTGTGAAAAAAGTGACTACTTTTATTCCAAAAAGGATTATTCCACTCTTAAGGTGCTGGAATTGCTGGATTTTAAGGGCATCAGTGCCTATAAAATAAAGGTCAGGAGCAAGGAACTGAGGGGAAAACTGTTTGAAATTGTGCTTGAAGATAACAGGATGATACTACATTCCGCAAATGAACTTATTCTCAAAAGACTTGCCGAGGAGGCTTGCCTTGAAGAGGGCACAAAGAGGTCACTCATTGACGGTTACATCAACCAAAGGTATTAGAATGGAAAAGTATGATTTAAGTGATTTTATTAATATAATGGAAAGGCTTACAGCCGAGGATGGTTGCCCTTGGGATAGGGTGCAGACTCACGACAGCCTTAAAAAGTATCTTCTTGAAGAAAGCTACGAAGTGGTCGAGGCAATTGAAAAGGAAGATACCCAAAATCTTTGCGAGGAACTGGGGGATGTGCTTTTGCAGGTTGTGTTCCACAGTTTGATTGCAAAAAAGCAAAATGAGTTTACATTTGATGATGTTGTGACGGGAGTATCAAAAAAGATGCTTTTGAGGCATCCTCACATTTTCGGAGAGGTTGAGGCAAACACAACAAAGGAAGTAAACGACAACTGGGAAAGTATAAAAAAGAAGGAAAAAGGGTATACAAATAACACGCAGGTGCTTAAAGCTGTGCCCAAGGCTATGCCCGCTCTAATGCGTGGACAGAAGCTCGTATCCAAGGCAACAAGATTCGGTTATTATGAAAATAATAACGATAAAGATAAGCTTACGGATAGTCTCAATGCCTTACAGTGTGAGGAAAACTGCACTGTTGAGAATAAAATGGAAATAGTTGGTAATATTTTGTTGGGCGTTCTCGAATTTTGTGAAAATAACAAAATAAATGCCGAATATGCCTTGACAAAAGAGTTGGAAAAGTTTATAAATAGATTTGAAAGCTTTGAGATACAAGGGTAGATGCTCTGTTTAAAAGCTATCATTTTATGTTTTTTTGGGCAAAGCCCTTTATTATATTTTTTTGTTTTAAGGAGGATTTTTATTATGAATAAGACAGATTTAGTGGCAGCTATCGCTGAGAACGCAGGCCTTAAGAAGGTTGACGCAGAGAAGGCTTTAAACGCATTCATCACAGTTGTTCAGGACGAGCTTGTAAAGGGTGGCGACATCAGACTTGTTGGTTTCGGTACATTTGATGTTAAGGAAAGAGCAGCTCATCAGGGTATCAATCCTGCAACAAAGGAAAAGATTGAAATTGCTGCATCAAAGGCTCCAAGATTTAAGGCTGGTAAGGCTTTAAAGGATGCTGTTAATGCTTAATAATCGTTGTTGATTTTGCGGGTGTGCTCAAATGGCACACCCGTTTTTTTCGGAGGGTTACAATATGAGATTGGACAAGTATTTAAAAGTAAGCAGAATAATCAAGAGAAGAACCGTTGCAAATGAGGCTTGCGATGCGGGCAGAGTGCTTGTAAACGGCAAGGTTGCAAAGGCGGGTCTTGAAATAAAGGAAAATGATGTTATTGAAATAAAGTTTGGCAGCAACACAACTAGGGTGCAGGTGCTCAGCGTAAAGGAAACGGTGAGAAAAGACGAAGCTGCGGCTATGTATAAAAGTCTTTGATAACGCATAATATATACAAACACACCGGAGGTTGTATATATGGCGGAAGATGGTAGCACACACAGTTTCAGGCTGGAAAAAAGAGAGAAAATTTATATGACGGGGGTACAGGATATAATAAGCTTTAATGAGCAGCTTATAGAGGCAATGACGGATTGCGGTCTTGTGGTTATAAGCGGTGAGGGCTTGCATATCAGCCGTTTGACAACCGAAAAGGGTGATGTGGATATAGACGGCAGAATTGACAGCATAACATACGAAAACGACGGAACAACTCGCAGCGGCATTTGGGGCAGGTTGTTCGGATGATACTGTCAATGGGTGAACAGACAAGGCTTTTTGTGCTTGCTGTGATTACGGGTTTTGTCGGAGGTTGTATTTATATGGTGCTTGCATTTTTAAAAAAAATAATTAAACACGATTTTTGGTTTGTGCAAGCGGAGGATTTTGTGTTTTGGCTTGTATTTTCGGTTGTATTCTTTCTTATTTATTATAAAATAAATTTTGCCGATATAAGAGAATACAACTTTTTCGGTGTTGCCGTTGGTATGTCGATGAGCTTTTTATCGGTAAAAAAGTTATTTGGAAAAATAATGAAAAAGCCCGTATAAAAGGGGTTTGGGAGTCTGTTGCGTTTGCAATGGGCTCTTATTTTTATTTGTAAAACCATTTTCATAAAACTTTCATATTTCTCACATTTATTTTTAATTTAATTATGCGATACTGTTGCCAGTGAAAAATTTATTGGAGCAAAGCTCCCAACAGCCACCCGTGAATTGAGTCGGGGGCAAACTTGAATAAATTAAGGAGGATACTATGAAAAGGTTTTGTAAAATAGCCGGAATTATTGTTTGTATCGCAATGCTTTCCGCCTGCGGAAAGGGTGGTCAAGGCGGACAGGGAGGTCCCGGTGGTATGCCGGGTATGGCGCAGCAATCCACACAGACGAGTGTTGAGCTTGAAACACCGCAGGTTGAAACCGTTAAGGATGAATACCGTTATACAGGTACAATGGCTGCAAATGATGAGGTTGATGTTACCGCAAAGGTAAGCGGCAAGGTAACCACGGTAAATTATGAGGTGGGTGACTATGTTGAAAAGGGTTCCGTACTTTTCACCGTAGACACAACAGATATTGAAAATCAGCTTAACACATCAAAGGCAAGTCTTAAAAC
>CAZUXS010000062.1:0-12405 GCA_964624605.1 uncultured Lachnospiraceae bacterium | reverse complement strand
TACCTCTCATAAGCAGTACATAAAGACCGACTGCTTTGTTTATTACCTTGTTTTTGCCCGTATATAAAAATGTGAGCAAAAGTCCAAACGGTATTGAAGCTACGATGGTGATTGCAAAAAGCTCAAGAGTGATTTTACAGCCCTCAAGCATCTGCTGCATCCAGCTTAAAACCTCCATATTATCCCTCCGTAAATTTATTCGGCATTTGAAACAATGATGTTTTCACCGAACCACTGTGTTGAAATTTCTTCTGCCGTGCCGTCCTCGTTGCACTCATCAAGTGCGTTTTGAAGCTCTGTGATAAGCTCTGTGTTGCCCTTAGCTGCGGCAATACCGTACTGTTCCTCGCCAAAGTCCTCATCAAGTATGGTGAAGTCATTGTCGTTTGTTGAAAGATAGTAGCGTGCAACTATTTCATCAGCAACAACAGCATCAACTCTTCCTATTTCAAGGTCATTGAAAGCGAGTACATTTGTATCATAAGTTGGCATGGAAGCAAATTTGTTGCTTATCTCATCCTCTGCAATTGCATCAAGTGCGGAAGAACCTGTCTGCACACCGACATTCTTACCCTCAAGGTCAGCCTTAGTCTTTATATCACTGCCGTTTTTAACAAGTATAATCTGCTTGTTGTTAAGATAAGGCTTAGTGAATTCCATTGTGTTGAGTCTGTCATCTGTTATTGTAAAACCGTTCCAGATAAGGTCAATCTTGCCTGTGCTCAAATCCATTTCCTTGCTGTCCCAATCTATAACCTGAAACTCAGCTTCAACGCCCATCTTTTCGGCACAAGCCTTTGCAAGGTCGATATCAAAACCAACTATGTTGTTGTTTTCATCCCTGAATCCCATAGGTGGGAATTCGTCATCAAGACCGATTACGATTTTACCGCTGTCCTTTGACCAAAGTGCATCCGAACTTGCACTGCTATTATTATCAGCACTTGCTGAACTATCACCCGTTGTTGCCGCACCACAACCGCTCATCGTCACCATAAGCAAAGCTGCTGATATAAGTCCTAAAATCTTTTTCATATTTTTATTACCTCCTGTGAATAAGATTTTGTTTTTTTAGTCTACAATTTAATACTGTAACACATTATTAGACTAAAGTAAAGAAAAATTTTTCACAAATAAAAAAGCACCCGTAAAAAATGAGTGCTTTGATTATGGTAAAAATATAATATTGAGTTTTGAAATTGTATTTAATTTTTCAGCGTCATATTTTGCAAGATAAAATATACGGTTTGCAATAATATCGGCAGCTCTGATAAGAAGTTTTGATTTTGAATTGCAATATGTTAAATCTACGGCTTTTATTTGCGGAAATATAGGCGGAAAAAATTTGGAGTATTCCCGATTATATGTACCTAATTTAAATTCCTGCTCAAGAACTTCTTTTAATTCATATCTTCCATTGGTTGCGGTAGTATGTTCATCAACGTAAAAATATAAATTTTCCACATCATTGCAAGAAATTATATTTTGTTCAATCAAAGATTCAAATGCACGCTTGACGGCAATTTTATAAGCATAATCCAAATATCGTTGTTTATCTTTTTTACTTTTAAAAATATTGCTCAATATTTGATTTTGATATATAGTCACACCAAACTTATAACAATTGTTTAATGAACGAAATAATTTGACCTTTTCACCATTTGTTATATTGGTTGCTTTCAATTCAAAGTCAGTATTAACATCTTTTATTTTCCTTAAAGTTTTTTCGACTTTGGAATATCTTCGTGACCATTCTTCTTTTGCCTCGTTGCCGAGCAATATAACACCACCGAAAACAAATATTTCGTTGTGTTCTTTATCAAACACACCGGATTCATCGGAGTATACGTAAATATTCAAAAATTACCACCACCTACAAAAAAAGACCACCAAAAGGTGGTCCCCGTGACCGACGATATTACATATCGCTTAAACGTTAATTCGGTATCACAGGTATACAGCGTATCTCTACCTGCAACTATATTATACACAATTTTTATGAAAAAGTAAACAATAAAATTATAAAAAAATAAAAAATTAATCCTTACTTTTAATTACTGTCAATATACCACTGCCGACCTTTATTCTTGCCTTATCGCTTAGCATAACATTACTTACACCCAGTGATGAGCCGAGTTTAATATCGGCGTTATTGAGCGGATACTCGAGGTTTTCGGTGGTTATACCGCAGACCTCGTTTGTGAGTGGGAGGAGAGATATTGTATCCCACTTTGTGCCGCTTATCTCGATTTCACTATTCGTAAGCCTTATTTGATTATGCCTGTCGATAATAACGGCGGGAATACCCTTTTTAAGCGGCAGCATAAGCAACTGTATATTAGCTATCGTATGGTCAAGCCTTGTGCCGCTAAGACCCATCAGATATATCCCATCAGCACCCCTGTCAAGCGCAAGGTTAATGCCTATCTCGGAATCCGTCATATCCTTGTGTGTGGGGTAGGTGTAGCTTTCTATATCAAGTGCATCAAAGTACGCCTTGTCCTCCGGCTTAACGGAGTCATAATCCCCTATTATGACATTCGGTATAAGCTCGGCGTTTTTACAATGCCCCATACCCCCGTCACAGGCTATTATATAATCCGACATCTCGGCATAGCTCTTCAACTGCGCCGTATCAACATTTCCGCTGCCGACAACAAGCACCTTTCCGATACTCATATCAATACTTCTCCATTATCTCGTGGAACTTCTTTATTTGACCGACAGTATCCCCCTTGCCAAATATGGCAGAGCCTGCAACAATAACATTAGCACCCGCATCAAGTGGTCTTGTGAGATTATCAACACCCACACCACCGTCTATCTCAATATCATAGTTAAGTGAGTTCTTTGCTTTGTACTCCGCAAGCCCCTCAACATTCTTAAGTGTCTTTTCAATGAACTTTTGTCCACCAAAGCCCGGTTCCACACTCATCACAAGGAACATATCCACAAGGTCCGCATACTCCAACACATCCTCATAACTCGTGTTTGGCTTAATTGTAAGCGCAGGTGACTTCCCTATCTCTCGTATCCTCTTAAGTGTCTTTTCAACCTCGTCGGTAGCCTCATAATGTATGTTTATAATATCGGAACCCGCATTTGCAAAAGCCTCAATATACCTCTCCGGTCTTGCAATCATCAAGTGCACATCCAAAACAAGGTCCGTTACCTTTCGTAAACTGCTTACAACAGGTACACCGATTGAAATGTTAGGCACAAAAACACCGTCCATAACATCCACGTGTATGTACGGTACATTGTTCTGTTCAAGTATCTTTACTTCCTCGCCGAGCTTGGTAAAATCGGCTGAAAGAAGTGATGGTGAAAGCTTAGTCATAATTGCCTCCTATAATGTATTACTAAAAATTCCTAAAAAAATTAAAATTTATGTTATCCTTAAAATTTAATCGATAACTCCCCCGCGGCGAAGCCGCCCATAAAAGTTTTCGCCCCTCCTTTTTCAAAAGGAGGGTGGGGTGTGGGGCAACGCCCCACTATTTCCCCAAGAGTATTTTTTAGGGGTTTGCCCCCTTTTTTACGATAGAAAAAAGGGGGCAAGGTCTTAATAAGCCTTTAAGCCCTCAATACCTCTCATTCCCCTTCAACTCCTCGTATATCCCCTTGTATCTCTCGTATCTCTCCGGTGCTATATCCTTGCCCACATTCTCCTTTATGGCACAATCGGGTTCGTTTATATGCACGCAATCGTTAAACCTGCACTTCCCCAAATGCGGTTCAAACTCCTTGAAATAATGCACCAACTCATCGGACTTGATAAAATCCGAAGTAAGCGATGTAAAGCCGGGGGAGTCCACAATATATGTGTTTTCTCCGGTTTGCAGAAGCTCTACCTGCCTTGTGGTGTGCTTTCCACGCTCTATTTTTCGGCTTATCTCGCCTGTTTGCCTGTTGCTTTCGGGCACAAGCCTGTTTATAAGGCTTGATTTCCCCACACCGGATGGCCCCGCAAGCACGGCAACACCCTCGCCGAGTTGTGCTCGCAGCTCGTCTATACCCGTGTTTTGCACCGTTGATGTGAAAATAATGGGGTAGAGCGGTGAATATATGTCCTTTATGTTTTTTAACTTCTCCTCGTTGCCAAGCTCGCTTTTGTTTATGCATATTACAACCTTTGGTATCTTCCTTGCCTCCGCAAGAAGCAGAAACCTATCCAATAGGTCAAGACTTGGGTCGGGCGAAGCAGCCGCAAATGTGATAACGGCACAGTGTATGTTCGCCACACGAGGGCGTAAAAGTTCATTTTCACGCTTTTCTATTTTGTCAAGAGAGGCGGTTTTCTCCGCCTCATCCAAAACAGTTATTTGCACAAAGTCACCCACAGTTGGGGTCAACCTTGCTTTCCTGAATTTTCCCCTTGCCGTGCAAGAGTAATTTCCGTTGTGGGTGGAGACGGTGTATATACCGCCCACACCCTTTATAATTTGTCCTTTAATCATATTTTCAATTATTATCAATTGTCGGCACTTTGTGAATTGTAGTGCTGTCCGTTTATTGTTATTTCGTAATTGGTGCTGTCCAGTATTGTATCATTCACGGAGAATGGGAAATCCCCTGCGGAATAATTTCTATCAACCACCGTTTTCTCACCCTCGGCATTCTTAGCGGTAATCTTTACGTTGTATTCGCCGTTGTCGTTAGGGGTAAAGCTGTTTATATCCGGATTGACGGATATGCTTACAGACTTCGGTGTTTTTTGTTGCTGCTGTGCTTCCGTCACGGGTGCAAGAGTTGTTTCCTCACCCTCGGATTCAACGTGCTTACCTACATTTTCCTCATTTGACTCCTGTATGGAAACAAGCTCGGATTCTTCCTCGGGGTCAACACCCTTGCTTACGGTAAGTAGGATTTCCGTACCCTCGGTTACCTCCGTGCCGCCTTCTATACTCTGTGATATTACGTTGCCCTTATCTATTGTGGAACTGAAACTTTCTTCCACGTTGACAATGAGGTTGTTGTCCTCCAAAAGCTCTTTAGCCTTTGAAACTTCCATATTCTCAACATCCGGTACAGGTATGGACTTGGTGCTCTTACCTTCGCTTACGCTTATTGTGATTTCCGTATCGGGTGCAACCTTAACACCTGCGTTTATACTCTGTGAAACAACAGTGCCTATTTCCTTGTCACTTGCCACATACTGCGTATCCGCAAGTATAAGACCGCTTGACTTTATAACCTCAATAGCTTCGCTGAGTGAAAGATCCAAAAGACTAGGCATATCTATAACATTTTTACCCTTGCTGATTTTAAGCACAATAGTTTGCGTTTTGTCTATTCTCTTGCCTTTTCTCACACTCTGATAAAATACGGTGTCCTTGTCGTATTCATCGTTGTAGTCTTCGTTTTCTTCTATCGTTATGCCCTTGCTTTCGGCAAGCTTTTCAGCCGCAGTTACGTCAAGACCTATGAAGTTGGGCACTTTTATTGTGTTCTGATCTTGGTTGTGCATAAACCATGCACCTATGCCTGTCAAGAGCACAACAAGGAGCAAACCGGTTAATATTGCCGCAATAACCGTATTTCTTTCTTTTATCTTGTTTTGCGGTATATCGTCCGATGAAGATTTATCCTTGTTTCGCTTTGAAACATCGGAATCATCGTTGTCATAATCCTTGTATTTATCTCCTGTTTTCTTTGAAATCTGATCCAATTCCTCCTGAGTAAGCTGCATTTCATCCTTCATTTTTTCGGTATAGCTTGCACCCGCCGCAGCTTTGAGGTCGATAAGCATTTCGCCTATTGTTTGATATCTTTCACTGGCAAGCTTCTGTGTTGCCTTGTCTATGACAGCAAGTGTTCGGTCGGTAACCTTGGGATTGATAAGTCTTGCATCGGGCATAGCTTCCGTGATATGCTTCATTGCAAGCGCAACAGGGGAATCACCGTCAAACGGTACTGTGCCCGTAATCATTTCATAAAGCACAATACCCAGTGAATATATATCGGTTCTGGTGTCAACATCATCGCCTTTAGCCTGCTCCGGTGAAAAATAATGCACCGAACCCATGGCGTTTGTGGATGTTGTTTTGGAATTTGCAGCCTTGGCAATACCGAAATCCGTTACCTTTATTGTTCCGTCCGAGCCGTCCTTTGTTATGAGTATGTTCTCGGGTTTAACATCACGGTGAATAATGCCGTGATTGTGTGCGTGTTCAAGTCCGGAGGCAATCTGTATTGCTATACCGAGTGCTACCTCATCATCAAAGGGTGCACGCCGTTGTATAAGCTCTTTCAACGTGAAACCGTTTACATATTCCATTACTATATAAGTTACGTTGCCGTCTGTGCCAACGTCATAAACACTCACTATGTTTGTGTTTGTAAGTTTTGCGGCTGCTCTTGCCTCTGTGTTGAAACGCTTTATAAAGTCCTCATCGCCGTTATATTCCTGCTTAAGTATCTTTAAGGTTACATCTCTTTCAAGCTTTTCGTCAGCGGCCCTATACACAACAGCCATACCGCCAATACCAATCTGCTCTATGATTTTATATCGGTCATTGATTAGTGTACCGGGTTTAAGCGTCATTTACAGTTCCTCCCTAAATGTTAATAAGCACCACAGATATGTTGTCTGTGCCGCCATTTGAATTGGCAAGGTCAATAAGAGATCTTGTTTTTTCTTCAAGTGTTTTGCCCTCACTTGTTGCAAGGGCGAGTATGTCCTCGTTGCTCACCATGCCGTAAAGACCGTCACTGCATATCACTATGGTGTCGCCCGGATAAAGAGGGCAGATTATGCCATCCACCTCAACGGTTTTATCCGTGCCTACGGCTCTTGTTATAGAATTCCTTTTCGGGTGATTGGCTGCCTCTTCGGGCGTTATTCTGCCCGCCTTGAGCATCTCCGCGATAAAGGAATGGTCACTTGTTATTTGTGTAATTCTGCCACAGGATATGCGATATAATCTGGAATCACCAACGTGCGCTATGTAGGCGCAATTGTTTTCCACAGTACAACCTATAAATGTGGTACCCATATTGAAATATTCCTCATGTGACCTGCTTTGTTCAAAAATACAACGGTTTGCATAGTTGAGTGCGCAAACCATATTTTCAAGCAGTTCACCGTTGGATAAGTCGGGATTTAATATGTACTGTTCAAAAGCGGCTATGGATAATGCGGAGGCAACATTACCTGCCTTGTGTCCGCCCATACCATCTGCAACAATGTAAAGATTGGGCAGACAGCCCACCTTTTCATTTGAAACAAGTATGGCATCTTGGTTGCTTTCTCTCATTATTCCGATATCGCTCTGTCCGAAGCCTTTCATTCTAACACCTCTATTCGGGAGCTGTGACACAGCTCCAAAATTTACAAAAAAATATACACAAAGTTATTATACCCTATTTCTTTTAAAAAGTATATTACTATTTGATTACAGTTTCATAAAAAATGATTTTCAATCACGGTGTTGATTTATCGGATTGCTCTTTATAGCTCTTTCTCAATTGTCCGCAAGCGGCGTTTATATCGCTGCCGAGCTTTCTTCTTATCGTTGTTTCTATGCCGCAACTGCCCAGTATACCCGCAAATGTTTTTATGCTTTCTTCGCTGCTTCTGGTATAGTTGTTTTCTTTTACGCTGTTCACGGGTATGAGGTTTACGTGGCACATTGTGCCTCTTAAGCGTTTGGAAAGCTCACCTGCATTTTCAACGCTGTCATTTACGCCGTTTATCATTGCATATTCGTAGGTGACACGGCGTTTTGTGGTGTTGGCATAGTTTTTTGCCGCATTTATAACATCCGCTATGGGGTATTTGTTGGCTATGGGCATTATGCTCTTTCTTATTTCGTCATTTGGTGCGTGGAGTGATATGGCAAGTGTGATTTGAAGATTTTTCTCGGCCAAGGCATTTACCTTATCCACCAAGCCACAGGTGGAGAGGGTTATGTGGCGCTGTCCCAAATCGTTGCCGTCCTTATCGTTTATAATGTTCAAAAAGTCAATTACGTTATCGTAGTTATCAAGGGGTTCTCCGCTGCCCATAATAACAACGCTTGAAACTCTCTCGCCTATGTCACGCTGTATTTTATATATCTGTCCCGCCATTTCACCCGCAAGCAAGTTTCTTTCAAGTCCGTCAACCGTTGAGGCGCAAAAACTGCAACCCATGCGGCAACCTGCCTGTGATGATATGCAAACCGCATTTCCGTAGGAATAGCGCATTAAAACGCTTTCTATAATAACACCGCCGATATCAAAGAGGTACTTTATTGTGCCGTCCTCCTTTGATTCAAGCTTTTGCACTATCTGAGGAACGGCTATGCGATAGTTTTCGGCAAGCTTTTCTCGAAGTGCCTTTGATATATTTGTCATTTCGTCTATGCTTTCCACTTGATGTTTATGAATCCAAGTGAATATTTGTTTTGCTCTGAAAGGTTTTTCGCCCATAGATACAATCACATCTTTGAGCCTGTCAGATGTGAGTGAGCGTAAATCCGATTTATCCATTTTGTTTCCTCCTGAATTTAGATATGAAAAATCCGTCAGCACCGTCCGTGCCCGTCAAAATTTGCACTATACCGCCTTTGCCCTCGTCCTTGTATTTTTCGGGGAGATATGTTGAAATATCGATAAGCTCAAAATCAAAGCTTTCGGCAAACCATTTTGCGTTTTTCTCGTTTTCCTCAGCTGATACCGTACAGGTTGAATACAGCAGAAAACCGCCTTTTTTAACGCTTTTTTGAGAGGCGGTGAGTATGTCACGCTGTATTTTGGCAAGGGCGGTTATATCGTCCTTTGTTTTGTTGTATTTTATATCGGGCTTTTTACGCACAAGCCCAAGCCCCGAACAGGGGGCATCGACTATTACATAGTCATATTTTTCCTCATCGCTGTTTTCAAGTGCATCCGCTTGCTCGGGTTTGAGAATATCTATCCCGAGTCTTTCGGCTGTGGCGGATATGAGCTCCAACTTGTGTGGGTACAAATCTCTGGATGTTATACTGCCTTTGCCGTTCATTTTGTAGGCACAGGCAAGGCTTTTGCCGCCCGGTGCGGCGCATACGTCAAGCACACTTGAATTTTCTGTCGGGTCAAGCACATTCACGGCAAGGGCGGAGCTTTCGTCCATAACGTGGAAAAGACCGTCAATATATGCCTTTGAGTGAGTGAGGTCACTCGTCTTTTTTATTGTGAGTGAGTTTTTGTTTAATTTACCGTAGCTCACTTCCATTCCGTCCGCTTCCAAATCCGTTTTGAGCTTTTCAACCGTTGTTTTGATTGTGTTCACGGCAATTGAAACGGAGGGCACGCTGCTGCCCGAAATGCAGAGGTTTTCAACCTTTTCAAAGGGGAGAGTTTCAAGCCAGTATTTTATTATATCCTCACAGTAGGAATATTTTACGGAAAGATACTTCACCTTATCTTTGTTTTTATCGGGAAATGTTATATTATCCTTGTTTCGTGCTATATTACGCAGTACACCGTTCACAAAGCCCGAAAGGGATGAAAAACCATGCTTTTTGGCAAGCTTAACAGCCTCGTTGCAAGCGGCACTTTCGGGAATTTTATCGGTATACAAAAGCTGATACACACCCACACGCAGATTGTTGAGTATAAACGGCTTCATCTTTTTTGTTTTTGTTTTGGAAAAACTGTCTATAACATAGTCTATTGTTATTACGTTGCGCAGAGTGCCGTTTACAAGCTCGGTCACAAAAGCCTTTTGCACCGCTGTCATTTCGCTGTGCTCATTAAGCAATTTGCGAAGCACTATGTTGTTGTATGCCTGCAAATTGAATATATCCGTGAGAGCGTAAAGTGCAAGCTCTCTTTCGTTTGTTTTGCTCATATTTACCTCTTTCAAAAAAATCTTTTCTTTTTTACGGTTTCGTTGTATAATAACACTATATCATAAAATTAAAATTTATTAAAGTCTTTTTTAAGGAGAAAAATAAGTATGAGAAGTTTAATTTTTTATATGAGATTTATATGTTCGCTTTTGGTGAGACTGCCGTTGCAGAAAAAATGCGAAAAGGCGGTTGCCATGGGTGATAACTCAAAGGAAGAAGCGGGTTGGAATTCCGTTTCATCTTGGGCAAAGCAAAGAATAATCGATACGGGTTCAAAAATTAACGTTTACGGACTTGAAAATTTGCCAAAGGAGAAAAAGGGCATACTCTATATATCAAATCATCAAAGCAATATGGATATACCGCTTTTGATTTCATATATCCCCGGTCCAAAAGGGTTTATAGCGAAGAAGGAACTTTCAAAAATACCTATGCTCAGCAATTGGATGAAGATTATACGCTGTCTTTTTATGGACAGAAGTGATATGAAGCAATCTGCAAAGATAATAATAGAGGGTATACGTCAGCTTAAAGAGGGTACAAATATGGTTGTGTTCCCCGAGGGTACAAGAAGCAAGGGCGGCCCCGTGCACGAGTTTAAGGCAGGCAGTTTCAAGCTTGCCACAAAGTCAAAGGCTGTTGTTGTGCCGCTCACGATAGACGGCACATACAAGATTATGGAGGCAAACGGCAACAAAATAAAACCTGCCGAGGTCAATCTTTATATCCACAAGCCTATAATTACGGCGGAGCTTACAAAGGAAGAAACAGCCGAGCTGCCTGCAAGGGTGGAAAAAATTATATTGAGTGCTTTACCCGAATATAAGGATAAAAATTGATTGTGAAGTAAGGTAATAGTATTAATTTTCACCTAAATCACGATATAATTTGTTATTTTTATAGTAAAATTCCATAAATAATAATTTTTTAACAATATTTCACTTGCAATTGAGCGGGTTTTGATGTATCATTGTATCTGTAAGCTTTTTGGTTTTTATTAAACCTGAGTCACACGGAGCTTACATATATGGTTTTTAAGAAAATACGAGGGTGTATTGGATGTTGGCATATTAGTACGGGGACAGAATTTCCGAATAATGCTTTTGTGTGATTTACAGCAGACAACGCCCATTTTTTTTAACTGTTTTTAAGTATATAAAAATTATAACATCTATACTATGGTTCAAGAAAAGCTTATAATAAATAGGCAATACTTATGTAACAATGTTGATGATGTAAATAATTTACTTTTATAAATTAAGGAGGAAAAATGTTATGGCAGAGAATAAAACTGCATCAGCAGCTTCTGTAATTAACAAGATGGTACTTCCTCAGCGTATTCAGAATATTCTCAAAAAGGGTAAGGCAAAGGTTGTTATCCCTGAGAGTAAGGCTGAATTGTTCACACTCGCAATGGGTGGCGATCCTGAGGCAAAGACCTATGATGTAAATTTTGATGTAAACGGTGAAACTGTGCGTGAGGCATACATCGTTAAGTGTAAAAACGGTATCGTTGCAAACTTCGATGATATCACGATGAGAAGACGTGACCCTAACTCAATGGTTATCGCAGACGACCTTCCAACAGATAAGCCAACTCACAAAGAGCGTTTTGGTACGGATTTCGAGCCTATCAGAGAAGAAACTTTCGAATGGCTTGCAAATCAGGATGAGCTTGTTGTGCTTCCTTTCTATTCAGGTAATGCCGATATGAAGATTGGTTATGCTTCACTTGCCATTGTACCGGGTAATGCCGCATTCTTTGCAGCTATTATTGCCGAGATGCAGGGCTTTATACCTGCAAGCAAGGTACCTAACTTCTTTAAGCCAAAGGCTGTTATTTATGTTGCACCACCTTTCCGTCATACACATTATGAGGGTAAGCAGGTTGTTGTACACAACAGACTTTACGATATGCAGGAAGTATTCTCATACAACCTCTATCCGGGTCCATCAGCTAAGAAGGGTGTTTACTCTATCCTCCTCCACATCGGTGAGCAGGAAGGCTGGGTAACTCTCCATGCATCAGCTGTTAAGTGCGTAACTCCTTATGAAATGGAGCTTACAATCATGCACGAGGGTGCATCAGGCGGCGGTAAGTCCGAAATGTGCGAGCCTTTCCACAGAGCCGCAGACGGACGTATGCTTCTTTCAACAAACATTGTTACGGGTGAGGAAATCTTCCTTAACATCCCCGAACCTTGTACACTTAAGCCTGTAACCGATGATATGGCACTTGCTCATCCATCACTGCGAAACGACAGCAAGAAGCTTGTTGTGTGTGATGCAGAGTATTCATGGTTCTTAAGAGTTAACCATATCGAGCAGTACGGCACAGAGCCCGAGACAGAAAAGGCTTGTATCCATCCAAAGGAGCCACTCATATTCCTTAATATGAATGCTGTTCCGGATTCAACTTGTCTTATCTGGGATCATATAGAGGATAGCCCCGGTGTTGTTTGTTCAAACCCAAGAGTTATCTTCCCGAGAAAGCTTAAGAATAACGTAGTGGACGGCGCTACGGAGATTGACGTACGAAGCTTTGGTGTTCGTACTCCACCTACAACAGCCGACCATCCTAACTATG
>CAZUXS010000061.1:0-12487 GCA_964624605.1 uncultured Lachnospiraceae bacterium | reverse complement strand
TTATTATTAAGTGACACATCAAGCACTGTATGTGTGCTATTACTTATTGAGTTTGTTGTGTTTATCTTCTTAAACTCGGCTATACCGGAATTCATTACAAATATACCCTTTATTGTCATTGTATCGCTTATGGTATACTGTGCTGTGGCATCGTCGGGTTTCCGTAGTACGTCACCCACGTTAAGCTCGTTTAAGTTAAGTGTGATATATACCACACCTGTCTCGGTGTCACTGCCACTTATGTTTATCTCTACCTTACTTACGGAGCCGTTTTCCACTTTATAAACGGTGTTCTCGTTTTCTACGTAATCGGCAGGAATTTGGAGTGAGGTTTCCTCAACTATGGCGCTGTTTGCCACTTTATAACCCGTCTTTGGCATGGATGTTTCAAAGGAAATACTTCTGTTGTTCATAAAGGATTCCATATCCTTTGTTATCTCCATTATAACAAGCTTTTCAACACCCTTGTCCTCAAGGGATTGCACAACCGCATCAAGTGTGAAGTCCTCGCCTGTACTGTCCTTTACATAGAGGTTTTCGTGGTCACCCTCTTCCCAGTCGGTTATCTCCTCATTTGGCATATAAACAGCTATATACCACATATTTGATTTAACAAGCTTGAATACGGAGTCATTTTCCTTAACGGAGTTTTTGAACCCGGACTCACTCTTGTCACCCTCAAGAGTCTGTTCCTTTGTGAGATCGGTCATTGTGTCAACCTTATATGTATCCTCCAAACCATCGGTATAGTAGGAAACAACACCACCGGAATTTGCCGCTATGGTTGTTGTATTTTTATCTATCTCACTTTGAGCCGCTTCTCTTTGGGATACAAGCTCTGTAAGAGCACCCTTATTCTCCGTAAGGAGCATTTGATTTCTGTTATCCAGTTTCTTCTGGACGTTACTCCTTAACTCATATAATGATGAAACATCGCCACCTGCAAAGCTGAACGCCGCATTATCAACAAGGTTCTTTATCTGCTCATTTGCTCTTGCTATATCCTCGGAGTAAATGGATATATCCTCACGTTCCTGCTGCATTTTGAATATGCTTTCATTTATGGCATCAAGATTTTCTTCCATCAATTCAAGGCTTTCCTCATCTTTTACGGTGCATACCGTTGTGCCCTTTTTCACTCTGTCAGCATCGGTAACCTCATAGCTTATCACACCGGCTGCCGGAGTTTTATACACTTCCTCATCACGTATTATAACGCCCGTGAAAGATGTCGGTGTATCAACACTGCCGTATGCAATGGTGTCGTAATTGACAACATTACGTGAAAGGAATCTGACGGTATAGCCTGTCAAATATACACCTATAAGCACAGCTATGAATATATAAACACCGAGTGCCATTCGATTTCTCTTAAGGTCTATGACCTGACCGCTGCCACCCATGGCACTGTTCAAAATTGACCTGAGACCGCCTATTGCAAAATCGCCTATAGCGGAGTTACGCTTTTTCTTCTTTTTACGAGTTGTCTGCTTTTTAGGCTGTGTTTCCTTCTTTACACCGGATGTGCCGCTGCTGAAAGGAGATGTGTAGGTGCTGTAACCGCCACTGCCGTAGCTTCTGTTATAGCTGCTGCCGTAACCCGAATTATAGCCGCTGTAGCTGCCGCCATAGCTTCCATAACTGCTTCCGTAGCTTCCGTAACCGGTGGTTCCGGTTGTGCCTGTGGTGGAGCTTTTAGCAGTATGTGAAGTACCTGTGGTTTTTTTTGTATTCTTATTTTTTGTCTTACTCTTTCCGAAAAGTCCCGTCTTCTTTTTTGTTGTTTTCTTTGAAGAGGACTTTGTTGTACTCTGTGCCTTTTTATCACCGGAGGATGAAAAAGGTGATGAGTAAGTGCTGTAACCGCCCGTTGATGAATAGGTTCTTCGGCTGCCGTAATTGCCATAAGGGCTGTAGCTGCCATAGCTGCTGTATGTACTGCCGTAAGAACTGCCGTACGGGCTGTTGCTGTACGGATTTGTGTATGAACTTCCGCTTGTTCTCGTTGTATTTTTATTTGACTTTGATACTGTATTTTTTCTGCTTGTGTTTTTACTTGTTTTTTTCTTACCGAATAAACCCAAAACACCGTTTTTCTTATTCTTTGCAGTATTATTTCTGCTTGCGGTTTTTTTATCTTTTCTTTCAGCCATAAATACTGCTTCCTTTCATAACTATTTCATAAGTATAATAAAAACTAAAATACGATATTTAATGTAATTACTTCATAAAATGTATTAATTGCAAATTAGGTGATATACTGTGACATATATCAAAAGCACAAAAAATACAGAAACATGTGCACGTCCACGTTATATTATAGCATTGACGGCACTGCTTTTCAATCTGATTATGCTCATATTTCCAAACGAAACATTTTCCGCCGCAAAGAACGGACTTCTTCTGTGGCAAAACAAAGCACTGCCGTCACTTCTTCCGTTTATAATAGTGACAAATATAATGTGCAGCTCGGGTTTTGCCGATATGGTAAAACGCCCGTTCACACCCTTGTGCCGTTTTTTGTTTTCACTGAGCGGCATAAGCGTACTGCCTATAGTCATAGGCTTTATATCGGGGTGTCCCCTCGGTGCAAAAACAACCTGTGACCTGTATAAAAACGGAAAACTGACAAAAAGTGAGGCGACCCACCTTTTATGCTTTGTTAATAATTCAAGCCCTCTGTTCATAGTAAGCACCGTGGGCATAGGTATGCTGGGCAGTGCCAAAAGCGGTTTCAAAATTATGTTGCTTTGCTACTCTTCGGCAATACTAACGGGCATACTCCTGAGTTTTTCACACAAGAATGATACGACCCCGCAAAAAAGCACCAAAAAACAAAACACAGCCTGTGCACCATCAAATTTGTTAAGCAATGCCGTTTGGGACGGTATGGAAACCATTTTAAAGATAGGCGGCTGTATAATATTGTTTTGTGTGATAACTCAATCCTTAAACATAATTATTGTGAAACTCTTCCCCTCAAACGCTACTTTAGCAAAAGCACTGTGCCTGATATCGGGTGCGGCTCTTGAAGTCACAAACGGCACTCACATACTCAGCAATCAAAAAAATGCAACTTTGCTCTGTGCCTGTGCCATATCTTGGGGTGGAATATCAATTCACACCCAGAGTGCCGATTTCATACATAGTGCAGGTTTAAAAATGACCCCGTATATAATAGGAAAGCTTTTTCAAACCCTGCTTACTTTTGTACTTGGACTCATATTTTTTTAACAGCTTATATCAAACGGCTGTCGGCTTTTTCGGCAGCCGTTTGAAGTTATTTTTATTTATTCAATGTATTATTCAAAATCACCTTCGGGCTGTTGTTCCTGATTAGGTCTGTCCATATTTTCAGCCTGTTCGTTTATGTTTCTCAAGTCCATTCTGTTCTTGTAAAGCTCTTCATACTGTCTTTCAAGATAAACCTGAATTTCTTCGCTTCTCTTAACAAAATCTCTGTTGAAAGCTATAAACTCTTCAATGTTGTTTCTGAGCTGTTCTTCAACACGTCTTAACATATCATCCGAATATTCAAGTGAGCCAACCTTGTAAGCCTTTGCTGTTTCCATTGCATCGTAAACAATGGCATCTGCCTCAGCCTTAGCCTGCTGAACGATTTCATGCTCCATAACCATCTTATCGGCTGTGTCTCTTGCCTGCTTGATGATAAGGTCCGCATTTGCGGTAGCCTCGTTGATTATCTTTGTTGTGTTGTTTACAATTCTCTGTGCCTGCTTTATTTCCCCGGGAAGGTTAAGACGCATATCATAGATAATACCTTCAATCTCATCTCTTGAAACCATAATTGTTGAGCTTGAAAGCATAGATGTTTTTGCGTTTTCTGATAAAGCGGCAAGTCTTTCGATACATTCCTTAATTGTGTTATCCATTTTTTATCCTCCCAATATTATTCTCTCTCCCACCCTGCACGGGCAGAGTATATTATATATTTTTAATTACTTACTATTCTCTTTTTGCTTTTGTGCAAACTTTTTTTCCAGTGCGATTTTTATTTGCGGCGGCACCATTTTTTCAACATTTCCGCCGAAGCTTGCAATCTCCTTAACCGTGCTGGAACTGACCGACAGGTAATTTGTGCTTGTTGTTATAAACAGCGTTTCAATGTCATTGACCATTGTGCGGTTTATAAGTGCCATCTGAAATTCATTTTCAAAATCGGTACCCGAACGCAAACCCCTTATTATTATGTTGGAGTTGACACGTCTTACAAAATCCACCAAAAGACCCGAAAAGGACATTACCTCAACATTGGGTAAATCCTCCGTAAGGCTTTTTATCTGCTGTATTCTCTCCTCAACAGTGAAAAGCGAAACCTTTGACGGATTTATAAGAACCCCCACAACAAGCCTGTCAACAAGCTTTGAAGCTCGCCTTATTATATCCAAATGCCCATTCGTGGTAGGATCGAAACTACCGGGATAAACTGCTGTATTCATAGTTTATACCTCACATATCATATTTTTCTTATGAATATCATTTTTGTTATTTTGTAATCCTTTATTCTGTACACTTCCATGCCCTCTGCAACAGGCTCGGCTTCATCGGTTGACTGTTCGGCAACTATGAAACCATCCTCGGCAAGGATACCACATTCGGCTATTTTCTTAACCGCCATATCCGCAAGAGCCTTATTATAAGGAGGGTCCATAAATATCAAATCAAACTTTTCGCCTTTTGAAGCAAGTCTTTCAATTGCCGTAGCAACATCACAACGCATAATCTCCGCATTTTGCATAAGCCTTGCGGCTGTCACATTGTGTTTTATCACAGAGATACTTTCCTCGCCGCTGTCCACAAAAACAGCTTTTTCGGCACCTCTTGAAAGTGCCTCCAAACCTATCGCACCACTGCCGCTGAATAAATCCAGAAATCGGCAATCCAAAAGATAGGGTGCAAGGATGTTAAAAAGTGATTCCTTTATTCTGTCCGTTGTGGGTCTTGTTTTAAGCCCCTCGGGTGCTTTGAGTTTAAGCCCCCTCGCCGAACCGCTAATTATTCTCATAACAACACAACCCTATAGATTATTAAGCGAAATATGTGGGTTGTTTTTTCCAATTGCACATACCACGCCTATTTTTTTACATATATATAATCATTATACAACGAAATTTAAAATTAGTAAACATTTTTTTTACTACAAACATACTTTTTCGCCATTTTTTTCAAAAATATCCTCTATTTTCTTCTTAAGCTTGATATTTTCGGCATTTTTCAGCTCATAATCAGCCGATAAAAGTTTTATTGCGCTATCCCTTACCTCTTTTAAGATATCTATATCCTTATAAAGGTTGGCAATTTTCATCTCGGGTAAGCCGTGTTGCCTTGTGCCGAAGAAATCACCCGGCCCTCGCAGCTTCAAATCCTTTTCGGATATCACAAAGCCGTCATTTGTGCCGCACATTATTTTGAGTCTTTCTTTTGCCACCTTTGTTTTTGAGTCGCTCACAAGCACACAGTAGCTTTTTTCACTACCTCTGCCGACACGTCCACGCAGCTGATGCAGTGCGGATAAACCGAATCTTTCCGCATTTTCAATTATCATAAGAGTGGCATTTGGCACGTTTATGCCAACCTCGATTACGGTTGTGGAAACAAGCACATCTATATCACCCTTGGCAAACTCGTTCATAATAGCCTGTTTTTCATCATTTTTCATTTTTCCGTGCACATACTCAACACGCAGTTCACGCAGGTGATTTTCTTTGAGTTCGAGAGTGTAATTTTCCACCGCACGCAGTTCAAGCTTGTCATTTTCCTCTATCATAGGGCAAATCACATAAGCCTGTCTGCCCTTTGCCGCCTCTTTTTTAATAAAGGCATAAAGCCTTTGGTCATAGCTGTGGTCAACCGCAAAGGTATCAACCTTTTGTCTGCCCGGTGGCAGTGTATCTATTGTGGATATATCCAAATCACCGTAAAGTATGAGTGCAAGCGTACGTGGAATAGGGGTTGCCGTCATAACCAAAGTATGCGGATTTTCACCCTTATCGGAGAGCATTTGTCTTTGACGCACGCCGAAACGGTGCTGTTCATCGGTTATAACAAGTCCCAATTTATTATACACAACAGCCTCCTGTATGAGTGCGTGAGTGCCTATTATCATCTGTGCCATTCCGCTTTTAATATCAATATAAGCTGCCGTTTTTTCTTTCTTTTTTATGCCCGATGTGAGAAGTGTGCAGTTTATGCCGAGTTTTGAAAATGTTTCGCTTATACTTTTGTAGTGCTGGTTTGCAAGCACATCCGTAGGTGCCATAAGCACAGCTTGATAGCCGTTTTTTATAACTCCGAAAGCCGCGAGCATGGCAACGGCTGTTTTACCGCAACCAACATCACCCTGTATAAGCCTGTTCATCTCACTGCCGCTTTTCATATCGGCATATATTTCACCCAAAACTCTCTCCTGTGCATCGGTGAGATTGAAGCCTAAAACATTTCTTAAGGGTGATATATCGTCATCAACAATTGTGACACTGCTTTTTTTGCGGCTTACATTACCCTTAAGCTGAAAAAGCTTAAGTTGCAACATAAAAAGTTCTTCAAAAACAAGTCTGCGCCTTGCCACAAAAAAGGCATCGTCACTTTCGGGGAAGTGTATGTTTCTTATGGCGTATGCACGGTCGCAAAGTCTGTTTTCCCGCCTTACGCTATCCGGCAAAAAATCCTCCATCTGCTGCGTCATTTCGGATAAAGCGGAATGAATAACAGCCCTTATTGTTTTTTGAGAAAGCCTTTTTGGCAGTGTATACACGGGCACAATTCTGCCCACATTCAAGTTATCGTCAAGCTTAACGGCTTCAACCTCGGGATTTTCAGCCTGCAATCTGCCGTTTCTCTCACCTATTTTGCAGGTGAATATAAACTCCCTGTTCATAGCCATGGTATTTTTCATATACGGCTGATTAAACCAAACCGCCTCAATCATACCACTGCCGTCACCGATACCCACACGCACCATAGTCATTTTGCCTCTGCGCATTAAATTAGCCTGTGTCAGCACCCTTGCACGAAAGCTGGCATTGTCACCCTTTTTAAGCTCGGCAACGGAAACAAAGGTACTTCTGTCGTCATAATCTCTGGGAAAATACTCCAACAAATCCTCAACCGTTTCCACTCCCATTTTATTAAGTTGTTTCTCTCTTGTTTCACCAATATTCTTGATACTGCTTATTTTATCCTCGGCAAACATAGCACGCCCTCCGCACATAATTCATTATTCTACAGTATAATACAAAAGCCCGCTTTAATCAACGGAAAATAAAAATATAAAAAAAATTTAAGAAAAGACTTGCATTATTCTCAAAAATCTGTTAAAATAGTGAACGATGAGTTTATTGCTATGAATAATAGCTTTTTATTACTATTGATTAAGGAGGTGTTTATCAATGGCAAAGTGTGAAATTTGTGATAAGACAAGATTAAAGGGTCATAGAATCAGCATCAACCGTAGCCAGGTTTCAAGAAGAGCTAACAAGACTTGGAAGTCTAACATCAAGAAAATTAAAATCAATGATGCAGGTACAATCAGGTCAATCAACATTTGTACAAGATGTTTAAGAGCAGGTGCTGTTGTTAGAGCAATCTAATGATATTTGACTGTATATAAATTAAGGCTGCCGATTTTGCGTCAGTCTTTTTTTATGCGAAAAATTCAACTGCTGTTGCCCTTTGCAACAGCAGTTTTTTTTACATATAAATTTCATAGAGAATCCAAAATGACGAAAACGAAAACGTAAATGCAAGCACCACGAGAATCCCCAGCTTAACACCGGATGAGAGCCGCCTCACCAAAGGTATTCTATCCATGAAATAGAGGTAGTTGTTTCCAATCAGCCACGGCAGGATTATGGTGCAAATATACATTGATATAAATTCAAAAAAGAACTCAAAATCAATTCTCAAAAGCGGGAAGGAGGCACAAAAACACAGTGTCACAATCATAAAAATATAGACTATTGATGAAAACACCATCTTCCAAGATTCGTGCGTTCTGAATCCCGGCAGAGTTTTTAAAAAGCGTTTCCCCGCACTATCCTTTTCTGTGGCAACGGAGAGCAACATTCCCTTTAGGTCTTTTACCGTTTTATATCTTCTTGAAGCCTCTATTTCCGTACACCTTGAAATTATTTTTTCAATCACTATATCGCCCTTATATTTTTTCTCTACGGGCAAAAAGCCTGTGAGCATAGCATTAAAAAGCACGCCCAAGGAATATATATCCGCCCTTTCATCGGTTTGGCGAAAGCCGAATTGTTCGGGCGAGGTATAGCCCTCCGTGCCCATAAGAACCGTATCGACGTTCTTTTTTTCCTTTTTAATGCGTGATATATCCAAATCTATTATCTTGACAACTCCGTAATCATCTATGAGTATGTTATTGGGCGTAATATCCCTGTGCACAATGCCTGCACGGTGTATGATGTTAAGTCCCTCACAAAGTTGCAACATTACGTTTTTTGCATAGGATATTTCCAAAGTATCGACTTCCTCCATAATCGTGGCAAGCTTTTCACCGCTTATGTATTCCTCCAAAACGGCAGGCATACCGTTATCATTAAAAATGGCATACACGGATGCTATATTTTCATGCCTTATATTAAGCATTTTTTTATACACTTCAATACTGCCGCTATCTATATACTTTTTTATAAACCTCTCACCCGTCACCCTGTTTTCCACCGCAAAAACCGAATTTCTTGCATTAAGCCTTTGCACCACCACAAAATCCGACGGGTTTATGTATCTTGTATCACCCATACATGGCACCTCATTTTTAACCACTCATTATCATTTACAGTATATCATTTTTATATCATAATGTAAACCACGAAAACGGTATTTTACATATAAAAAACGGAGCAAGCCGTGTATAAACAACTCACTCCGTTTTGTGTTACATAGTTAAATCACTGTGCGGGTAATTCGGATAAATCCAAATATTCTTCTTCATCATCCATATAAATTATCCTTACATACTTAAATTTTACAGTCTTAAGATTTGGATCATCTGTTTCTGTAAGATCCATTTCGTAGTCACCGGATTCACCAACATCAATAGGTCCGGTAATTCGACAAGGTTCTTCCGAAACTATTACGTCACCTACTGTATTGATATAGTCCATAATACAATCAATATATTTTATTTGTTTACCCATGTTGTTTGT
Organism: uncultured Lachnospiraceae bacterium; assembly: GCA_964624605.1. Classification (GTDB taxonomy): domain Bacteria; phylum Bacillota; class Clostridia; order Lachnospirales; family CAG-274; genus CAZUXS01. The sequence goes on along the minus strand of CAZUXS010000061.1, from coordinate 3,299 downwards.
GAAAGATACATTCAATGTAAAAGTATCACTGAAAAAGCCTTTGTCAACACTGTACTCCCAACTTCCCCAGAACTTAAGTATTCTTCCTTTATCCCCAATGATATCTGTATCATCTTCCTCCACAGGTGCCTCTGTTACAGCCTCTGTCGGTGCTTCCGTTGGAGCTTCTGTCGGTGCTTCCGTTACAACCTCTGTAGGAACTTCTGCTATAGCTTCTGTTACCTCTTCCGTTACTTCTTCCTGATATGTGGAATCATCTCTTGAGTCGGAAGCATCTTGTGTATCAGGTTCAGGTGATTTCATAAACACTACACATGAAACTACCATTACAATGAAAGAAATCAATAACTTTTTACGCATACTCTTCGGTCCCTTATGCGTTATCTTTTTTATAACCGCCAACAAAGCAAAGACCAAAAATACAGGTATAGAAATAAAAAATACGAATCCAGATAAATAAAACATAAATTTCCCCCTTTTCATAATTTATATTGTTTAAATTTATAGGTACAGTCGGCAAAAACAACTCACGTACCGCAAATCATTTCCACCATTTGTACAATTATTATATCATATAAACTCTATTTTTATCGACACTGCCGGTGTTAAATTTTTATTTTTCGTTATTTTTTGCAATTTTTCACAAAAAAATCGGAACAGCTGTTGAACACCGTCCAACTGTTCCGGTTTTTGAAATCAATAATCATTTGCCTTTTTTGCAAATTTAATTTTGATATTATTTATTTTGATTATTTTCCTTATTTTTAACATTACGATATATGTCAACACCCAATCCGATTAAGCCGAATTTTTTTGCATACTTTATTTTTTCAAATTTTTCCGGTTGCTTTTCGACATTTTGAGGTGCAGGAGTCACTGTTGCATTTTGCTGTATCGGAGCTTCCGCTACCGCATTAGGTACTGTATTTTGAGGTGCGGGAGTTTGCGGTGCAGGGGGTTGTTGTTCCTCAATTTCCGGTTTTGCCGCAACATCATTCACAGCAGAACCGTTTGCATTCAAAAAGGCTTGCTTTTTGGCATCAAACTCCTCCTGTGTTATTACGTTCATATCCAAAAGCTGCTTATATTTAATAAGTTCATCAGCCGCACTTATCACATTTGATTGAGCAGACGCAGCTTCATTTTGGGCAGCATTTTTTTCCGCATTCGGGTCGGGTGCATAATATCCCGATGTAATTGCAATTGCAACACCGTTCTTAAATTTTTTTATGTTCCAAGAGCCTTTCAACTGATAAATAGTCGTTCTCCTGTTCGCATTTAAACGATTATCCCTTATCCATGCATGAGCCTTTTGATGAGTTAATCCCCTAACAAAAAAACAGTTAAGTGTATATCTTCCATCCGGTGTGTCCAACACCACTCCGGATACGAAGCTTGACGAAAACCTACTTTCAAGCACGGGTCTTATTGACTCATATTCTTTTGTAAGCAACAATTTTTTGAATGTTTCAACAAAAACATCAACATCTTGATAAATAGTATTCCATAATACCAATCCCATACTAATCCCTCTTTTCAAATAATGTATTATTTATAGCAAGTATACCACACAAAAAACAAACATTTCAGGACTGACAGTGTTAAAAATCAATTTATTTATTGAAAAACTGTCAAATAATGTTATATAATAATAACGGAGTATCAGAACAGGACGAGAGGATATTAAAATATGAGTAAAAAATCAACCGATGAACTTTTGACAATTTTAAAAGAGAAAACCGACTACAACGAATTTCTCAACGAATACAGTGCAGAAATAATAGGCAGCGTTTCCACATATCTCAACGCCCTTATGTCAGATATAACAGTGCCGATATTGAGTCGAAAGTGTTGTATTTCCGAATCATATCTTTACAAGCTCTTGGAGGGCAAACGCACTAACCCATCAAGAGATACACTTTTACAAATCTGTTTCGGGCTTAAGCTGGATTTGGAACTTTGCAACAACCTTTTGAGAGTCGGCAATGCAAACACGCTTTACCCCAGAATAAAGCGTGACAGCATAATAATATTTTGCCTAAACAAAAACAAAACACTTCAAGAGTGCGATGATATGCTTTTTGAGGCGGGAGAAAAAACTTTTATTAAAAAGTAAAAAACGGAGAGGTACTGTGCCTCTCCGCTTTTGCGTATTATCTTTGTATTGTTTTTATGTTATTTTTTACCTCGGATTTACGTGCACCATACAATGCTTCACATCCGCAAATTTTTCTTCTATTGTGTGATGTACGTTTTCGGCTATACCGTGAGCCTGCTTAAGGTTCAGTTCTCCATCTGCGGAAATTTCAATATCCACATAAATTTTAGAACCGAAAAGCCTTGTGTGAATGAGGTCAAGCCCTTTCACGCCGTCAATTCCGGATATAACGTTTTTCATAGCTTCTATGGTTTCGTCATCACAAGCCTTATCCACCATTTTATCCGTAGCATCTTTGAAAATTTCATAACTGACCTTAACTATGAAAAGACAGATAACCACAGATGCAATAGGGTCAAGTATAGGGAAACCGAGCATTGCACCACCTATACCAACCAAACTGCCTATTGATGAAAGCGAATCGGAACGGTGATGCCAAGCATCAGCCATAAGCGCATCGGAACGCACCTTAACGGCAGCCGCTCTCGTATACCAATACATACCCTCTTTCAAGGCAATTGAAAGCACAGCGGCAACAAGCGCCATAGCTGACGGCACAGCAATTTCTGCTTTTGATACTATTTTTTGAATACCTGCCCAGCCTATTCCAAGACCGACAATGAAAAGCAGTGTCGCAAGTATAACAGCGGCAACACACTCCATCCTCTCATGCCCGTACTGGTGGTCGGCATCGGATGCCTTACCGGATATCCTCACACCCACAATAACAACTATCGTGCTGAGCACATCGGAAAGCGAATGAACCGCATCGGATACCATAGCGGCAGACCTGCCGAATATACCCGCAAGAAATTTTATAAGTGAAAGCAACACATTTATGATTATGCTTACATAAGACACTCTCATAGCTATTTTATTATTATCTTCTGTCATAAAAAAACCTCCCAAAACTTTCTTTATACAAGTATATCACCGCAGTTTTAGGTTGGTCAAGAACAACATTTGTTGCCCCTATATAACCTGTGTTGCCCCTATATAACCACGTAAACAAGGGGTAACCTAAAATGAAAATTTCGGGACAGTGGGCAGCTTTCTACCCTCGGCTGAAATCGCTTCCGGGACAGTGAAACATCTTTCTACCCTCGGCGGCTGATATTTCCGGGACAGTGGGGACGGTTCT
>CAZUXS010000060.1:0-12503 GCA_964624605.1 uncultured Lachnospiraceae bacterium | reverse complement strand
TATACTCATACCGACCCTCCTCTTAAAGTACGAATATAATCAAAATACCTACAATCAAAGCATAAATAATAGCTGTTTCGATGAATACAAGACCAAGCATAAGAGTTGTTCTGATTTTACCCTCTGCTTCGGGCTGTCTTGCAATGCTTTCGGATGACTTTGAAATTGCCATACCCATACCGATTGCACCTGCTGCTGCCGCAAGACCGATTGCAAGTGCTGCCGCTACAGCTTTATTGCCCGTAGCATTATCGGCTGTGCTTATCTCTGTGCTTTCGGTTGCCGGTTCAATAGGTTCTGCATACGCCTGTGCGGATATACCCGCAAACGCCATAAGTAACATCATAACTGCCATAAATCTTTTAACTGTGTTTTTCATTTTTAAAATCTCCTTATTAAATAAATTACTTTTTGTGTTTTTCATGTTTTTCGCTTACCTCACCATAGAACAAGGCTGTAAGCATTGTTAATACATAAGCTTGTATAAGTGCGTGCAAAAGTGTGAACATTACGCCCACAACAACAGGCAGTACAAAGCTCAAATGTATATAGTAATAAACCATTTCGGTTACCAAAAGACCGCTCAAAAGTGCACCGAACAATCTGAAACTCATTGAAATCGGCAATGAAAAATCTTTCAGTGTAAGTCCGATTCCTTTCAAACCGTTGCCTGCAATACCGCCCGACATAATAACCAAGTAGGATATACAACCCATTGCTATTGCCGCATTTATATCCGATAACGGAGCGGGCAAAGCAATTGATACACCCTCTGTCGTGACTGCTTGCAGGCCTATGAGTTCAAACAATGTGCTTATGAATATGTAAACACCCGCCGCAAAAACATAAGCTCCCAAAAATTTATTCCTGTGCGGACTGTTTGACTTTGCCAAGCCCTCAAACATACCTACAATTTGTTCCAAAACCAATTGAAATTTATCGGGTATGTATTTAAACTTCGGTATAACAAATATCCTTATCAAAGCCGCAACAATAAGCAATATAATCGTTATCAGCATTGCGGATATTACGGACGGATTAACTTCTTTCAACCCCAACAAGCTTATTCTGCCCGTTTCGTGAAGTACCGCATCTCGCATTGTTTCTTGTATGGTTTCGTGCTTAGGCTCATTACCGGCCGTAAAAATGACACCCGCCAAAAGTACGGCAATTATAAGCACCGCAAGTGTGAGCAAGACCGATTTTCTTTTCTTAGTCATTTACGCCAACACCCTGCCTTTGCGGAACGTACCTTTCTTCAAGCACATAATTGCTCTGCGATTTTCTCTTTTTTTTTGCAATATTATTACCTCCTTGCATAGCAAAAAAAGCAGTGGTTTATCACAAACTCGTTGCGACTCCACTGCTGTGTGCATCTCACTGCGTTTCTTGCTTTTTGATATTTCCTTTGGTTCTCCTTCAACCGCTTTTAGCATTATATCACATATTTTTTTGTTTCGTAAGACCTTTTTTTAATTTCGGCGTTTTTATAATAATCAGCCTGTTTAAAAAATTTATTTTACTATTTTTACACAAAGGTATAGCGATGTTATATCATTATTCTCTCATATTCTCGGCAAACACGGCATATCCTTTTTTCGGGTTGTTTACGAAAACATGGGTGACCGCACCCACAAGGCAGCCGTTTTGTATAATCGGAGAGCCTGACATTCCCTGCACTATTCCTCCCGTTTTTTTAAGCAATTCCTTATCTGTGATTTCAATTGTCATATTTTTTGTGCTGTCCTTTGAATATTTGTTTATGCTTTCTATATTTATGCTGTATTTTTTAACCTCCGCTCCGTTTATCGTGGAAAGAATATACGCCTCACCCGTTTGCACCTCTGTTGAATTTGCAAGCCTCATTTTATTTGAATTGAAATATTTCTTTCCGTTGCTTTCAATTGTGCCGTATATTCCTCTTTCGGTGTTTTTATCCACCCTGCCCAATATATTTGAATAATCGGCATCACCGCTCAATTCACCAGGTGTGCCCTTTTCCCCCATGGTCACATCACCTATTTTTGCACTTGCAATATACCCGTCCTTAATAGGCATTAGCTGTCTTGTGTCAACATCGGTTATTGGATGCCCGAGGGCGGCAAAACGATTAGTTTGAGGATTATAAAATGTAACCGTGCCTATGCCCTGTGTGCTGTCACGCACCCACACACCTATTTTAGACTCATCCGCACATTGTACGGTATTCAAATTTATTTTCAGTTTTGTGTTATTCCTCATCACCTCCATATCAACCGTTTTATTTGATTTTACGGCAGAGGCAAGTTCTTCCTTATTATGAATAGGTACATTATTCACACTCATTATTCTGTCACCGCTTTTTAACACATTGCGTGAGGGTTCTTCATATTCTCCCGCATTGTTTAAAACCTTGCCCGTGCCAAGCACAAGTACGCCGTCCGTATCTATTCTTATGCCGACAGCCATCCCCGATGGCACAACATATTTTTCGTCTTCAACTTTCATACTTATATTTTTTATGCTTATGCCGAAAAGCTTCAAATTACCCTTTATCACGGTGGGTTCGTCCACCTTTATGTTGGCACTTTCATTCAAATTTATGCGTATATTGCCGTAAACGGGCTTGCTGTTCACCGTCATAACGGGTGCATTTTCCATTTCCGCATATACGGGCAACCTGCTTTCTATTTTGCTTTCCAATCCCTTTGTAAGTATGATTTCATCGGGCAAAGCCATATATTCCGTAAAAACGGTTATACCCGCTATCAACACAATTGCAAAAACAAACGCCCAAGTTACAAACTTTTTTATCAACGCACACACCTCATTCACTTAATTATACATACTTATTTTTGTCAACTTGATGTGTAATATACAAAATATGTGATATTAAAAAAATCCACTTTCGGATATAATAAACCGAAAATGGATTTATGTTTTAATTAAGATGTTTTTTTATCGGCAAGAGCCTTATTTTCAAGATTACCCTGTGTACTGCCGTGACCTTTTCTGTGGTCTTTATATTCGGAAGATTTCACACCCGGATTAAGTGATATCACGTTGCCCTCGGCAGGCTTCGCCTCAAATTCGGGTAATCTGTCATAATAGTAGCACACAACAGGCATACCCTCAAATACCTCGTTATATACCATACTCGCCGCATTTAAAGGAAGATTTACGCAACCGTGTGAACCGTGAACCTTGTACCAATCACCGCCGAATTTATACTGCCATGTGGCATCATGCAAGCCTATACCGCCGTTGAAAGGCATCCAGTATGCAACCGGAGTACGATAACCGGGACCCACAAGAACAGAATTTCTGTTTACGCTCTTTATTCTGTATGTACCCTGAGGTGTATATTTTGCCTTTGTCGGCAAACCCGTAACACATGGCGTTTTAAGCTTAATTTCACCGTCTATGTAAAGATAGAGATATTGGTTTGTCAAATCCACTTCAACATAACTGTCTCCGATATCATTATCGCCCGTGCAAAGTGCCCACTGTTTTGTCTTAATATTTATTACCGAATCGGTGCACTCCGTTGCCGCTTTGTAAATATTATCGGCAACACCAGTTGTGTCCGCACTCCAACCGTAGTCACCGCCCTCAACACTCACATATTTTCCGTGAGAAGTCAAAAACCGCCTTGTGCTGCCCTTTGTGTTCCACTGCTTCATATATTCGTCAATTGCACCTTTGTCTACCGAAACATTGAATCCGTCATCCACGGATACCCAACGGGCAATATAACTCCTATCTATGGCATACTTATATTTTCCGTCACTGAGCACAATATTTGTGGATATGATTTTATTTGCCTTATCGCAAGCCGCCTTTGCTTCCGATTTATTTTCATCGTCAATAAGCTTTTCGCAACAAGGCGTATTTTCCAAATCAAGTTCATCCGAAAGATTGGTGACAGCAGTCCTCACAGCTTCGGTCAATTTTGAATTGTCATCATCCACATAGGTGCTTGTCTGTAATCTGAATTCATCATCCGCAAAAACAACGGCTTTTCCCTCATCCTCCGGTTTTGTTTTTCGCTTTATAATATTAAGTCTCGGTATAAGGTCGGAAAACAAATCCTCATCCAATGAAGTTACGGCATTTATTGGCGTATCATCGCCCGTGCCTATCCACCACAAAAATGTATTTTGCTTTTTTAAAGCCTCCTCAATTGCAGCTTCGTCTATTTCGGATTTAAGACCTATTCTCGGTGCACTTATTCTGTCGGTTTCAATATCTCCGAAGCGAAGAGGCATTATATAATCCGAAACGTCACTGTGCAACATTTCCGCTGCCTGCTGTGTTGTTTTTCCCGTCACATCAACACCGTTCAGCCTTGTGCCCTTTATGAAATGCGTATTAAAATATGTATTTGCCGCAACACCCCACACAGCGGCAAAAGCCACTGCAAGTCCCGCAGCATAAGCAATTGTAAATTTATTTTTCATAATATATTCACTCTCTGATTAACTTTAAAGTATAGTCAATTATCGCAGCCAATCAAGTGTAATTATACTCCACTTTAAACAAAAACGCAAGAAAAATATTGAAATTATTGCAAAAAAATTGTGCATTTTTTAATAAATGAGCTTAAGCCACATTCATTTCAACGCACAATTTATATCGCTGTTTATGTATTTTTATACAAGACTATTGATTTTCAATTCTTTGCAATATGGCAATAACATCCCTGAAATCTATATCCTTTGATTCGTCTATATCCGAAGCGGTGAGTTGCTGACCGGTCAAAAGAGTGTTCCCGTCCAAGTATTTGAGCAGAAGTGCCGCATCCGATTTATCCACGTTACCATCACCGTCAACATCTCCCGTTATATAAATTATACCATCGTAAAACGCTATTATTCTGCTGTCGGGCACATCGATATTCTCTCCTCCGACCCTCACAACATAAGCCTTATTTTCGGCATCCGCTTGCTCGGATGGTATGAAATCAAATTCAAAATCACCGTTTTCATCGGCTTGCACGGGTATTTCATCGGCATATATGATATCATTCACATACGTTTCATCCCTATATTCACAGGACATCACAACAATGCTTTGTGTTTTATCCTCACCGTTTAACGTGCAGGCAACCTCAACATAGCCCTCTTCATTTTGTTTTGCGCTTTTAATTTCAACCGTATTTGCATAAGCTTGAAAAGGCAACATACTAAAAATCATACCGCTTAATGCAATACAGGCAAATATTTTTTTCATTTAAAACACCACCATATATATAAGCAATTACTTTTCGAGATAAATTTAATCAAAAATCACCGTCATCGAATATCGTCACTTTATCGTTACGTTTAACTATATCACAAATATATCATTTTGTCCAGCCTTAAATCTCCGATTTATCCCTCGTTTTTTTCATAATAAAAAACGCTGTCACCTCTGCAACAGCGTTTTTATCAATCTTTTTTATCTGTCTTTCATTATCGTTTTTCTTATTATGGGAATTCTCAAAATTACAAATGCACCAACAGTTGTGAAAATAATTTCAGGCAACATATATGAACCGTTATAAAGTAAACTGTAAAGATATGTGTTGTCCGTGGAAAATCCGCCCCAAAGTTCACCGTATGATTTCCATATTATCACACCTGTTGTGAAATGGCAGGCAAATCTCAAAAGCAATGCTACCACAGTGCCCGATATCCAACCGATATCGCCTTTTTTTCTGAACATACCCGCCAAACCTATCACGGTAAAAGCAAAAATATAATCAAAAAATATACAGCCTATAAGAGTAACGGTTGTCAATCCCCAGCCGAAAAGCCCGTCAACAACACCTTGCCCAAGCTGAATGAGAGAAAAAAGGAAAGAAACCTCAAGTCCTCTTTTAACTCCGTTTTTAATGCTGAAAAGAACAATAGGCAGCATTGAAAGCAATGTTATTGAACCGCCCCACGGCAGTTTGTATACTCGCACATAGCTCAATATGGTTGCCAGAGCAATCATTATTGCACCCTCAACGAGTATAGTTGTTTTTGAATTTCTCATACTTACTTGCATACGTCACATTTCATAAATGACGCAAAATATCACCTCTCATAAATCATTTCCCGATATTATATATCAAAAAAGAAAAAATGTCAATATTTTCCGCAAGCTTAATTTCATAATCACTCACTCAACAGCAAAATTACATCTTTCAAATCGACCTTACCGTCCTCATTCAAATCTGCAATCGTGCTTCCGTATTTTTCGTAAAAAGTATTTTCATCCGTAATACCGCTCATATACTTCAGCATTGCCGTTGCATCAGCTTTCGTCGTGTTACTGCTTTCCGGCAGCACAATCACACTGCCTATATAATTTGCACCGATGGCACTGTCCCAATACGTCTTATCATTACCGAAGCGAATACAAGCAAAGTTATTATCTTCTTTCAGATTTCCGTATTCAGAAATTCTGAAATACACTTTCCATTCACCGTTTTTCATTTCAGGCAGTTTTACATCGGCTTTAACCTCACTTTCCTCACAAGAGAGGAAATCACATGGGTTAATATCCTCACTTGGTGTGAGTTCAACAACATCTCCGTCTGAATTTTTCAACACAACGGTAGCTTTTTTGCTGTTTACTATGTTACCGAAGCCGACATTTTCAATATTTAAGTCTATATCCAGATCACCTCCCGCTTTTACGGCAACGGGTAAAACACTGTCTCTCATAACCAATCTGTAGCCAAGGTGGTCATTTATATACTTAAATGCCGTTTGACCGTTATATTCACCCTCACCCGTATAGGTTTCCGCTGTTTTCCATTTGTCAATTACATTGTTGTTCCAACGCAGATTCAAATAGGAGGTGTGAGTTTGGAAAGCCTCTTTTGAAATATAATCTATGGTGTTGTAGGCATTTATATAATTGGTGTAGTCACTCGTAACACATTCCCCGCCGTATAATGTGTATTTTGCGTATTCATTGAGCCACGCAATGCCTTTTGCCCTTGTGATTACGCTGTTGAAAGTACCCAAATCCGTTGATGAACCCAGATAACCGTCATTGTACATACCAACTCTGTATATGTCATTGCCCTTTTTTTCTGCCGCATCCTTAAATGCCTGTGAGGTTATATCAAAATCACTGTTAGCTATTCCAAGCCAAGCAGCAATATATGCGGGAGTACGCACACCTATTTTCATTGTGTCCGGAGTTGCCGCAAGCAAGGTATTCAAAGCTTCGGTTACGTTTTCCTTTGTGCAGCAATCACTTGAATGCATTTCTCCCCATGGACCGTACATACCCAGTTCCACATAAGCTATAGCATCCTTATTTTCGGTATATACCTTTCCAAGCTGCTTCAAATGCTCCAATATCAACGCTTGCTCGGGTTCGTAATTTTTGTGATTGCCGTATCTCGGGTCATAGCAAACTCTCACAATTGCCTTATGTCCCTTTGATTTTATGTATGCAAGGCTGTCACTTAAATTTTGCAAAGCCTCATCGGTAATAAGTTCACTGTTGCCTACGTGGCTGACACCGTTATCGGTAATGGAGGCATTACTTGAAAATTCCGCAATATCCACTCTTAAATGTACCAAATTTGCCGACGGTTTTGCGGCACTTCCTCCGCTTGGCTCCAAATGCAAACTGACAGGCTCATAAAAACCTCTTTCGGGATTATCAAACGATTCAAGGCTGTCACTGTAATTCAACGGTTGTTGCTTCACAGCCGCCTCGGTAGTAATTAAAGCGGAATTTACGGTAAAACATAAAACCGCCACAGATATAATCTTTTTATGCAGATTGTTTAAAATCTTCACTTTGTTTCCTCCTTTGTCTATATATTATCATAGTTGTATTATACATCATATTAATATAATTTTCAATATATTAATGTGATAAATGAAAAACAATTAATATAACTTTTTAAGCTGGAAAAATAATCGGTTATATGTTATAATGGCTGTTAACAGATTATATACGCGTTCGGAGGTCTTATAAAATGAAGAAAATAATGTTTGTCTGTCACGGCAATATATGCCGTTCACCTATGGCAGAATTTATATTCAAAAATATGCTTGAAGAAAATAATATGAGTGATGAATTTTACGTTGTTTCATCCGCTACAAGTTCGGAGGAAATTTGGAACGGTGTCGGTAATCCCGTTTATCCTCCCGCAAAGGCAATTCTCGCCCATCACGGCATAAGCTGCAAGGGTAAGCACGCCGTTCAGCTTAAGAAAGAGGATTACGAAAAATACGATATGTTCATAGCCATGGACAGAAACAACTTAAGAAACATATCCCGTATTTTCGGCTACGACCCCGATAAAAAAGTGAGTTTACTTATGGACTACACAAACCGCAAAGGTGATGTTGCCGACCCGTGGTACAGTGATGATTTTGAAACCGCATACAACGATATATACGAGGGCTGTACGGGATTGTTGGAATACCTGAAAAATAACTCGGCACATACCCACTAAGGTGTGTGCCGAGTTCAATTTTAACTCAAAATTTCATTAACCGAGCTTTGAATATTCCTCATCGTCAACAGTTTCAAGCCACTCATTTGATGTTTCTTCACCCGGCACTTCAACCGCAATGTGAGAGAACCAACTATCCGCCTTTGCGCCGTGCCAGTGCTTCACTTCGGCAGGAATTACAATAACTTTTCCGGGTTCAAGACTTACAGCCTCTTTGCCCTCTTCCTGATACCAACCACTGCCTGCCGTGCAAATAAGTATCTGACCGCCACCGCTTTTTGCGTGATGAATATGCCAGTTGTTGCGGCATTTAGGTTCAAATGTTACGTTTGCAAGAAATACGGGTGTCTCACCCGGCTTTGTCAACGGATTTAAAAATGATTCGCCCGTAAAATACTGAGCATAACCCGTATTTTCTTGACCTAAACCAAATACATTAGCCTTGTCAAATTCCTGTTTGTTCATTTTAATTCCTCCTTAATATATAATTAACTTACTTGAAAACTGTGCAATAATCCGTACTCCCCGACAGAGGGGCTGCATTGGAATACTAAAAAAGTCTGCTCCCCTCTGTCCCTCTCATCTGAGTTTGTACTTTCTAATTTAGTTCGTAACTTTCCAAATGAAGTATATCCTTACTTCTGCTCGGTGGCTGAGTTGCCCCAACCTCACCCCGTAAACGGGTGGGTGCAGGGGCAACCCACCACCACCTACGGTAAGCCGTTGCAGAACACTGCCCCTGCCCGTTAGTAAGTTCACTTTTGCAAAGCAAAAGTGAATCCCGTAGGGATTGCCAAATTACTTGTAATTTGGCAACATGGGGCGAATCTAGTTTCAAAATTACAAAGTAATTTTGAAATCCCGTAGGGATTCGCAATTTTGCTTCGCAAAATGCGAACCACCCAAGTTTTTTGGTTCTTTTTGCCCTCAAAAAGAACATAATTCAAAGTCTTTCTTTAAAATCTTTATATCCGAAAGACTTTACAACCTCAACCTTGCCATCCTTTTCAACCGCTATTGACGGAAGCGGCATACCGTTGAAAGTGTTATTCTTTACGATACTGTATATCGCCATATCTTCAAAAACAATCCTATCGCCTATTTCAAGCGGCTTCTTAAATGAATAATCACCTATTATATCACCCGCAAGGCAAGTCGGGCCACCTATTCTGTAGGTATATTCATATTCATTTGCTTCGCCCGAGCCGACTATATTCGGTCTGTACGGCATTTCTATTACATCGGGCATGTGGCAGGCTGCGGAAGTATCCGCAATTGCAATGTGCATACCGTTTTCAACTATATCCTGAATTTCGGAAACAAGCACACCTGCATTGAGTGCTATTGCCTCACCCGGTTCAAGATAGACCTGCACGCCGTATTTAGCCTTAAACTTATTTATGCAATCAATCAAAAGTTCCACATCGTAATCATCTCTTGTTATGTGGTGACCGCCTCCGAGATTTACCCACTTCATACCATGAATGTATTTGCCGCAGTTTTCCTCGATTTTGGCAAGCGTTCTTTGCAGAACATCGGCACCCTGTTCGCACATTGTGTGGAAATGCAAGCCCTCCAAACCGCTTAAATCGGCATTTTCAAGCTGTTTGTAGGGTATACCGAGTCTTGAACCCACAATACACGGGTTATATATATCCGTTTCAATTTCCGAATAATCGGGATTTACACGCAGTGAACAGCTTATGCCCTTTTCAAGCACCTGTACTTTATACTTATTCCACTGGTTGAATGAATTGAAACTTATATGGTCGCAAATTTCAACTATCTCGTCCATTTCCTCCTGTTTATATGCTGGGCAGTAAACGTGCACTTCCTTGTTGCCCATTTCCTCGTGACCGAGTTTCGCTTCAAACAAACCGCTTGCGGTTGTTCCGCTTATATACTTTGAAATAAGCGGATAGAGTACGTAAGATGAAAAAGCTTTTTGTGCAAGCAAAATTTTAGCACCTGTTTTATCTATAACATATTTCAAAATTTCAAGATTTTTAACAAATTTTTCCTCCTGCAAAACATAGCAGGGTGTAGGTACCGTATTTAAAGTGTAGCTCATATATTACCTCCGTATATAACATCGGCGTGCCGAAAATACAGGCACGCCGAAATCATAAATATCAAATTATCAGTCAACCAAAGTCGGGTTGAAGTCCTCTTTCCAAGGAAGTCCCCATTTATTGAGTGCATCCATGAACGGATCGGGGTCGAACTCTTCCACGTTGTATACACCCGGTTTCTTCCACTTACCCGTAAGCACCATCATAGCACCTATCATGGCAGGCACACCCGTTGTGTAGGAAATAGCTTGTGAGCCTACTTCCTTGTAACATTCCTGATGGTCGCAAACCTGATAGAGATAATAGTTTTTATCCTTACCGTCTTTTTTGCCACGGAAGATACAACCAATATTTGTCTTACCCTTTGTGCGAGGGCCGAGTGATGCGGGGTCGGGAAGAACAGCCTTCAAGAACTGGAGAGGAATAATCTGCTTGCCCTCAAATTCAATAGGTTCAATTGAAGTCATACCGACATTTTCAAGGCACTTAAGATGTGTGAGATAACTCTGTCCGAAAGTCATAAAGAATCTTATTCTCTTTATACCCTTTATGTTTATGCCGAGTGATTCAAGTTCTTCGTGGTGAAGAAGATACATATCCTTTTCGCCCACTTCATCAAAGTTATAAACTCTCTTTATCTCCATAGGTTCCGTTTCAACCCACTCACCGTTTTCCCAATAGCTACCCTTTGCGGAAACCTCACGGATATTGATTTCGGGATTGAAATTTGTTGCAAAAGGATAACCGTGGTCACCGCCGTTGCAATCCAATATATCGATGTAATTTATTTCGTCAAACTCGTGCTTCATGGCATAGGCTGAAAATACGCCCGTTACACCGGGGTCAAAACCGCAACCGAGTACGGCGGTTATGCCCGCTTTTTCAAAACGCTCTCTGTATGCCCACTGCCAGCTGTATTCAAATTTCGCATTATCGGGCGGCTCATAATTTGCCGTGTCAAGATAATCCGTCTTTGTTTTAAGGCAAGCATCCATAATGTGCAAATCCTGATAAGGAAGTGCAACATTTATTACTATATCGGGCTTATAGCTCTCAATGAGGGCAACAAGCTCGTCCACATTATCGGCATCAACCTTTGCCGTTGTTATCTTTGTTTTACCGCCGCCAAGCTTTTCCTTGAAAGCATCACACTTTGAAAGTGTTCTTGATGCAATACAAATTTCCTCAAATACTTCGCTGTTCTGGCAGCACTTATGAATTACCACGCCTGCGACACCGCCTGCGCCTATAATCAATGCTCTGCTCATTCTGTCATCTCCTTTATGTTACTTACCGCAAATTTCAAGCAATAATTCTCTCAAAAGTTTGCAAGCCATTGCCGTTGATGCACCCGTTGTGTCGTATGGAGGAGAAAGCTCGTTCATATCCAGTGCAACAACATTCAATTTACTTATGAGCTTAAATGCCTTCAAAAGGTCATAGAAACCCATTCCCCCCGCTTCGGGTGTGCCCGTACCGGGGAATACGGACGGGTCAAGCACGTCCAAATCAAGTGTGAAATAAACGGGCTTACCCTTAAGTTTATCCACAATTTCCTCTAATGTATCAAAATTAAATTTATTCGTATATACGTGATTTTTTGCAAAAGCAAATTCTTCCCTGTCACCGCTTCTTATGCCAAACTGAAAAATTTTGCCGTCACCCACAATGTCGTAGCATCTTCTCATCACCGTAGCGTGAGAAAGCTTGACACCGAGGTAATCATCTCTCATATCGGCGTGTGCATCAAAATGTATGATATGCAAATCCTCGTAATGCTTGTGCGCCGCACGCACTGCGGCAAGCGTAACAAGGTGCTCCCCGCCTATCATAAGCGGAATTTTTTTATCCGCAAGCACACTGTCGGTATAGTCCTCCAACATTTCAAGCGCCGCCTCGGGGTTGCCGAAAGGCAGTTCAATGTCACCGCCGTCATACACCTTGTAATCAAGCAAATCTCTGTCTTGATAAGGACTGTATGTTTCAATGCCGTAACT
>CAZUXS010000059.1:0-12505 GCA_964624605.1 uncultured Lachnospiraceae bacterium | reverse complement strand
CACAAAACGGATGATTTTATAGATTATCCGAAGTGTGAAAGCCTTGATATGTTTTATTATGTGAAAGAAAAGGCATACATAACACAGGTAAGTGACGAAGCTGTTTCAGCGGCATTTGCAAGAGCAAACGGAAAAGGCAACAACTTTGTTGTGTTGAAGTGTGCAACAGCTGATGTACTCACACAGCTTAAGCAATGGCTGAAATCGGATAACAGAATTTTCAATTACATATCCGCATCAAATGCGAATTGCAGTGAATATAAAGAGAGCAATGTGTTGATATATTATTGGTAGGTGGTGAGTAATATGGCATTCAGTAAAGATTATGACCCTTATGCAAGGCGGGATTACAGCAAGGACAGCGACAATCCATACACAAGGCGACGGGATTATGATGACAGTGACAATCCTTACGCAAGGCATTACGACAGTGAAAGCGATAACATATACGAAAGACACTTTAAAAGCGGTGAGGAAATAAAGCACGAAAGTGTCGCAAGACAATCACCTCAAAGACAAAGTATAGTCAAAAGCAATGATAATGACCCCTACGGCAGTGACGATACGGACCCTTACGCACGCAATTATGACCCCTCAAGTGATAACATATACAAAAAGCATATTGACGAAGATGGAAACGATATAGACAACAAAGAGGATTTGCAAAATGACAATATCCGAAACAATACCGTGCAAAAGGCAGGCGAGAATGCACGGCCCAAGCAAAAAATGACCGAGGAACAACGGCAAAGGCTTGAAAGGCTGAGAGAGCAAAACAAGCAAAGACTTGAAAGTGTGAATAAAACACCCGAAAATAAGCCTACGCCCGAAATTAAAGGCGGTGTGAGAACAGCGGCAACAAAAACCGAAATTGCGGCAACCACAGCAAAAACACAAAGAGATATTAGGGAGAACGGCTCAAAAACTTCCTCGGGAAGTTCCTTCAAAAGTTTTATTGTGATTTTGTCTATACTATTTTTGTGGTCGGTAATTAAAGTGTTGGAGCAAAACGGCGGAGATGTGCAATTTAATACAATTGTTGCCGTTATAGTCGTTGCGGCGGCGATTTTGAGAGTAATAGCAATATTAAAGAAATAGCACCGTTTATGAAAATCAATTCCGATGAACAAAATCCGGAGCTGATATGGTTTATGCCGTTGTACTTATATTGCTTGGTTTACGGATACTTTTTTACATAAGCCGATATTTATTTTTAGGAGATTTATATGTTTGAATTTTTATATCCAAAAGAATATTTAAGCTCGGTAACGGAGCTTACACCCGAAAAATTGAAGTCCTTGGGCATAGACACGATTGTTTTTGATATAGACAACACTCTTGTGCCCTACTGGATAAAAGTACCCGATAAAAGGCTTGTCGATTATTTCAAAAGCCTTGAAAACGGTGGAATAACCCTCGGGGTTCTCTCAAATTCAAAAGAGGAGAGAAGCAAGACCTTTTGTAAGGACGTTGGTATAAAATATGTTTACAGGGCAGGCAAACCCGACACAAAGAAGTTTTTTGAGCTTATGGATATACTCGGCTCAAAGGCTGAAAGCACCTTGCTTGTGGGTGACCAAATTTTCACCGATGTGTGGTGTGCAAACAAAGCGGGTGCATATTCCGTGCTTGTGAAACAGGTTGACCCAAAGGACGAGTTAATAACGGCACCTAAAAGACCGTTTGAAAAAATTATAGTTAAAATGTACTTAAACAGCTTAAAGAAAAGAGGAAAAGAAAATGACAGATAATTCCGTAAAGGGCACGACGGCGGTATACGGCGTTATAGGCTGCCCTATAGAGCATACCTTAAGCCCACTCATACACAACACCTTCGCCGCTCAAAAGGGCAGAGATATGAAGTATCTCCCGTTTTTGGTGCAAAGCGAAAGCTTGGGCGATGCCGTAAGGGGTGCACAGGCACTCGGCATACGTGGCATGAACGTAACCGTGCCGCATAAAAAAGATATAATGCAATATCTCTGCGATGTGGATAAGGATGCACAGGCTATAGGTGCGGTCAACACAATACTTTTGACCGAAAACGGATACAAGGGATATAACACGGACGTAATAGGCGTGTACTATGCTATAAGAAACAAGGGCTATGACGTAAAGGATAAAACGGTTCTGCTTTTGGGTGCAGGCGGTGCTGCAAGTGCCTGTGCGGTTATGGCGGCATCAAGGGGTGCAAAAAAGCTGTACATTGCAAACCGTACATTGCAAAAGGCTCAGGAGCTTGCCGAAAGAGTTAAAAAATATTACGATACGGACGTTGAAGCACTGCCTCTTGACGGAATTTACGATATACCCGCCTGCGATGTGGTTATAAATTCAACTGTTATGGGTTTTGGCAAAAATGTAGGTTTATCCGCAATAGAAGATAAAAACTTCTTTAAGGATAAAAATGTTGAGTTTTTGATTGACATTGTGTATTCCCCATGGGAAACAAAAATAATGCAGGATGCAAGTGAAATGGGCGTGCCGAATGTGAATGGTTTCGGTATGCTTGTGTATCAAGCCGTAGCGGCAGAGGAAATATGGTTTGAGGAAAAGGTGAGCATTGAGGAACAGACAAAACTCTGTGATATACTCACAGAAGTTGTAAAGAATTAATATCGGCAAAGCCGCACCCTCATTCCCCGGTTGGCAATGTCACCAACTTAAGAAAACTATAGAGTTATAGTTCGACAAAGGCAACTATGCCGCAAAAATATTAAAAATTTTAGTATTTCTTACAATGGTGGTTAAGTAGTTTGCCCAACCATATCGTAAAACGGGTGGGTGCAGGGGCAACCCGCCACCGTGCTACGATGAGTTACCGTGCTTATTGCCCCTGCCCGTTAGGGGTATGGGGCGAATCGGAACGCCCCATCGTTTTTGGTTCTTTTTTCGTAAAAAAGAACAATCTTTTTCCTAGGGATTTAGGAAAAATAAAAAAAATAAATTAATAAAAACAAATCTAAAATCAATAAAAATATAAATGAGCCAATTTTTGGTGCAATTATAGCAAACATTGCAAAGGCTTTATGTCATAAAAATTATAACTTTGTTGAGTTGATGACATTGACCCAAAGACTGGTGCAGCCTTTTCATTTATTCTTCAATGGCTGTGACTCCCAGTCTCTTAAAAAATATCCTCATCACATTATCCCAAGCTTCATCCACAGCTTTACTCAAATCAAACTCCTTTTGAGCGGTGCCTGTTGTGAACACCACCATATCATTTTCAAAGGAGATATTCAAAAAACAAGCTTTTGCATTGGGGTGCAGTCTTTCCGTACCCTCTTCACTGAGCGAAAGAATGATTTTGAACACCTTTGGTTTTCTCTTGCCCTTTACAAGTGAAAACACCTGTGAGCGTATTTCGCCCCACAGACAATAATTCCTTTTCACCTCTTCATCGAAAAATTCCTTATTAAGCTTGCAATCGATTGTGAAATTTACGAACGTTGTCAATTCACACAAGCGACACTCCATCTTATCAAAACTTTCCTCTTTAAGTAACAAATTCATAAATTTTTTTGTATCTTCGTTCTCAATATGAAATTTATACATAGTTTTTCTCCGAATTTTCTAAAAAATTTCTTAATAATATAATAACACATCTTGCATATTTCAACAAGATATATTATAATAAAAAATAATGCCATAAATACTAGGAGCTTAAAATGACGGATTTATTGAATTATCTCAAATCAACGGGCAGTATTAAAAATTTTGCCGAAACAAAAAATTATTACTTTGACTATCATAATTGCCCCGCCTGCGGTAACAATAAAATAAAAATCCGTTTGGACTATACACTGTCCAACGATATAGACGATGCCATATTGCGAATAGGTATTTGCGAGGACTGTCATCTCTGTCTTTATCACAAGGACTTTCAATCCAAGTCAAGCTTCTGAAATCAGTTTTAAAAAGTTTCAAATCGGGAGGATATTATGGAAAACAACAATAACAATCCGGAGAACACGGCGCTTGCTTCAACCGGTAATTTCATACACACATTCATAAGAGAGGATTTGGGTGACAACACACAGGCGATATGCACACGTTTCCCACCCGAGCCTAACGGCTATTTGCACATAGGTCATGCCAAGAGTATATGCCTTAACTTCGGGCTTGCAAAGCAGTACGGCGGAAAGTGTAATCTGCGTTTTGACGATACAAACCCCGCAAAGGAAAGCACGGAATTTGTAAATTCCATCAAAAACGATATTAAGTGGCTCGGCTTTGATTGGGAGGACAGATTATTCTTCGCTTCCTCATATTTCGATAAAATGTACGAGTATGCTCAGGAACTCATCAGAAAAGGTCTTGCCTATGTCTGTGATATGACAGCCGATGAAGTGAGAGAATCAAGAGGTGACCTCAAAAATCCCGGTAAGGAAAGTCCTTACAGAAACAGAAGTGTTGAGGAAAACCTTGACCTCTTCGAGAAAATGAAAAACGGTGAATTTGAGGACGGCTCAAAAACACTGCGTGCCAAGATAGATATGGCTTCACCCAATATGAATATGCGTGACCCCGTTATATACAGAATTGCGCACATGACACACCACGCCACGGGCGATAAGTGGTGCATATACCCTATGTATGACTTTGCTCACCCTATCGAGGATGCAATCGAGGGTATCACACATTCAATTTGTACCCTTGAATTTGAGGCTCACAGACCTCTCTATGATTGGGTGGTAAACAATATAGACGAATTTATTGTAAAGCCGAGACAGATTGAGTTTGCAAAACTCAACCTCACAAATACCATCATGGGTAAGCGTTATATGCGTAATTTGGTTGAAACAAATCAGGTTGACGGTTGGGACGACCCAAGACTTGCCACACTCAGCGGTATTCGCCGCCGTGGCTACACACCCGAATCAATCAGAAATTTCTGTGCTATGGTTGGTGTGTCTAAGGCTGATTCCGTTGTTGATACGGCACAGCTTGAATATTGCGTAAGAGAGGACTTGCAACCTAAAGTACCCGTACTTATGGCTGTTTTGAACCCCGTTAAGCTTATAATCACCAACTATCCCGAGGGACAGACGGAAATGATGACTATAGATAACCACGCTTCCGATGAAAGCTTTGGCAAGAGAGAAGTTCCTTTTTCAAGAGAACTCTATATCGAAAGAGAGGACTTTATGGAAGAGCCTGTTAAGAAATTCTTCCGTCTTGCGCCCGGCAAGGAAGTCAGACTTAAGGGTGCGTACTTTGTAACCTGTACAGACTTTGTAAAGGACGAGAACGGCAACGTGACAGAGATACACGCAACCTACGACCCCGCAACAAAGAGCGGCCTTGACTTTACGGCAAGAAAGGTAAAAGGCACTATACACTGGGTGAACGCACCTACGGCAGTGAGTGCAAAGGTAAACCTTTACGAAAACCTTGTTGTGCCCGATGAAAATTCCGATAACGGCTACAGCCTCAACCCCGACTCACTGAAAGTTGCAAATGCCTTCATAGAGCCTGCCGTAAAAGGCGTAAAACCAATGGACAGATTCCAGTTTTTAAGAAACGGTTACTTTGTTGCCGACAGCAAACACTGTACCGATGATAACCTTGTATTTAACAGAATAGTTTCACTCAAGAGCTCATTTAAGCCAAATAAGGCAAACTAACGGAGGACATGATGAACAACAAATACGATGACGAAATAGAAGAAAATACTTCGAACAAGCGTCGTTCCGGTAGATTACAGGCAAAGGCTAAGCGTCAAAAAAGTATGGTTGCCGTATTTTTCACTGTGCTTTCAACCATATTGGGTGTGTACTGTGTTTTTGTACTTGCTTTTTTTGCCTATACATACTTCAATGACGATCCAAACGATGATGGTGATATAACTGCCGTAACGGATTTATCCGGCGAAAGCGGCAAAAATGCAATTGCGGATTTAATAGCCCAAAAACCAAAGCTTGCGGAAAGAACAAACTTTGCCATATTGGGCACGGATGAAGACGGCACGAGAACAGATACAATTCTTGTCGGTTGTTATAATTCGATAACCGGCGGACTTTCACTCATCTCCGTACCTCGTGACACAATAGTGACGGTGGATGATGATATGTACAAGAAAATGAACGAGGAATATCCCGAGCCTGGACAAAAAACAATGAAAATAAATGCCATTCACCACTACGGCGGTGATAAATACGGCGTTCAGCTCATCTTGCAGGAACTTGAAACCATATTCAATATTAAAATCGACTACTATGTAAAGGTTGATTTTGATGCCTTTGACTACCTCATAGACTCAATAGGCGGTGTGGAATATGACGTGCCTATGGATATGGATTATGACGACCCCGGACAGGATCTTGCCATACATCTCAAAGCCGGTAAGCAGATGCTCAACGGCGAACAGGCAGAGGGTCTTGTGCGTTTCAGATACGGATATGTAAACGGCGATATCGGCAGAATAGAAACACAGCAGAACTTCATCAAGGAGCTTATGAAACAGCTTCTCGATAAGGATACAATATTCTCAAATGCCAGTGCCTATGTGACAACGTTCTTCAAGTATATAAACACCAATGTAAAGCTTTCTGATGCCATAAAATATATGAGTGTCATAAAAGACTTTGATGCCAACAAACTCACTACATATACTCTCCCCGGCTTAGATGTTGTGCCTCTTATTTCCGGCGGCTACACAATGGACGAGGAAGGAACACAGGAGCTTGCATATAACGTATTCCAAAAATCCTCAATGCAGATACTCACGGAGGAAAGAGCCGATGAAGCAACCGAGGAAGCTGAAAAAGCAGAAAAGGCTGTCAGCAAGGATTGTTCAATACAAATTCTCAACGGCGGCTTCAAAAACGGTGCAGCCTCAGATATGAAGGCTGATATGGAAGAAGAGGGCTATACAATAAAGAGTATAGGCTCATTCACGGGCAGTAAAACCGTTCATGACAGAATATATGTTTCAAAAGAGGGTATCGGCACGGACCTTGAGGAATTCCTCAACGAGCCGGAACTTATTGTTGACCCCGATTTTGTAAGCGAGAGCGGCGATTATGACATAGTGGTTGTAATCGGAACAGGAGACGACGAGTAAATGAAAATCGTAATCATAGGCGGCGGTGCAGCGGGAATGGCGGCAGCCATCTCCGCCCGCCGTTTTAATGAAAACACCGAAATAACAATATTGGAGCGTATGGACAGGGTTGGTAAAAAGATACTTGCCACGGGCAACGGCTGTTGCAATTTCAGCAACGTAAACACATCCGTATCAAACTACCACGGCAAGCATCCCGACTTTGTAAAATACGCATTAACGGAGTTTACCGTAGATTATACGGTAAGCTTTTTTAATAGTTTGGGCATAGTACCCAATGAAAAAGAGGATGGAAAGCTATATCCATATTCCGACCAAGCATCGGCTGTGCTGGACGTACTCAGGCGTGAAGTTATTCACTGCGGTGTTGAGGTAATCACAGGCTTTGATGTTAAGAGTGTTTCAAAAACAAAGAACGGCTTTAAAGTAACATCAAAGGACGGCAAAACCGTAAGCTGCACAAAGCTTATCATGGCATCGGGCGGCTGCGCCTCACCCGCTCTCGGTTCGGACGGCAGCGGTTTTGAGCTTATGAAAAGTTTGGGACACAAGGTATCTTCACTTCAACCTGCGCTTGTGCAGCTTAAAACGGACACAAACTCCGTCAAAAGTCTTAAGGGTATAAAGATACAAGGCAGTGTGAGTATACTTCAAAATGACAACGTGATAGCCACACAAAGCGGTGAAGTGCTTTTCACCGACTACGGCATATCCGGTCCGCCCGTTTTTCAACTTTCGGCGGCTGTGCCATTTTGCAACAACCTCGAGGCAAGTATAGACCTTATGCCAAACCACAGCTCAAAGGACGTTTTTGATATACTGGAAAACAGACGTTATACCCTCGCCCACCTCACAATGGAGGATTATTTTGTGGGTTTACTTAATAAGCGTATGGGTAATCTTATTGCAAGACGTGCAGGCATAGAAAAGTTATCCTACAGTGTTGATAGCTTAACAAGAAAACAGCTGTGGGCAATGGCAAACGAGATAAAAGACTACCGACTTAAAATAACAGGCACAAACGGATTTAAAAACGCTCAGGTGACAGCAGGCGGTGTTTTTACCGACCAATTTGATTCTCATACAATGGAGTCAAGGATTGTTAAAAATTTGTATTGCTGCGGTGAGGTGCTGGATATATACGGCGACTGCGGGGGGTATAATTTGCAGTGGGCGTGGAGTAGTGGGTTTTTAGCGGGCAGGAGCGCCGTTCTGTAGGGCAAGCCCTCCATGCCACCCGATTTTATGATTTAGGTTGCGATTTAATTTTAATTGCAATTTTGTTTGAGATTTTATGCTTTGATTTTATTGCAGTTTTGTTTGAGATTTATTTCGGGGAACAAAAAATATTTAGTTTGTGTGCTTATCCACACGAGGGATTGTTCTTTTTGAGGGCAAAAAGAACCAAAAACCTCGGGTGGTTCGCATTTTGCGAAGCAAAACTGCGAATCCCTACGGGATTTCAAAATTACTTTGTAATTTTGAAACTAGATTCGCCCCAAACCCCTAACGGGCAGGGGCGGAAATGTTGGTGGCTCAGCGTAGTATGGTGGCGGGTTGCCCCTGCACCCACCCGTTTTACGGGGTGGTGGGCATGGTGGCAAAAAGTCGATTGAATGAAATTCCGCAATCAATGCCTTTATGCGGCGTAGCCGCTATTAAAACAGACAAGACAAGCAAGACAAAACAAACAATACATCAACTCAACGATTTTAAAGCGGCGAAGCCGCTATTAAACCAAACAAACTACTATAGCAAGCAAGATTAACAATACCATCAACCAAACGATTTTAAGCCTTCCCCTACAGGGAAGGTGGCATTTTTGCTTGCAAAAATGACGGATGAGGCGTAAAACTTGGGAAATGAAATACTAAATATTAAAACTTTAAAATTAAAAAACTGCAACCCATCGGATTGCAGTTTTTTCACGTTAATTATTTATTTATAGTAACACTTCTTGTTGCCTCGTCCCAGCCGGGTTCCACTCCGAAGCTTTGTGCTATTATTCTTACCGGTACCATTGTGTAGCCGTTTACAATTTGTGCGGGAGTGAGTATTGAAAGCACCTCGCCGTCGAGTATGGCGTAGTCTTTACCCACCGTCATTTCCAGTGTTTTGCCGTTACAGTTTGCATACACTGTTTTTGTATTTGCATCCCATGTAATCGTTGCGCCCATAGCCTCAAATATAGCTTTCATAGGTACGAGTGTTGTGCCGTTTACTATAACGGGTGGCTGTGTGAAATCGAGTTTATTTCCATTCAAATATACGGAAACCTCGTCCTTTGTTTTTGCGTTCTCTGCCGCCTTATCAAAATCGGCAAGCTGTTGAGCGTTGAATATCTCGTAGCTCTTTACGTTTATTTTATTATCTGTCATGTAATATATATTGCCGTCCACAATGCCGAGTATTGTTGCATTATTTATGGCATCCATATTATCCAGATACACCACTTCACCGGATTTTGTGAGTACAAAGAATTTTGAAAAATCGTGGTAGTACAAATTACCGCCATCATCAAAACAGAAATTAGCATAGCTACCCTCATCCATAAACTTAAGTCTGTCATCGGCAAAGAACTTACGGTATATATTATTTGCCGCATCGCCGTATTCCACATATTCGGCTGTGAGCTGATATATGGACTTTGCCCCGAACCAATCATAAAGCTGCTGTGGATTCTGACCGTTTTTATCGGACACCATAACCCTGCAATTTGTGCCGTCACTCTCTATATAATAAAGCTTATTGTTAAAAAGAGTGAACGTCTTTTGATTTGCCGTTGTCACAAGCTGAATATCGGTACCATCCGGACTGCAATAATAAAGTGAATTATACGCTTCTTTACCCCATGGATAGAGGTATATCGCATCGCTGTAGCAGGTTATGTAGTTATCACGAGCTACTGTTGTGTCAAGTCCCGTAGAGGCATCCACAACAACCACATTTGCATCGTGTCCCACGGAAAGGTCTTTATTATCGAAAGAATACATCCAAATGTAATGCCCCGAAATACCTCTTATATCAAGGTTATTTGCGGAGTATATCTCTCGCCTTTCCCTACCGTTCAAGCTTGCGGAACAAAGCACATCGGCTGAATTCGCATTTTTCTCGATGTAGTAAACCATCTTACCATCCGTAACAATTGATGCCTCATCGTCCAAAGTGATTGCATAACAGGCCACAGACATAAGCATGGCAGATACAATCAACAAAAAAAGACACACTGTTTTTTTCATACATATCTCTCCTTTTCATATATATAAGGCACAAATGCAACTCTCCTCCCTTGCACCGTCCCCATTTATATTATCGGTGAAAATCACAAGCAAACAAACAATCAAGCTTGCATTTTCTCCTCATAAGTTATATTTATCGGAATTTCATTCCGATTGTGTGTTGCCTTGCAACACACTGATTTGCTTCGCAAATCAATATAACTACCTCGCCTGACGGCTCGGTTACTTATTCGTCGAAAATCGCAAGCAAGCTTGCATTTTCTCCTCATAAGTACATTATAAGATTTTCGGTCTGGTTTGTCAAACATAAACAATATAATTTTTTATTACAATTTAAAATCGGGATTGTATTTATCAGACTTTTTTATTGTATACAGAAATAAATTTTGACATAAATTTTATCAAACACTTGCAAAAATTGACACTATATGTTACAATGGTCTTGCACAAGAGGGAAATTCAATAACTGCGGTTTGTTTAACCCCTGCTACTTCATATTATGAAAGGGTGTTGCCTATGATTGATTAGGTTCTATTCGGGATTACTATGAAAGGGGTGAGGTTTTTATGGTTGAGACTATCATTTACATAAGTCTTGTATTATTCATTATAATTGCCATAAAAAAATAACCGCTCCTGACCGGAAATCTGAGCGGATTATTTTTTATCCAATTAGTTTTTAAGCAGGGGTAACAATCGTTGTCTATTGTTTCCCTCTTGTGTTTTTATTATATATCATTTTATTGATATTGTCAAGACAAAAAAGTCATTCTTCAAACAAAGAGTGGATATCTCTTTTATCTCACTTATGTAATCGTTATTGTATCTATTTGACTTTTATTCCAAATACTTGAATAAATTTCAGCCTAAATTTTATCAAACACTCGCAAAAATTGACACTATATGTTACAATGGTCTTGCACAAGAGGGAAATTCAATAACTGCGGTTTGTTTAACCCCTGCTACTTCATATTATGAAAGGGTGTTGCCTATGATTGATTAGGTTCTATTCGGGATTACTATGAAAGGGGTGAGGTTTTTATGGTTGAGACTATCATTTACATAAGTCTTGTATTATTCATTATAATTGCCATAAAAAAATAACCGCTCCTGACCGGAAATCTGAGCGGATTATTTTTTATCCAATTAGTTTTTAAGCAGGGGTAACAATCGTTGTCTATTGTTTCCCTCTTGTGTTTTTATTATATATCATTTTATTGATATTGTCAAGACAAAAAAAGTCATTCACCTAACAAAAGATGAATGACCTTTTCATTTAACTCAACTTACTGATTTTCGCTATTTGCGTTTTCGGTGTTAATAACTTCGCCGTTTTCCTCGGAATTATTAATAACTTCCGTGTTATCAACATTTTCCTCCGTTGTTTCTTCACCGTTATCAACATATTCGGCTGCAATCTTTGCCGTACTCATAACGTGAACATCGTTATGAAGGTTAATGAGCTTAACACCCATGGCAACTCTGCCCACCGTTGATATATCCTTAATTCTTATTCTTATTACGGTACCCGTGTTTGTAGCCATAATAAGCTCTTCATCGTCCTTAACCATATTAAGTCCGACTATCGGGCCTGTCTTATCTGTTATCTTATAACTCTTAAGTCCCTTACCGCCTCTGTTTTGGCTGCGATAGAAGCTGCTTTCGGTACACTTGCCGTAGCCGTTTTCGGTAATCAAGAGCACCTTATGCTCATCATCCACCATATCCGCACCGACAACAAAGTCACCCTCATCAAGGCTGACAGCCTTTACACCTGCCGCAGTTCTGCCGAGAGGACGGAGAATATTCTCGTCAAATCTTATGCTCATACCATCGTGTGTTACGACCATAATATCATTCTTGCCCTCTGTTTTGATTGTGGCTATAAGCTCATCGCCGTCCCTTAAGTTAAGCGCAATAAGACCGTTCTTTCTTATGTTGTTAAAAGATGTTGCGGTTGTACGCTTAATCAAGCCGTGCTTTGTAACCATAGTCAAGAATTGCTCATCGTCAAAAGTCTTAACAGGTATAACCGCTGTTATCTTTTCACCCTCGTTGAGCTGTTCAAGCAGGTTGATTATAGGTGTACCCTTGGCATTTCTGCCTGCCTCCGGTATAGCCCATGTTTTGAGCCTGTATACCTTACCCATACTTGTGAAGAACAACAAGTAACTGTGGTTGGAGCTTAAGAAGAGTTT
>CAZUXS010000058.1:0-12550 GCA_964624605.1 uncultured Lachnospiraceae bacterium | reverse complement strand
ATAAGGTCAGCGCAAATATTATGTTTGATGATGAGCTTGCACAGCAGATTTATGCGGGCAGTGATATGTTCCTTATGCCAAGTCTTTTCGAGCCTTGCGGTTTGGGTCAGCTTTTCTGTATGAGCTACGGTACCGTGCCTATTACAAGAACTACGGGCGGTCTTGTGGATACTGTTCAGCACTTCAATCCGGAAACGGGCGAGGGCAACGGCTTCCAGTTCCAGGACTATGATGCAGGCGGACTTCTTTGGGCAATAGACAGAGCACTTGAAGTTTACTACGATAAGGATAAGTGGAACAAGGTTGTTCAAAATGCAATAAACACACGTTTCAGCTGGGATAAGAGTGCACAGGAATACATCAGCGTATATCAGGCACTTGTGGACGGTAAGCAGGATAAAAACCACGTTGCCGACAATGAGTCCGAGATGGAAAAGATAAAAGAAATAGAAAAAGCAAAAAATAAAAAGTAATACAATGAATTTTATAGCCCTGCCGACGCTTTCAATGTGAGAGCAGTGCAGGGCTTTTTTGAAATATGCAACAGAGGTGATACAATGGAAGGAACTCAGTGTTTTGAGCTTTTGCTCGCAGGTATGAGTGCGGATACGGAAGAATTTGTGGATATACTTTTATCCGAGAGAGAGGAAAATGACTTTTTATCGCTTATGAGTGTATCTGTCAATGGTAAGGAACTCAGCGACTATGATGATGAATCCGAGTTTACAGCCGATGCTTTTGCGGTTGACGTTGTTGAGGGTGAAGATTATTCCGATGAGTGCGGATTTGACAAGGGTAGTTATTGCCACGTTCAACTCACTATGCTTTTGAACAGTGAGGAGGGCGAATTGACGGAGGATTTTGAAGATAAAGCGGCGGCACTTTGCGATAACCTTGCAGTTTCCGGAAAATATATGCGCATGTATGGCAGATATTACGAGTTTGACGAGGACGAGGGTGATTATACCACAAGCGTATTTGTAACAAAAGATATGGAAAGCACTGATTGCATAACGGAAGAAATGAGCGATCCGGATGAGTTCCCGATAGAGGAGTTTTATGCCTGTGATCTGGTGGAGCTTTTCGGCGGAGAAGCGGAGGATTACGGCTATTACAGCAATGATGAAAATTACGGTTACGAGGAGGATTAATAGTTATGATGCCTTTTGATAAATATTATGAAATGAATGCAAAAACACTTATAACGGCACTTGAAAAAAGAAATATGTCAGCCTGTTATGTAAAAACAAAGGAAGAAGCACTTCAAAAAGCACTGTCCTTGATAGAAGAGGGCAGCAGTGTAAGCTGGGGCGGAAGTGAAAGCATAAAGGAAATAGGCTTGATAAATGAACTTTATAAAAGAGATAAAAATAAGTTGCTGGATAGAGCAATGGCAACAAGTCCCGAGGAGGCAAACAAAATAATGCACGATGCTTTGAGTGCCGATTATTTCCTCATGAGCACAAATGCACTTACACTTGACGGTGAACTTGTGAACATAGACGGCAACGCAAACAGACTTGCCGCACTTCTTTACGGTCCTAAAAACATAATTATGATTGTGGGTATGAATAAGCTTGTTAAAGATGTTGACGAGGGCTTAAGCCGAATAAGAAATTATACGGCACCGCTCAATGCCGTAAGACTCGGTTGCGACACACCTTGCGGCAAGGTTGGCCACTGCTGCGATTGCACTGCACCTGCAAGTATGTGCTGCCAGATAGTGACAACAAGATTTTCAAGGGTTAAAGACAGAATAAAGATTATTCTTGTCGGAGAAGAATTGGGATATTAATTAATGAAGTAATTTTTTTACAATGTAAGGGGAAAAGATAGTTCTTTTTTACGAAAAAAGAACCAAAAACGATGGGGCGTTCCGATTCGCCCCATACCCCTAACGGGCAGGGGCAATAAGCAAGGTAACTCATCGTAGCATGGTGGCGGGTTGCCCCTGCACCCACCCGTTTTACGGCGTGGTTGGAGCAAACTGTTTAACCACCATTGTAAGTAAAATTAAAATTTCTTATGTTTTTGCGGATTCTTCGCATTTGTTACGTTATAACTTATATAGTTTTCTTAAGCTGATGACATTGACGTAAAGGGAAACTTCCATTCGCTGCATATCAGACTATATTGATTTTTTGAAGCATTGAAAGATTACTTTTCTGCCGTCTTTCGGCTTCTTCAAGAGCATTATTATATATTTCGGAATTGCTGTAAACAACATCTCTTGAATTGGGTATGGCAGTAATTCCCTCATAGTACAAGGCACGCTGTTTCTCATAGCTTCTGCCCATTTTGCCTTGTTTATACATATCTTTCAGATATTCGTCCAATTCATTGAATAAATCCATAAAATCATCATGATTATTCGCTTTTATAAGGGCAAGAGAATCATTCTTAAAATTTTCGGCATTGCAAAAAGGGTTAATGTCATTGAATTTTTTTCTGTAATTTATGTAATTATCTAGGGTTGTCACGCTGTCCAGCACGGGTATTATAATTTTCTTTGTTTCTTCAAGTGATAACTTAACCGAATCCGTTACGGTTTCATCGGTGTAATCACGTCCCGATACAGGTCTGTAATCTAAAGGTTCATCAAAAAAATAATATCCGTAGTATTTAATATTTTTTGCAAAATCGTCCAAGGTGTACTTATCTATTTTCTCACAATACACAGATAGTATGCCTGCCGCCATAGCGTGAGCCTTGTAGCCTTTTGTAAGTGACAGGTTTTTACGGTAAAATATGTACTGTAACAATTCGTTGTTTTTAAGTCGCATGAACATATTGAATTTTTTTACAAGTTTGAAGTCATGTTTAATTAGTTCTTCCGAAAAATATTCTTGAAAAGCCTTTTTTAATATCATAACAGCCTCCTCGATAAAATTTTAAAAATTAAACCTACGCAGCACACAATTATCGTATTTACAAGATGAAAAGTACATATATTTTTTTTGATATCTTGATATTTAAATTCTATTGTATTATAATTGTATCAAGAGGTGATATATATGTCAACAAGAGAATTAACTATAGATTTAATAAATAAATTGGATGATGATAAAGTTCAGCAAATTTTTTACTTTGCGAGATTTTTGCAATCCGAAGAAAAGCGTGAATATGACAGGCATTGTATTGAAAATTTTAATCAAGAAACAATAGCGGCAATAGAAGAAGTTGAGGAAATGTCTAAAGACCCTTCAAAGTTTAAAAGATATTCAAGTTTCAGTGAGTTGTATGAGGATGTGATGAATGATGATTGATATTATTGCATCACCGAGATTCAGAAAAGACTTGAAAATTATAACCAAAAGGGGTTATGATATTTCTTTGCTTGATGAAGTTGTGACAAAATTGGCTAATGGCGAAACACTTCCAATGAAAAACAGAGACCATTCACTTGTGGGAAAATATATTGGTTGCAGAGAATGTCATATTCAGCCTGATTGGTTACTTGTATATAAAATTGATAATAACTTGCTGACACTGTACTTAACTCGTACAGGTACACATTCGGATTTATTTTAGTGTAAAATTGGAAATACATCAATTGGAATATAAAAATCAGATAGATAGGTTAAAATTGAGCATAATAGCATTATAGGTTTCTTGTTGAAAACGGCTTTTTTCGATAAGAAAGATTAAAAAAGGTGGTGGTTTGCTTTGGAATATGAACAGCTTGGAAAACTTTATTATAAGGATAAAAACAATTACAATACGGAATATTTGAACAGATTCAACAGTATTTCAGCTGTAAAACTTAATATAGAAATAAAGCATAATCAAGCCTTTTTTATTGTTGTGCCCGAGATTGTAAATCAAATTTTTAGGATAACCGAACTTAACGGAAGGCTTAATTCACTCACATCTCAATTGCCGGGAATAGCTCTAAATCAATATATAAAGCGTTGCCTTATAGATGAAATTGTGCTTACAAATGAGATTGAGGGAGTTATAAGCACAAGGCGTGATATCAATGAGATACTTGAAGATGTAACACACACAAAGTCACATAGAAGATTGATTGGACTTGTAAACAAGTATCTGAAATTAAACAGCGATGAAAAACTTTCAATAAGAAATTGCAGTGACATAAGAGATATTTATGAGGAACTTTTGTGGGAAGAGATATTGAGTGACGATCCTCAAAATCTGCCCGATGGAGTTTATTTCAGAAAAAACGGTGTCAGTGTGAAATCACAATTCGGCAAGGTATTGCATGAGGGCGTAATGCCCGAAGAAGAAATCAACAGAATGATGACAAATGCTTTGGATATTTTGCATGATGAAGATATCGGGGCACTTTTCAGAGTGGCAATATTTCATTTCCTGTTTGGTTTCATACACCCTTTTTATGATGGCAACGGACGTGTCAGCCGTTTTATAAGCAGTTATATATTGTCAAAAAATTTGAATGTTTTAACGGGTTATAGACTTGCATATACGATAAAGGAAAATATTTCACTGTATTACAGAATATTTGATGTATGTAACAATGAAAAAAACAGAGGTGATTTGACACCGTTTATAATAGGTTTCCTTGATATTATAATAAAAATGCTTGAAAATCTTTGCTTATCCGTGGGGGATAAGGCTGAACTTATAAATTACTATTCCGAAGTGTCATCAAAAATGAACGCAAAGACGGACGAGAAAGAAATAATTTTCATTCTTTTTCAAGAAACTTTATTCGGTGATTTGGGTATAAGTATTAAAGATTTGATAATGGCATCCGGAAAGTCACAGTATAAGGTAAGGCGTTTAATAAGTCATTTGAAATCTGCTAATCTTTTAAAGGAAGAAAAAATCGGAAAGAAAATACTTTACAGTTTTGATATGAATGAAGTTGAAAAAATGTATTCCGATAAATGATGTGATATTTGCAACCGGAATAAAATTATCATATACAGTGAGAAACAAAGAATAAAAACTTCCCCGTCATGAAAAAATGGGGAAGTTTTTTTAGAACTTTTTATTTCACAATCACACCGCCGCCAAGCACATAGTCCTCATCATAGAAAACTGCGGCTTGTCCGGGGGTGGCGGCTCTTTGAGGTTCATCAAATACCGCCTTTATATATTCGCCGTCCTTGTATATTGTGCAAGGGGCTTTTTTTGTGCTGTAACGGAGCTTGCCGAGGCAACGCATTTCACCGTCGATATCTTCAACAGCCATATAGTTAAAGTTTTTGATAGTCACTTCTTTTGAGAATAAATCATCATTTATGCCCAGCACAACCTCATTTTTTTGAGGGTCTATGCCGCAAACGTAGGCAGGGAAACCGAGTGCTATACCAAGTCCCTTACGCTGACCTATGGTATAATCGCATATACCCGTATGTTCACCGAGAATATTTCCGCTCTTATCCACAAAATTACCCTTGGGAATATCACCGTCGTAGTTTTCTCTTATATATCCGCTGTAATTTCCGTCCGGTACAAAACAAATATCCTGACTATCGGGTTTGTTTGCAACAAGCAAGCCGTTATCCTCCGCAATCTGCCTTATTTCGGGCTTTGTATACTCACCGACCGGCATAAGCGTTTTGGAAAGCTGATACTGTGTAAGTGAATAGAGTGCGTAGGTTTGATCTTTGCTGTTGGCAGCCTGTTTCAATGTGTATCTTCCCGTTTTGGGATATGTTGTCACATTGGCATAGTGACCTGTCGCAATGTAGTCCGCACCCAGCATAACAGCCTTTGAAAGCATACTTTCCCACTTTACATAGCGGTTGCAGGCTATGCAGGGGTTGGGGGTTCTTCCTTGCAAATATTCATCTATAAAATTGTCGATAACGTATTTTTTAAAGTCCTCTTTGAAGTTGAGAACATAGTAGGGTATGCCGAGTTTGTAGGCAACACGTCTTGCATCATCAACGGCTGAAAGTCCGCAGCAACCACCGTTGTTTTCAATCGTTTCGGTGTCCTCGTCCTGCCACACACGCATTGTAACGCCTATTACGTCATAGCCTTGCTCTTTGAGCAAAAGTGCAGTAACGGAGCTGTCAACTCCTCCGCTCATACCCACAACAACTTTTTTAGCCATAATATTTCACTTCCTGTTTATATGTTTATTATGAAAGCTTATGCACAAAAATTCCGCTTCTTAATTTCGGTTCAAACCAAGTTGATTTCGGTGGCATAATTTCGCCCGCATCGGCAATGCTCATCAAATCGTCCATTGATGTGGGGTACATTGAGAATGCAACCTTCATTTTGCCGCTGTCCACAAGGTTTTTAAGCTCTTCCAAACCTCTTATGCCGCCTATAAAGTCAATCCTCTTGTCCGTTCTGGCATCGCCTATGTTGAGAATAGGTGCAAGAAGATTGTTGTATATTATTGAAACGTCAAGCCTTTCAACGGGGCTGTTATGGTTTACAAACTCGTCCTTTGCGGTGAGAAGGTACCAACTTCCGCTGAGATACATACCAAAGGTATGACGTTTCTCGGGATTAAGACAACCGTCACCCTCATATTTTTGTACAGTAAACTTTTCTTCAACCTTATTCAAAAATTCTTCATCGCTTAAACCGTTCAAATCCTTAACAACTCTGTTGTAGTCCATAATGTGAAGCTGATTATCGGGGAAGGCAACCGCAAGATAATAGTTGAACTCGGCATCTCTGTCATAGTTTTCGCCCTGTTCTTCACGCTTTTTCAAACCTACCTTTACGGCAGAAGCGTTTCTGTGATGACCGTCCGCAATATAGAGTGAATCCACATCAAGGAAATTTTTCTTAAGCTCATCAACAACTGCTGTATCGTCAATCACCCAAACAGTATGACGTACACCGTCCTCGGCAACAAAATCGTATTCAGGTTCATTCTTTGCTTGTTTTTCAATGATGGCACTTATATTTTTGTTCTCTCTGTAGGTTAAAAATATAGGACCTGTATTTGCGTTGCAAGCGTCAACGTGGCGTATTCTGTCACGCTCCTTGCTTTCTCTTGTAAGCTCGTGCTTCTTGATTTTATTGTTGAGATACTCGTCTATGGAGGCACACATAACAAGTCCAGTTTGACTTCTGCCATCCATTGTGAGAGTATATATATACATAACAGGCTTTTCATCTTGAATATATGTGCCGTCGGCAATCATATTGTCAAGGTTTTCAGCTGCCTTTGCGTACACCTCGTCGGAATAAATATTAACATCCTCGGGCAAATCTATTTCAGCCCTGTCTATATGTAAGAAAGAATACGGATTACCCTTGACCATCTCACGAGCTTCGGATGAACTCATAACGTCATAAGGCAAAGCCGCTACCTTGGAACAAAGCTCCTTTGTAGGTCTGTATCCTTTGAAACCTCTTATAACAGACATAATAACACCTCATTTATTTCATGTAATGGGAACTACGCTCCCGATGTTTTAATTGTAACATAATATATTGACGTTTTCAAGATGGAAATAACGAGTGTGTGCTACGGTTTAATGACTTTTGAGAGGTAGTGATATATAGTGTTGTAAATTTGATAAAATAAAAACCGATATTTAATAATTACCCTTGACAACAACTCAAAAATAATTTATAATAAAAACACAAGAGGAAATACAACTAATAACGGTTGTTACCCCTGCTTAATAACTAGTTAAAAAATAACCGCAATGTTTATCAGGCAAGAGCGGTTATTTTTTTATGACGATAAGAATAAAAAGAACTATTGTTATGTAAACTATAGCCTCAGCCATAAAAATCACCCCTTTCATAATACTTCCGAATATAAACCTAATCAATCATAGGCAACACCCTTTCATAATATGAAAAAAGCAGGGGTAAAACCAAACCGCTATTATTGAAATTTCCTTTTGTGTGATATAATTATATCATAGATTGCTGCATTTTGCAAGAATTTAATTGTGTTTTTATAACAAAAAATGTGCATAAAATGCAAAGGCTGTCGCAAAGCGACAGTCTTTCTAATTGTTATATAATGCTATATAATTTTTAGATTTTTTAGATGAACCGATTTAATAAAAGCGTCGCAGACTTAAATCGTACGAGCGAGCTTTGCCCGTTCGTACGCAGAAAAATTGGGCTTAGAAAGCCCCAGTGGGGCTTTCGTAAAAGACCATATTTTTCTTACTTACAGGCAATTTTTTGTGTGCTTGTGCACAAAAAATTGTATTCTGCAAGAAATGCGAGCATTTCTTGCAAAGGCGGTCGCCGCGTGACCGCCGCACTATGCACCCAAGGAGAATCGAACTCCTACCTCCCGGTCCGGAGCCGAGCGCTCTATCCTTTAGGCTATGGATGCGTACCACCCTAATATTTTAACATATTTTGCGGTGGTTTTCAATCTTTAATTTCATTTTTTTCTGTTCACAATGTATATACCTATGCTTACAAGCACAAGTGCCACAAGGCTTCTTATATTCAATATATTTTCACCGAGCATAACTCCCGAAAGTATAACACCGAAAACGGGGTTAAGGAAACAGTATACCGATATTTTGCCCACGGGGTTGAACTTTAAAAGCTGTGCCCATACGGAGAATGCAACGGCTGAAAGCAGGGCAAGGTAGATAAGCATTGCAATTGCGCTTATGCTTGCAAAATCTAATTTTCCACCGAATACAAGACCTATTATTATAAGCACCAAGCCGCCGAACGCAAGCTGATAACCCGTAATCATAACGGAATCGCTTTTTTGTGTAATCACCTTTGTTATAACCGAACCGAGGGCAAAACAAAAGGCGGCGATGAGTATAAATCCCTCACCAGTGAGTGAAAATGTAAGGTCAATGCCGTTTTCAAAGTTACAAATTACAACACCCACAAAGCCCAAAAGACAACCCAGTGATTTTGTCAAGTTAAGTTTGTCATTTTTGAATATAAAGTGTGCAAGTATAACGGCGAAAAAGTTGCCTATTGAGTTGAGTATAGAACCCTTTACGCCCGAAAGCTTTATAAGTGAGAGATAGAAAAATATATATTCCAGTGTGGTTTGCACGAAACCGAGAATTACAATACCGCTTATCTCATCCTTACGTGGAAGTATAAGCTTTTTATGTGAAACACAGGAGAATATCGTCACCATCAAGCCTGCGAGAAAGAATCTATAGCCTGCAAAAAGGAGCTTTGTGGGTACGTCCTCCGATGCAATGTTGAAAAGCTCATAGCCTATTTTTATGGCAGGTATGGCACTGCCCCAAAGTGCGGTTGAAATTATAGCAAAAAGCAAAATATTGATTGGCTTTGTAAATACAGCCTTTTGATTTTCCATAGTATGTATCCTTTCATTATTAATATGTTTCAAACGCCTACAATTGTACCACACAATACCGATATTTGCAACTGTTTTTGTTGACAAAGGTCGATGGGTGCTATATAATGAAATCATACTGTTATTATATGATTTTAAAATGGAGAGATTATAATGTTAAATCAATTTTCAAGAACGGAGCTGCTTTTCGGCAAGGAGAATATGGAGAGGTTTGAAAAGGCTAGGGTGGCTGTATTCGGCATTGGCGGTGTGGGCGGATACACCGTTGAGGCACTTGCAAGGAGCGGCATAGGCACACTTGACCTTATAGATGATGACAAGATTTGTCTTACAAACATAAACCGTCAGCTCATAGCGACAAGAAGCACGGTGGGTAAGTATAAGGTTGATGTGGCAAAGGAGCGAATTTTGGATATAAACCCCAATGCCGTTGTGAATACATACAAGACTTTCTATATGCCCGATACAGCGGAGCAGTTTAATTTTGATGACTATGATTATGTGGTTGATGCCATTGATACGGTAACGGGTAAACTGGAGCTTATCGAGCAGGCGAAAAAGACAAATACACCTATAATCAGTTCTATGGGTGCAGGTAATAAGCTTAATGCGGCGGCTTTTGAGGTAGCGGATATATATGAAACTTCCATTTGTCCGTTGGCTAAGGTTATGCGTAGGGAGCTTAGAAAAAGGAATATAGACAGCCTTAAGGTGGTATATTCCAAGGAACAGCCGCTTACACCTATTGATGATATGGCTATAAGCTGTAAGCAGCACTGTATTTGTCCACCGGGTACGGCAAGAAAGTGTACACAAAGACGACAAGTGCCGGGTAGTACGGCATTCGTGCCATCTGTTGTGGGACTTATAATTGCAGGTGAGGTTATAAAGGATTTGGCTGTGCCTGTGAGTGCGGAAAATAGTGATAAGTAAAATATTATAAATACTAAAAAATTAAACCACTTCTCTTTTGATGTTTGAATAAAAGAGAAGTGGTTCTTGTTTTATATGTGATAATATCTACTTAACGGAAAACGGAACCTTTTTCTATCGCAAAAAGGTTCCGCACCTCCAAAAAAGCTCTTTTAAGAAGCATGGGGCGTTGCCCCATACCCCACAAGCCTTTTGAAAAAGGCTTGGCGAAAACTTTTATGGGCGGCTACGCCGCGGGGGAGTATACGCTATTAGGGTATTTTGTATGTCCCCACGGTCTTAAAGAATAGCGTCTGCAAGTTCTTCCATTTTTGCAACAGTGTCTGCCTTCATTGCGGATTTTATAGTTACAGTAGGCTCTATTATTTCAACTGCCTTAAACGCTTCTACTACTTCTTTCATTTTCTTAGCGGCGATTGGTGCCCATGTGCCGTTTTCTATGAAGCCGATTTTACGCTTTTGGTAGTTCTTTGATTTAAGGTGTGCGAGGAAGCTTTCCATGCAAGGGAAGAGGCCGCCGTCGTATGTGGCTGATGCGAGTATAAGCTTATCGTATCTGAAAGCGTCCTCAACTGCCTCTGCCATATCGTCTCTTGAAAGGTCGGTGATTGCTACCTTTGCTGCGCCCTTTGCCTCTAATATTTCTGCCATTTTCTTAGCGGCTGTTGCTGTGTTGCCGTGGATAGATGCGTAGGCAACAAGTACGCCGTCGTCCTCAGGCTCGTAGCTTGACCAAGTCTGGTACTTGCCTATATAGTATTCAAGGTTTTCGCTGAGTATCGGGCCATGGAGTGGGCAGATAGTCTTTATATCGAGTGTAGCGGCTTTTTTGAGTAATGCCTGTGCCTGTGCACCGTACTTACCTACTATGTTAAAGTAGTATCTTCTTGCTTCACAAGCCCAGTCCTCATCTGTGTCGAGTGCGCCGAACTTACCGAAGGCATCGGCTGAGAAAAGCACCTTTTCGCTCTGTTCGTACTCAACCATTACCTCAGGCCAATGCACCATAGGTGCCATGAAGAATTGGAGTGTGTGGCTACCGAGTGAAAGTGTTTCGCCCTCGCTCACAACAACTGCCTTATCCTTGATATCCACATCAAAGAACTGTGGAATCATGGCAAGTGCCTTTGCGTTTAACACCACCTGTGCTTCGGGGTACTTTTCTGTGAACTTGATTATGTTTGAAGCGTGGTCGGGCTCCATGTGTGAAACAACAAGGTAGCTTGGCTTGATATCGCCTAAAGCGGCTTCGAGGTTCTTGAACCACTCGTCTGTTGCTCTTGCATCAACGGTATCCATAACCGCTGTTTTCTCGTCAATGATGAGGTATGAATTGTATGAAACACCGTTAGGCACAACATACTGGCTTTCAAAAAGGTCGATTGTTTTGTCATCGCAACCGATGTACTTTATAGCATCTGAAATTTTTACGTTACTCAATGTAAGCATCTCCTTTACGTTTTATTTGTTTTATTTTTAACAATTATATCATAATAGGATAATAAAATCAAGTAAATTTATAAGTGTGGAATGGGGCTGAAACAGAAAATGTACGGTTCTGAAATATTTTTGTAAAAAAAGTGAAAACAAGTGTTGATTATAGAAAAAAAATATGCTATAATTGACATATAAAATATGTGCGAGGGTCGTGCATATATAAAATATTTAACTTTAAGGAGGATTTCCACAAAATGGCTAACAAGAAAATTGTAACAATGGGCGAAATCATGTTGAGATTATCAACACCTAACAATGAAAAATTTATTCAGGCTGATGAGTTTGATATCAACTACGGCGGCGGCGAGGCTAACGTTGCTGTATCACTTGCAAACTATGGCTACAATGCAGAGTTTGTAACAGCTGTTCCTGCTAACCCAATCGGTGAATGTGCGGTTGCTGCTTTAAGAAAGTACGGCGTAGAAACAAAGAATATTGTAAGAAGCGGCGAAAGACTTGGTATCTACTATCTTGAAACAGGTGCATCTATGAGAGCATCTAACGTAGTTTACGATAGAGCACATTCTTCAATCTCAACAGCAACAGCTGATCAGTTTGATTTTGATGCAATCTTCGAGGGTGCTGATTGGTTCCACTTCACAGGTATCACACCTGCTGTAAGTGACATCGCTGCAGAAGTTACAGAAGCTGCTCTTAAGGCTGCTAAGGCTAAGGGTGTTACAGTTTCTTGTGACCTTAACTTCCGTAAGAAGCTTTGGTCTTCAGAAAAGGCTCAGAAGGTTATGACAAACCTTATGCAGTACGTTGATGTTTGTATCGGTAACGAAGAGGATGCCGAGAAGGTTCTTGGCTTCAAGCCCGGTAACACAGATGTTACAAGCGGTGAGCTTGAAATGGCTGGTTACATCGATATCTTCAATCAGATGG
>CAZUXS010000057.1:0-12880 GCA_964624605.1 uncultured Lachnospiraceae bacterium | reverse complement strand
TAAATAGTTTGTTCCATCACCCCTTAAAACGGGTGGGTGCAGGGCAACCCGCCACTGTACTTCGATAATCCACCGTACCCCACGCCCTGCCCGTTAGGGGTTCGGGGCGAATCTAGTTTCAAAATTACAAAGTAATTTTGAAATCCCGTAGGGATTCGCAATTTTGCTACGCAAAATGCGAACCACCCGAGGTTTTTGGTTCTTTTTTCGTAAAAAAGAACAATCTTTTTAGAAATTATCATCAACCGCAAGTGCTTCAACAAGCTCCACATCCTCATTTTTCTCTGCAAAGTTGCCGAGGGTGTAGGCATTGGCGAAGAGGAGAATAGGTCTTTCAAAGTGGTCAAAAACGAGTGAACAGCGTGAATTTACGTATTTCTTAAGCTCTTCCGCTTTCTTGTTTTTAACCCATCTTGCAACACTGAAATCCATATTTTCCATTCTTATCTCG
This sequence comes from uncultured Lachnospiraceae bacterium, assembly GCA_964624605.1. Lineage (GTDB taxonomy): Bacteria > Bacillota > Clostridia > Lachnospirales > CAG-274 > CAZUXS01. The sequence goes on along the minus strand of CAZUXS010000057.1, from coordinate 12,429 downwards.
GAATTGTATTCGTTCTTAAGTCTGTACTCAAACACTTCAAACTGGAGTGCACCAACCGCACCGAGAACTATTTCATTATATTCGGTGTGATATATCTGTATTGCACCTTCCTGTGCAAGCTGGTCAACACCTTTTTGGAACTGCTTAGCCTTCATTGTATCCACGGGGCGAACTTTCATAAAAAGCTCGGGTGGGAAAGTTGGCAGAGGTTCAAAAAAGAGTTTTTGACTGCTGTTTGTGAGTGTGTCGCCTATCTGATAGTTACCTGTATCGTAGATACCGATTATATCGCCTGCAACAGCTGTATCAACGGTTTCACGCTCGTTAGCCATAAGCTGAGTTGACTGGTTGAGTTTGAATGTTTTGCCTGTTCTTGAAAGAGTAACACTCATACCACGTTCAAATGTACCGGAACAAATTCTGAAAAATGCAAGTCTGTCACGGTGTGCAGGGTTCATATTAGCCTGAATTTTGAATATAAAGCCTGAGAAAAACTCGTCCGTAGGTGCAACTTCACCTGTTGTTGTTTTTCTGTTGCCGGGGGCAGGGGACATCTTAAGATAATGTTCAAGGAAAGTCGTAACACCGAAGTCACCGAGTGCCGTACCGAAAAATACGGGTGAAAGCTTACCCTTGTTTATCTTTTCCATATCAAACTCATTGCCTGCACCGTCCAAAAGCTCCACATTGTCACGCAATTCCTGCAAATTTTCGTGGAAGAGAATATCATCAAGTGATTTATCGTTTACGCCGTCCTCGCCGAGTTCAATTGTTCTCTTTTCTTTATAGAGGTGAATTTTGTTTTCAAGTCTGTCATATATACCCTCAAAATATGCACCGTTGCCTATAGGGAGGGTTACAACAACTGAGGGAAGTCCGAGTGCGTTTTCCAAATCCTCCAAAAGCTCGAGAGGTTCTTTTGAATCACGGTCAAGCTTGTTTATGAACGTAAACACGGGTATTTCACGCATACTGCAAACCTTGAAAAGCTTTGTTGTCTGTGCCTCAACACCCTTTGCGGCATCGAGAACCATCACAGCAGAGTCAACGGAAGTGAGTATACGGTAGGTATCCTCACCGAAGTCATTATGACCCGGAGTATCCATAATTGAAACTATTTTTCCCTCGTATTCAAACTGCATTACGGATGAGGTAACTGAAATACCTCTTTGTTTTTCAATTTCCATCCAGTCTGATTTTGCGGAACGACCTTTTTTAGCCTTTACCGTACCTGCTTGGTGGATAGCACCGCCATGGAGCAAGAGTTTTTCGGTAAGAGTTGTTTTACCTGCATCGGGGTGAGAAATAATACCGAATATTCTTCTTTTATTTATATCCTTAATATCGGGAGCCATAATTCATTTTCCTTTCATTACTATCTATTCTTAAACACATCATTTCTATTTTACGCTAAAATGGCGTTACTTGCAAGCACTTTTTTACATTTCTTCCATATATTTTGCATTTATTTTTTATACGATATATTGTATAATACAGATATGGAGCTCCAATAACTAATAAACATAGCGGAGGAGATTTATATGAAAAAAATAATAACAGCGGGATTACTTACTTTAACAATGACAAGCAGTGTTTTTGCGGGTGTGAATTACACACAATCAAATAATAAATTTATAAATCAGTGGTACAATATGGTTCAAACTTGGAATAACAAGGAAAACACACAGGTTAGCACGGTTATTGTGAACACAACAAAGTGCACAACACAGGCTACCACACAAAAGCCTACGCATACAACCACGAAAGTGACTACGGAGGCTACAACCGAGACTACCACACAGAAACCTACACAAACAACAACACAGGTGACAACTCAAAAGCCTACACAGACCACAACGCAAAAACCAACACAAACCACAACCGTATATGAAACAACCACACAGGCTACAACGCAGAGTGCAACGGGTAGTACGGGCAGCACAACACAATCCGGTTATGCAAAACAGGTGCTTGATTTGGTAAATGCCGAAAGGGCAAAACAGGGTTTGAGCGCTTTGACACTTAATACAAAGGTGAACGAGGTGGCACAGCTTAAGGCAGAGGATATGAAGAAAAACAACTATTTTTCACATACTTCACCCACATACGGCACACCGTTTCAAATGCTTAAAACTTATGGCATTACATATAAAACTGCAGGTGAAAACATAGCAAAGGGACAGACAATACCACAGCAGGTGGTGAATGATTGGATGAATTCCGAGGGACACAGAAAGAACATATTAAGTAGTGGATATACTCAAATGGGACTGGGTTACAGTGGCGGTTACTGGGCACAGATTTTCATCGGCTAGGAGGTGTTCTTTTTTACGAAAAAAGAACCAAAAAACTTGGGGCGTTCCGATTCGCCCCAAACCCCTAACGGGCAGGGGCAGTGAGTGCGTTGGCTCAGCGGAATATGGTGGCGGGTTGCCCCTGCACCCACCCGTTTTACGGTGTGTGTGTGGTGCAAACGCAGATTTTTATGGGATAAAGGTGTTAAATTTTGATTAAGGGGCAAGTGATGGCTTGCTCCTTAATCAATGCGATTTAAAAATCGTTTAAATACAAAATTTTCATGTTATTGTGGAAAGCGGTGTTTATTTGTGATATAATTGAATCACATTAAAGAAAATTTTATTGGGAGTGATATATATGCAAAAAAAATATTCTGTTGCGGAAACTACAAGAGTTGAAAGAGAAAAAATTGCAAATGATGCTTTGGGTATATCAACATTGGATGCCGCTGAACCCACACAGCAGACAAAAGAACTTGTAAATCAATATATAATTGGTAATTTGGAAATATCCGATATACTTGAAAAAACCATAAATAGATATAAGGTTGCAAAGGTCTGATATATTATGGATTTGATATTTATATTATAATATCCTTTATATGTGGTCAAAAGCCGCAGACCTCGACAGAAGAACCGTCCCCTCTGTCGCAAATTCGCCAAACTGTAAGGCTTGCTTTTGCGTAGCAAAAGTTCTAAGTAAAACGGGTGGGTGCAGGGGCAACCCGCCACCGTGCTACGATGAGTTACCGTGCTTATTGCCCCTGCCCGTTAGGGGTTTGGGGCGAATCGGAACGCCCCAAGGTTTTTGGTTCTTTTTTCCTAAAAAAGAACAATCTTTTTTCTAGGGATTTAGGAAAAAAGGATTCACTTAGTGACACCTCTTTTACATCTGTTTCTTCAACTTACATTTCATCTGTAGTTACTAAAAGTAAAAAACTTATATAATTTAAAATAAACACTGGAGTGCTAATTTAAATCCGAGGTTGTATTTATCTCCGTCTTTTTTCCATATAGATACTATCAAATTTAAGCAAAAAAACGGAGATGCCGCAATTGTGACATCTCCGTTTTATTTATTTCAATTTATTATGCTTCTTCGGGCATTTCAATGTGAACTTTCTTTAAGTTCCAGATTTCATCCGCATACTGCTGTATTGTTCTGTCTGATGAGAACTTACCGCTCTTTGCTATATTGATGATAGCCTTTTCTGCCCACTTTGATTCGTCCTTATAGAGTGCGTCAACCTTAGCCTGTGCCTTTGCGTATGAATCAAAGTCCTTAAGTACAAAGTATTCATCGGCTCTTGCACCGCCGAAGCCGTTAAGGAGTGAATCGTAAATTTCTCTGAAAAGCTCTGTGTTTGGATCAAGAGTACCGTTGATGAGCATATTCATGACACCACGTACATCGGAATTCACATTGTAGATATCCCATGGGTTGTAGTCATTCTTTGCGTACTCTGCAATAACCTCATCGGCTGTCATACCGAAGATGAAGATGTTGTCATCGCCGACTTCTTCTCTGATTTCCACGTTGGCACCGTCAAGTGTACCCATTGTGAGTGCACCGTTGAGCTGGAACTTCATATTACCTGTGCCTGATGCTTCCTTACTTGCTGTTGATATCTGCTCTGAAATATCTGCGGCAGGTATAAGCTTTTCTGCAAGGCTTACACGATAGTTTTCGGCAAATATAACCTTAATCTTACCGTTGATATCCTTATCGTTGTTTACAAGGTCTGCAACGGAGTTGATAAGCTTGATGATAAGCTTAGCTCTTCTGTAGCCTGCGGCTGACTTAGCACCGAAAATAAATGTTCTAGGTACTATATCCAAGCCGGGATTTACTTTAAGCTTGTTGTAAAGGCTCATAACGTGGAGTATGTTGAGGAGCTGTCTCTTATACTCGTGAAGTCTTTTAACCTGAATATCGTATATTGAATCGGGGCTGATTTCAACGCCCATATTAGCTTTGAAGTAGTCTGCAAGTGCAACTTTCTTCTGCTTCTTGATTGCAAGGAAGTCCTTCTGGAACTTCTTGTCCTTTGCGTAAGGAAGAAGCTTTTCAAGCTGTGAAAGGTCCTTGTACCAACCGTCACCAATCTTTGAAGTGATGAGTTCGGCAAGCTCTGCATTTGCGTGGCCGAGCCATCTTCTCTGTGTGATACCGTTTGTCTTGTTATTGAACTTTTCGGGATAAATCTCGTAGAAGTCCTTAAGTTCCTGATTTTTAAGAATTTCGGTATGGAGGGCTGCAACACCGTTTACTGAGTGGCTGCCAACGATTGCAAGCCAAGCCATTCTGATTTGACCGTCTGCAACGATAGCCATTTTACGAATCTTGTCCGCATTGTTACCGTACTTCTTAATAAGGAAGTCGCAAAATCTCTTGTTGATTTCTTCAACTATCATATAGATACGTGGAAGAAGTCTTGAGAAGAGGTCATAAGGCCATTTTTCAAGAGCCTCGGACATAATTGTGTGGTTTGTATATGCACAGCACTTCTTTGTTATTTCCCAAGCATCATCCCAAGATACGCCGTTTTCATCAATCAAAAGACGCATAAGCTCCGCAACTGCAACAGCTGGATGCGTATCGTTAAGCTGGAAAGCATACTTTTCGGGAAGTAAGCTGAAATCGGTGCCGAATTTTTTCTTGAATTTTGTAAGAGTTCTCTGGAGAGTAGCTGATACAAAGAAATACTGCTGCTTAAGTCTGAGCTCCTTGCCTGCATAGTGCTCATCGGCAGGGTAAAGAACCTCTGTAAGTGTCTTTGCAAGGTTCTGCTCTTCAACAGCCTTTTGATAGTTACCTGCATTGAAGCTGTTAAGGTCAAACTTATTCTTTGCTTCGGCATCCCAAAGTCTCAATGTATTTACTGTGTTGTTGTCGTAGCCTACAACAGGGTAGTCATAAGGAATGGCAATTACACTCTGATAATCCTGCTGTTCAAATTTGTAGCTTCCGTCCTCCTGCTTTACAGCATTTACACGGCCGCCAAACTTAACCTCAACGGCATATTCGGGTCTTTTAACGCCCCACATATCGCCGTCCTGAAGCCAGTTATCGGGAAGCTCAACCTGATAACCGTTTTCAATCTTCTGCTCAAATATACCATAGTGGTATCTTATGCCGCAACCGTAAGCAGGAAGTTCGAGAGTAGCGAGGGAATCCAAGAAACAGGCTGCAAGTCTGCCAAGACCGCCGTTACCAAGACCGGGATCTCTCTCAACCTCTTCAAGTGCGTTGTAATCAATGTTCATTTCAGCAAGAACATCTTTAATGTCCGTAAGGAGTGTCATATTAAGTATGGCATTACCTAAAAATCTACCCATCAAAAATTCCATTGAAAGATATTTTACAATCTTACAGCCGCTTTTGTCGTAAGTATCATGTGTCTGTATCCACTTATCTGTGATGTAATCTCTGATTGTGAAAACAAGAGCCTGATACAATTCGTCGGGTGATGCTGTTTCAATTTTCTTTCTTGCAAGAGTCTTTACATTGGCACTAAGCTGTGCCTTAAAGACAGCCTTATCAATTTTCATTTGAATTACCTCCATTTTCTCTTTTATAGTTAGTATAATATTCATCTGCCACGCAGATTTTAAACAACCTTTTACTCTTCGCCCGCCTTAAGTTTTTCCGCCTGTTCGGTGGTGATAAGAGTATCCATAATTTCGTCCAAGTCGCCGTTAATTATAGCGTCGAGCCTGTGGAGTGTAAGACCGATTCTGTGGTCGGTCACTCTGCCTTGAGGATAATTATATGTTCTTATTCTTTCGTTTCTGTTGCCTCTGCCAATTTGGCTTTTTCTTTCGGATGCAATCTCGTTGTGCTGCTTTTCCTGCTCCAAATCATAGAGCTTACTCATAAGCACCTTGACTGCCTTTGCCTTGTTTTTAATCTGGCTTTTTTCATCCTGACATGAAATGACTATACCCGTCGGAATATGCGTAAGCCTGACAGCCGAATCGGTTGTGTTGACGCACTGTCCGCCGTTGCCCGATGCCCTGAAAACATCGAACCTGCAATCATTCATATCAAGCTTTACATCAACTTCCTCAACCTCGGGGAGAACCGCAACGGTTGCAGTTGATGTATGTATTCTTCCGCCGGATTCGGTAGCGGGTATTCTTTGCACTCTGTGCACACCGCTTTCGTATTTAAGGCGAGAATAAGCGCCCGTACCGTTTATCATAAATGAAATTTCACGATAACCGCCGGACTCACTTTCATTGGTGTTCATAATTTCGACTTTCCAGTTTCTGCTCTCCGCATAGCGGCAGTACATTCTGAAAAGGTCACCTGCGAAAATATTTGCCTCGTCACCGCCTGCACCGCCTCTTATTTCCACAATAACATTTTTATCGTCATTTGGGTCTTTGGGGAGCATAAGCAGTTTAATTTCATCGTTAAGTGTTTCAATTTTTTTATTGTTTTCGTTAAGCTCTTCTTTGGCAAGTGAACGCATTTCCTCGTCCTTTTCATCGGCAAGAATTTCCTTTGCCTCGGCGAGTGCCTCCATTGCCGCCTTAAGCTCTCTGTATTTTTCAACGATGGCGGAAATATCACTGTGTTCTTTCATCAATTTTCGCCATTTCTCGTTATCCGCAATTATATCGGGGTCGTTTACCTGAACGGAAAGTTCTTCAAACTTCCTCTCTATATCTGCAAGTCTTTCTAACATTAATTAACCTCCAAAATATCACGTGCCTGACATCGGCACGGTAATTGTTAAATCAAAATTTAACAGTTACACTTTATTGTATCACATTTTAAAACCAATTGCAAGCCTGTTAAGACCCGATAAATCATTTTTTATTAAAATATTATCAAAACTATAGGTTTTAAATATTTTTTTTAGTGCTTCTGCTTGATTATATCCTATCTCAAATGCCAATGCACCACAACAATCGGTCAAATAACGGTGTGCGTTTTGTGTTATTTTTCTGTAAAAATAAAGCCCGTCCTCGCCGCCGTCCAGTGCCGTCCTCGGTTCATAGTCCTTTACATTGCTTTCAAGCGTTTCAACAACAGCCGTTTCAATATAGGGTGGGTTTGAAACTATAATATCGAATTTGTTATTTATATTTTCAAACAAGTCACTCAATATAAAATTTACGTTTACGCCGTTTTTCTCTGCATTGTGCTTTGCCGTTTCAAGTGCCTTTGGGGATATATCCACAGCCGTAACCTCCGCATTTGTGTACTTTGCAAGGCTTACGGCTATAGCACCCGAACCCGTTCCTATATCAAGCACGGTTTTGCAACCGTATTTTTCTATAATTTCAATTGCGTTTTCAACCAGTATTTCAGTATCGGGGCGGGGAATGAGTGTGCTTTCGTTCACATCAAAATCAAGCCCCATAAATTCGCAGTGACCGAGAATATATTGCATCGGTTTGTTACTGAGTCGCTCCGCCAAAAATTTTGAAATTATTTCTTCTTTTTCGGGAGTGACTTCATCCGTATCGTGGGTAACAAGCTGCATTTTGCTAAAGCCCATTGCGTGCATCATTATAAGTGAAGCATCTATTGACCAACTTTCTATGCTCGCCGCCTTTAAGCTTTTTTTCAATTCGGCTAGTCCTTCATTGACCGTCATTATTTATCCTCCGGTTCTTCTTCAAGCACTGCCTTAAGTGAAGCAATGGCAACCTCAATCATTTCGTCCTTTGGCTCTCTTGTTGTGATATACTGTGTTGCGATACCCGGAGCGGAAACAATGTTTACAAGCCAGTTATCGTGAGAACCTGCCCACTTTATAATCTCATAAGAAATACCTGAAATGATAGGTATGAGCAAAAGTTTGCAAACCACTCTGAGCCAGAATACATTTGTTCTTATAAAGAAACCTAAAAATATACTTATTATCATTACGATGACGAGAAAGCTTGTGCCGCATCTTTTGTGAAGTCTTGTGTGCTTTCTTACGTTTTCAACGGTGAGTTCGTCTCCGCTTTCAAAACAGTTGATTGTTTTATGCTCCGCACCGTGATACATAAATACTCTCTTGATATCTTTCATGCAGGAAACAAGGCTCAAATATCCCAAAAATATTACCATTTTGGTAATTGATTCAACTATACTTCTCACATTTGTGCTATCGTTTTGCATAAACTTGCCAATCAATCCACCTATGAATGTGGGGAGGAATGAGAAAAGTCCGAAAGCAAGCACAAGTGAAACGGCTACACTGAAATATATAATGTAGTCCTTAAGCTTATCACCGCATTTTTCTTCAAGCCATTTTTCAAATTTGCTTTCTTCATCGTATTCTATATCGTCAAGTCCTGCCATTTCGGCTGATTTGGTTGTAACTTTCATACCCATAACAAGGCTGTCTATAAAGGCAACAACACCTCTGACGATAGGGAAACCGAAAATCTTGCTCTTATCGGTTGCGGGCTTCACGGGAGTTTTTTCAATTGAAATGCCTCCTTTGGAGTTACGCACCGCAAGGGCATATATTCTCTTGCCCCTCATCATTACACCTTCAATTACAGCTTGACCGCCTATACCTTTGCCACCTACGGGGCACTTTTTGTTCTTATCCATAATACACCTCTTATGTTTGTTTTGAAAATTTTCCCAATATCAATAATATCATTATAAGACATAAATGTCAAAACAAATCAATCATAGTTTGTTTAAATTTTCTATTTCCTCTACAAGCTTATTAAGCTCGGAATATTCTCCGTTGCCGTAAATTTGAATTGCCGCATTGCAAATTTCCTGCATTTTTTGAATTGCCGTCAGTGTTTTTTTGCTGTCGTTTTCGTATCCGCTCGGTACGGAGAGGGCATAAAGATTTGAATATGCCTTTTGAAGTGTCGGCAACATTTTTTTTGCTTCGCCCACAACATCCGTGTTGCTGTTGTTTACATCGTTGAAAAGTGTTTTTTCAAACCCCGTAAAATCTATTGTGTTCAATATTTGGCTTTTTTTGGCAATATATTGGTGCACATCGGAATTGCTTGAATTATTGCTTTCCTTTGAAACGGCATTATAAGATGTTGAAGTTATGCTTGCAACCTTTGTATCGGAGTTCCAGCTCACACTTGCACCGCCTGCTTCTCCTATGGCACGCAGTGGAATATACATATAGCCGTCTATTATTTTGGCACTAACATCCAAAGTTTTTTCACTTCCGTTTACATTTAATACGGGAGAGAGTGCAGTTACACTTATTTTGTTTTCGCCGTTAGTGAGAACAGCCGTTTTTGTGTCAGCAACCCAAGTTATATCGTAACCCAGTTTTTCAAATACACCTCTGAGGGGGATGAGTGTTCGTCCGTCCTCAATAACGGGTGCTGCCGAAGAGAAAGAAACGGTCTCTCCGTTCACTTGCACACCTATATCGGCATAAGCTGTGTTCACGGTAAGCACAGCCATTGCAAGTGCAAGTGATAATTTTTTTGCATATTTATTCATATTTCATTCACCGCCAATTATATGTGTTTGTTCCATTATAACATATCGGGAGTTAAAATACAAACAATTTTAAATTTATTATTGAATATCTTTTGATAGTGTGATATACTTACGATTATAATAATTTAACAATTTGCGAAATTGTAATACAACGAAAGGTTACGGTTTTGAAAATTCAATGGATAATAAGAATAAACTTAATCAAAATTATACTCCGATACACAGAGCATTGGAGCAGCAGAGAATAAACAGAATAGTGCATTTTGATGTTCCCGGTCACAAGGGTGGCAGGGGCAACAAGGATTTGAAAAATTTTTTGGGTGCGGAGTGCGTTCAGCTTGATATGAACTCAATGAAGCCTCTTGATAATCTTTGCCATCCCGTTTCCGTAATAAAGGAAGCACAGGAACTTGCGGCAGAGGCTTTCAAGGCAAAGGATGCTTTTTTCATCGTCAACGGCACAACGGCGGCAGTGCAGGCTATGGTTATGTCCTCCTGTAAGGCGGGCGAAAAAATAATTATGCCCAGAAACGTGCACAGAAGTGCCATAAATGCCCTTGTTGTTACGGGTGCTTATCCCATTTACGTCAACCCCGGTGTTAATCAAAGGCTTGGTATTCCCCTTGGTATGTCCGTTAAGGATATTGAAAAGGCTATTGAGGAAAATCCCGATGCAAAGGCTGTGCTTGTGAACAACCCCACATATTACGGTGTTTGTTCCGACCTTAAGGCAATAGTTGAACTTGCTCACAGGCATGGTATGCTTGTGCTTGTGGATGAGGCTCACGGCACGCATTTTTATTTTAATGATAAACTGCCTATTTCCGCTATGGAAGCGGGTGCGGATATGGCTGCCGTAAGTATGCACAAAACGGGTGGTTCACTCACACAAAGCTCCATATTGCTTGTGAATAATAATGTAAATTCCGACTATGTAAGACAGGTTATAAACCTTACACAAACCACAAGTGCCTCATATCTTTTGCTTTCATCACTCGATATTGCAAGAAGAAATATGAGCCTTTACGGTGAGGTTGTGACGGATAAAATAATGAAGCTTGCATCTTACGCCAGAGAGGAAATAAACCTTTTGGGCGGTTTCTACGCTTTCGGCAGGGAGATTGTAAACGGTGATTACATATATGATTTTGATTTGACAAAACTTTCCGTACATACAAGAGATGTCGGTCTTGCGGGAATTGAAGTTTACGATATTTTGCGTGATGATTACGGTATTCAAATTGAGTTTGGTGATATAGGCAACATACTTGCAATTGTATCGGGTGGTGACAGAAGTCTTGAAATTGAAAGACTTATATCCGCTCTTGCAGAAGTCAAGCGCCTTCACCAAAGAGATAAAGCGGGTCTTTTCGACCACGAATATATCAATCCCACAATTGTTATGGCACCTCAACAGGCTTTCTACAGTGATAAAAAGTCATATAAGATTGTTGAAAGTGCGGGCAAGATTTGCGGAGAGTTTGTAATGTGTTATCCACCCGGCATACCTATACTTGCACCGGGTGAAAAAATAACGGATGAAATAATAGCATATATAACATACGCTAAGGAAAAAGGCTGTGTGCTCACAGGTACACAGGATATGAACATAGAATACATCAATGTAGTTGAATAGGAGGCAGACCGATGGAACTTTGGTATACCGACCAGCACACCAAAAATGTGCGTTTTTCAATGAAAGTCGAGCAGGAGATAGCTTCTTGCGAGAGTGAATATCAGAGAATAGATATTTTAAAAACGAGTGAATTCGGTAAAATACTTGTGCTTGACGGTGAACTTATGCTCACTCAAAAGGACGAGTTTATATATCACGAAATGATTACCCATGTGCCTATGGCTGTGCACCCGAACGTTAAACACGTGCTTGTGATAGGTGCGGGCGATGGCGGCACAATAAGGGAACTTTTGAAATATGACACCATTGAAAGAATAGATATGGTGGAGATAGACAGAATGGTAACGGAAATGTGTATGCAGCATTTTCAGGAACTCACGGTGGGACTTAACGACCCGAGAGTTGTGATGCACTTTGAGGAGGGATTGAGATATGTTCGCCCTCAGCATAATTCCTATGATTTGATTATAGTGGATTGTGCCGACCCTTACGGCCCTGCCGAGGGATATTTCACAAGAGAATTTTACGGCAACTGTTATAAGGCTTTGCACGATGACGGCATACTTATCAATCAGCATGAAAGCCCTTATTACAGTGAGCACAGCCGCACGGTGCGTAAGGCTCACAGCCACATACAGGCCGTTTTCCCATACAGTACGGTATATCAATGCCATATTCCGTCTTATCCGTCCGGACACTGGCTTTTCGGCTTTGCGTCCAAAAAGTACGACCCTATAAAGGATTTGGATGAGGAAAAATGGAACAGCTTGGGTCTTAGAACAGGTTACTACAATACGGATTTGCACAAGGGTTCATTCTATCTGCCAACTTATGTAAAGGAGCTTCTTAACTTATGAAACACGGTATGAATATTCACACATTTATAGGCTGCGACCACGAATATGAGCAAAGCGATGTGGTCATCTTCGGTGCACCTTTCGACAGCACAACGTCATATCGCCCCGGCACACGTTTTGCAAGTGCCGCAATACGTAACGAAAGTTACGGCATTGAAACATACAGTCCTTATCAAGACAGAGATTTGCTTGATTACA